>NZ_JBITGS010000017.1:0-126320 GCF_044457265.1 Streptomyces sp. NPDC050564 | reverse complement strand
TAAGCCGTATACTATTAAAATCCTACACCAAGTCGCCTTTTTGTGACCCGCCCCCGGATGTTGAAATGTGAACGCCCCCGAGACGACGAGAGAGGGCTCCCGCCGCGGCGGGAGCCCTCTCTCGTGCGTGTGCAGGTTACGCCGGAACCGAAGCCACCCCGGGCTCCAGGAACCTCTTGCCGTTCACCCGCTCGGACACGCCCTCGCGGTCCAGGTACGGAGTGATCCCACCCAGGTGGAAGGGCCAGCCCGCGCCGGTGATCAGGCAGAGGTCGATGTCCTGCGCCTCGGCGACGACACCCTCGTCGAGCATGAGCCCGATCTCCTGGGCGACGGCGTCCAGGACGCGGTCACGCACCTGCTCCTCGGTCAGGACGACATCGCCCTGCTTGAGGAGAGCGGCCACCTCGGGGTCGAGCTCCGGCTTCCCGGAGTCGTACACGTAGAAGCCGCGCTTGCCCGCCTTGACGACGGCCGCGAGGTTCGGGGAGACCGTGAAGCGGTCGGGGAAGGCCCGGTTGAGGGTCTCCGAGACGTGCAGCCCGATCGCGGGGCCGACCAGCTCCAGCAGCACGAGAGGCGACATCGGCAGACCCAGCGGCTCGACCGCCTTCTCGGCGACCTCGACCGGCGTGCCCTCGTCGATGACGTTCTGGATCTCGCCCATGAAGCGGGTGAGGATGCGGTTGACGACGAACGCCGGGGCGTCCTTCACCAGGACCGCCGTCTTCTTCAGCTTCTTGGCGACGGCGAACGCCGTGGCCAGCGAGGCGTCGTCGGTCTGCTCGCCGCGCACGATCTCGAGCAGCGGGAGGATCGCGACCGGGTTGAAGAAGTGGAAGCCGACTACCCGCTCGGGGTTCTTCAGCTTCGACGCCATCTCGGAGACGGACAGCGAGGAGGTGTTGGTGGCGAGGATCGCGTGCGCCGGAGCGACCGCCTCGACCTCCGCGAACACCTGCTGCTTGACGCCGATCTCCTCGAAGACGGCCTCGATGATGAAGTCGGCGTCGGAGAAGCCCTCGGCCTTGTCCAGCACACCGGAGACCAGGGCCTTGAGGCGGTTGGCCTTGTCCTGGTTCACGCGGCCCTTGCTCAGCAGCTTGTCGATCTCGGCGTGGACGTAGCCCACACCCTTGTCGACGCGCTCCTGGTCGATGTCGGTCAGCACGACCGGCACCTCCAGGCGGCGCAGGAAGAGCAGGGCGAGCTGCGAGGCCATCAGGCCCGCGCCCACGACGCCCACCTTGGTGACCGGACGCGCCAGGTTCTTGTCCGGCGCACCCGCCGGACGCTTGCCGCGCTTCTGGACCAGGTTGAACGCGTAGATGCCGGAGCGCAGTTCGCCGCCCATGATCAGGTCGGCGAGCGCCACGTCCTCGGCGTCGTAACCCTTCTGCAGGTCACCGTCCTTGGCCGCGGCGATGATGTCCAGCGCGCGGTAGGCGGCCGGAGCCGCACCGTGCACCTTGCCGTCGGCGATGAAGCGGCCCTTGGCGACGGCCTGGTCCCAGGCCTCGCCACGGTCGATCTCCGGGCGCTCGACGGTGATGTCGCCCTTGAGGACGTTCGCCGTCCAGAGCAGCGACTGCTCCAGGAAGTCCGCGCCCTCGAAGAGGGCGTCGGCGATGCCCAGGTCGAAGACCTGCTTGCCCTTGAGCTGCTTGTTCTGGTTGAGCGAGTTCTCGATGATCACCGAGACGGCCTTCTCCGCACCGATCAGGTTCGGCAGGATCGTGCAGCCGCCCCAGCCGGGGACCAGACCGAGGAAGACCTCGGGGAGCGAGAACGCCGGGAGCGCCTTCGAGACCGTGCGGTACGTGCAGTGCAGACCGACCTCGACGCCACCGCCCATCGCCGCACCGTTGTAGTACGCGAAGGTCGGGACGGCCAGCGCCGACAGGCGCTTGAAGACCTCGTGGCCGCCCTTGCCGATGGCGAGCGCGTCCTCGTGCTTCTTGAGCAGCTCGACGCCCTTGAGGTCGGCGCCGACCGCGAAGATGAACGGCTTGCCGGTGATGCCGATACCGACGATCTCGCCGGCCGCGGCCTCCTTCTCGACCTGGTCGATGGCGGCGTTGAGGTTCGCCAGCGACGCCGGGCCGAAGGTGGTCGGCTTCGTGTGGTCGAAGCCGTTGTCCAGCGTGATGAGCGCGAAGCGCCCGGCGCCGAACGGCAGGTCGAGGTGGCGGACGTGCGCGGACGTCACGACCTCGTCGGGGAACAGCTCGGCCGCGCCCTTGAGGAGTTCAGCGGTGCTCACTTGTCGCCTCCGGCGTCCTTGTGGTGCGGGTTCTCCCAGATCACCGTGGCGCCCATGCCGAAGCCGACGCACATGGTGGTGAGGCCGTAACGGACCTCCGGCTGCTCCTCGAACTGGCGGGCCAGCTGCGTCATCAGACGGACGCCGGAGGAGGCGAGGGGGTGGCCGTAAGCGATGGCGCCGCCGTACTGGTTGACGCGGGCGTCGTCGTCGGCGATGCCGTAGTGCTCCAGGAAGGCAAGCACCTGGACGGCGAAGGCCTCGTTGATCTCGAAGAGGTTGATGTCCTCGATCGACAGACCGGCCTTGGCGAGGGCCTTCTCGGTCGCCGGGATCGGGCCGTAGCCCATCACCTCGGGCTCGACGCCCGCGAAGGCGTACGAGACCAGGCGCATCTTGACCGGCAGGTTGTTCTCGCGGGCGAAGTCCTCGGACGCGATGATCGAGGCGGTCGCACCGTCGTTGAGACCGGCGGCGTTGCCGGCCGTGACGCGGCCGTGGACGCGGAACGGCGTCTTCAGACCGGTCAGGTTCTCCAGCGTCGTGCCCGGGCGCATCGGCTCGTCGGCGGTGACCAGGCCCCAGCCCGTCTCGCCCGCCTCAGCGTTGGTCCGGCGCACGGAGATCGGCACCAGGTCCTGCTGGATCTTGCCGTTGGCGTACGCCTTGGCGGCCTTCTCCTGCGAGCGCACGGCGTACTCGTCGGCGCGCTGCTTGGTGATCGTCGGGTAGCGGTCGTGCAGGTTCTCCGCGGTCATGCCCATGAACAGGGCGGACTCGTCGACCAGCTTCTCGCTCACGAACCGCGGGTTCGGGTCCACGCCCTCGCCCATGGGGTGGCGGCCCATGTGCTCGACACCACCGGCGATGACGGCGTCGTACGCACCGAAGGCGATCGAACCGGCCGTGGCGGTGACGGCGGTCAGCGCGCCCGCGCACATGCGGTCGATGGAGTAGCCGGGGACCGACTGGGGGAGACCGGCGAGAATGCCGGCCGTGCGGCCCAGGGTCAGGCCCTGGTCACCGATCTGCGTGGTCGCGGCGATGGCGACCTCGTCGATCTTCTTCGGGTCGAGGCCGGGGTTGCGGCGCAGCAGCTCCCGGATGGCCTTCACGACGAGGTCGTCGGCGCGGGTCTCGTGGTAGATGCCCTTCGGGCCCGCCTTGCCGAACGGGGTGCGGACGCCGTCGACGAAGACGACGTCCCTGACGGTACGAGGCACGATGGCTCTCCTCCAGATGCGGGATGGCACTGCTGCGCGTCGCACGCGACTGAGCGCGCGCTCACCCCCTCATGCTACTTACGAGTAACCACCCTGCCCAGCCCCGGAGGCGGGAGCGGCGAACGTCACACAGCAACCCCACTGCGTTGGAGCGCCTCGTGCGGGCGCGGGGCTGTGACAAATGCGGCTCCGCCACGTGGGCGCGACCGGTCACAGACCCCCGTAGTCCGCACACAAAGGCGATGTCACCCCCTGGGCGGCGCAGTGGACCCCCAAGGCGTAAGAACAGGGGTGGCCACCGGATGCGATCCCGCGCCGTCGCCGGTGATCATCTGGAACAGGGGCCGCGCCACATCCGCCCCGAACCCGTGCACGTCATGGCTCATGGCGGACAGCGTCGGACGAGTGAGCCGGCACAGCTGCGAGTCGTCCCAGGCGAGCAGCGAGACATCACCGGGCACACTCAAGCCCATCTCGGCGGCAACCGAGAGACCCGCCACCGCCATGATGTCGTTGTCGTACACGATCGCCGTCGGCCGATCAGGGGGAGCGGCGGTCAGCAGGGACCGGGTGGCCCGAGCCCCCGCGTCCCCGGAGAAATCCGTGGCGACCTGCCACGCCCCGGCGAGGTCCAGCACCCGCGCCGCCCGACCTTCCAGATCGTCAACAGCTTCGGCCTCTTCGACACCCGCTGGGCCCCCATCGCGCTCTACATGGGCACGGACATCGTGTCGATCTACATCTTCCTGCAGTTCGTACGGTCCATCCCGGTCTCGCTCGACGAGTCGGCGAGGCTGGACGGGGCGAACGCGTTCACCATCTACCGGAAGATCATTTTCCCGCTGCTGAAGCCCGCCGTCGCGACGGTGGTGATCGTCAAGGGGATCACCGTCTACAGCGACTTCTACGTCCCGTTCCTCTATATGCCGTCGGAAGATCTTGGCGTGATCTCGACGTCGCTGTTCCGCTTCAAGGGGCCCTTCGGCGCGCACTGGGAGTCGATCTCGGCGGGCGCGGTGCTCGTCATCCTGCCGACCTTGATCGTCTTTCTGTTCCTGCAGCGCTTCATCTACAACGGGTTCATGCGGGGAGCAACGAAGTAACCGCCGGTGGGCCCGCGCCCCTGAAGGGGTGCGGGGAACTGCGCGAGCAGCCCGGTACAACCCGCAGCCGCCGCAAGGCCGATTGCCCCACGGCAGCTGTGTCCAGCTGCTCCTAGGCCTTGGCCCGCAGCGAAGCCACCAGTACAGGCGTGACCTGCTCAACCTGCCAGGGGCGCGCCCCGTACCCGGCAAGCGCAGCCGCAACCGACTCGGAGTCGGGGCTCGGCGGCTCCCAGCAAACCCGACGCACCGTGTCCGGAGTGATCAGATTCTCCTGCGGCATGTTGAGCTCCTCGGCCAGCGCCGACACGGCGGCACGCGCGGCGGAGAGCCGAGCGGCGGCGGCCGGGTCCTTGTCGGCCCAGGCGCGCGGCGGCGGCGGCCCGGTCACCGGCTGCCCGGGCTGCGGCAGCTCCGCGTCCGGCAGCGCCTTCGCACGGTCCACCGCGGCCTGCCACTGCTCCAGCTGACGCCGCCCCATCCGATGCCCGAACCCGTTCAACGCGGCGAGCGCGTGCACGTTGGCCGGAAGGGAGAGCGCGGCCTCCACAATGGCCGCGTCGCCCAGCACCTTGCCCGGTGAGATGTCCCGGCGCTGCGCGACCCGGTCCCGGGTCTCCCACAGCTCCCGTACGACCGCCATCTGCCGGCGGCGGCGCACCTTGTGCATCCCGGACGTACGGCGCCAGGGGTCCTTGCGCGGCGGCGCGGGCGCGGCCTGCGCGATCGCGTCGAACTCCTGTTGGGCCCACTCCAGCTTGCCCTGCCGGTCGAGCTCCTTCTCCAGGGCGTCGCGCAGGTCGACGAGCAGTTCCACGTCGAGCGCGGCATAGCGCAGCCACGGCTCGGGCAGCGGCCGCGTCGACCAGTCGACCGCGGAGTGCCCCTTCTCCAGTACGAAGCCGAGCACGCTCTCGACCATCGCGCCCAGGCCCACCCGGGGGAACCCGGCGAGGCGTCCGGCCAGCTCGGTGTCGAAGAGCCGCGTCGGCACCATGCCTATCTCGCGCAGACAGGGCAGGTCCTGGGTGGCCGCGTGCAGCACCCACTCCACTCCGGAGATCGCCTCGCCGAGGCCCGACAGGTCGGGGCAGGCGACGGGATCGATCAGCGCGGTCCCCGCTCCCTCGCGGCGCAGCTGCACCAGATAGGCGCGCTGGCCGTATCGGTACCCGGACGCGCGTTCGGCGTCGACGGCGACGGGGCCGGATCCGGCGGCGAAGGCGGCGATCACCTCGGCGAGTGAGGCGTCGTCGGCGATCACGGGCGGGATGCCGTCTCGGGGCTCAAGCAAAGGGATCGGCGCCGATTCGACGTCGTCCGGAGGGGCGCCTCCGGTGGTTCGCAGTGAGCTGTCTGCTGCGGTCTCTTGGGCGTCGGTCACCTGTCAAGGGTATCCGTGTATGGACAACGCCCGCCGACGGAACGTTCCGTCGACGGGCGTCTGAGGGTCGTAAACCAGTCAGGTCAGTGAAAGATCCGGTTCACGGTCGGGGGAGGGCGCGGCTCACGGGCGGTGGGGACTCGGTGCGGTCGGTGGAATCGGTTGTTCCACCGGGCTCAGTGGACTCGTGGATTCAGTGGATGATCCCGGTGCGCAGGGCCACCGCCACCATCCCGGCGCGGTCGCCCGTGCCGAGCTTGCGCGCGATGCGGGCGAGGTGGCTCTTGACGGTCAGCGCGGACAGGCCCATGGAGACGCCGATGGCCTTGTTCGACTGGCCCTCCGCGACCAGCCGAAGAACCTCGACCTCTCGTCCGGACAGCTCGCGGTAGCCGCCCGGGTGGCTCGGGGCACCCGGGGGGCGGCGGTGCATACGGGCGGCGGCCGAGCCGATGGGCGCGGCGCCGGGCCGGGTGGGGAGCCCGACGTTCGTACGGGTGCCGGTGACGACGTAGCCCTTGACGCCGCCCGCGAGGGCGTTGCGTACGGCGCCGATGTCGTCGGCGGCGGAGAGGGCGAGGCCGTTGGGCCAGCCCGCGGCTCGGGTCTCGGAAAGGAGGGTGAGGCCGGAACCATCCGGCAGGTGGACGTCGGCGACGCAGATGTCACGCGGGTTGCCGATTCGGGGACGGGCCTCCGCGACGGACGACGCCTCGATGACGTCGCGCACTCCGAGCGCCCACAGATGGCGGGTGACGGTGGAGCGGACCCGGGGGTCGGCCACGACCACCATGGCGGTCGGCTTGTTCGGGCGGTAGGCGACCAGGCTTGCGGGCTGCTCGAGGAGAACGGACACCAGGCCTCCTGGGGTGCGGGTCGGGACCGGCTCTGGGGATGAAGCCGGGACGAACCGTGCTTTCAAGGTCACAGACGTCTTCGGCACCAAACCTCTCGTCCTTTAGAGAATGATCACGATTTGGTGAGTAACAATCTGTGCAATTCGGACACGCGATCGATCATCCGAAGATCGAACCGAGTCGCTCCGCGTCAATACGAGGCCGAAAGTGGCCGTATCGACAAAGAACCGGTAAGGACCGGTGAGAGGTGCGCGAGTCGGCGTGCGGGTCGGCGCCGACCGCTGCTCTCCTGGACTCGGCTGGTCCGTGGGCACGGCGACGTCAGCGGGACTGCGGTCCCCGGCGCTGCGGAAGGGAGACCACCGACGCGTCGCCCGGGGTCACCGGCGGAAGCCCGGCGACCTGGCACAGCAGATCGCACCACGCCGCGAGGTGCGCGGCCGTGTCCGGGACGCCGCCCAGACCCTCCCTGGGCGTCCACGACGCACGGATCTCGATCTGGGAGGCGGCCGGGCGCTCCGCGAGGCCGCCGAAGTAGTGCGAGCTCGCGCGGGTGACCGTGCCGCTGGCTTCGCCGTACGACAGACCGCGGGCCTGCAGTGCGCCGGTCAGCCAGGACCAGCAGACCTCGGGCAGCAACGGGTCGGCGGCCATCTCCGGCTCCAGCTCCGCGCGGACCAGGGTCACCAGACGGAAGGAGCCCTGCCAGGCTTCGTGGCCCGCCGGGTCGTGCAGCAGCACGAGCCGGCCGTCGGCCAGATCCTCGTCGTCCGCCACGACCGCGGCCTCCAGCGCGTACGCGTACGGGGCCAGGCGCTGCGGCGGGCGCGTCGGGTCGATCTCGATCTCCGGCCGCAGCCGCGCGGCCCTCAGCGCTTCGACGGCGGCCCGGAAGGGCAGTGGAGCCGTCTCCATCGCATCCCGGTCCCCCTCCTTCGCGTCGTCCATTCCGCCAGCGCCGTCCGACAGTCGTCCCTGAGCCGCAGCCATGCGGGGAAGATTAAGGGGAACGGAGGCTCCGCGCAGGGAGAGACACCCGTGGCTCCGGCGGTTCGGCGGGAACGGCTCGGTTTCGCCGTGTTCGTGACCGTGACTGCGGGTGGCCGTCGGCGGTCCATCCTGGGTCGTTCGGTCCCGGGGCGGTCGCGTGCGGTCTTGGGTTGCGCGCGGTTCCCCGCGCCCCTTCGGAGCGCTGCCCCCGGGCTCGGCTGTCCATCGGCCGTGCGAGACTTTCCGTCGTGAGTGCCAACCACAGCCCCGCCGGGCAGCAGCCGACAGCCACGTACGAGTCCGCCTTCCTCAAGGCGTGCAGGCGCGAGCCTGTGCCGCACACGCCGGTGTGGTTCATGCGGCAGGCCGGACGCTCGCTGCCCGAGTACCTCAAGGTGCGCGAGGGCATCCCGATGCTGGAGTCCTGCATGCGGCCCGAGCTGGTCGCCGAGATCACGCTCCAGCCCGTGCGCCGGCACCAGGTGGACGCAGCCATCTACTACAGCGACATCGTCGTCCCGCTCAAGGCCATCGGCATCGACCTCGACATCAAGCCGGGCGTCGGCCCCGTCGTCCAGAATCCGATCCGCACCCGCGCCGACCTGGCCCAGCTGCGCGACCTGACCCCCGAGGACGTCAGCTACGTCACCGAGGCGATCGGTCTGCTCACGGCCGAGCTCGGCCCGACCCCGCTCATCGGATTCGCGGGCGCGCCTTTCACTCTCGCGAGCTACCTCGTGGAGGGCGGTCCGTCCAAGAACCACGAGCACACCAAGGCGCTCATGTACGGCGACCCGCAGCTGTGGGCCGACCTCCTCGACCGCCTCGCCGAGATCACCTCCGCCTTCCTGAAGGTCCAGATCGAGGCGGGCGCCAGCGCCGTCCAGCTCTTCGACTCCTGGGTCGGCGCTCTGGCTCCCGCCGACTACCGCCGCTCGGTGATGCCCGCGTCCACCAAGGTCTTCGAGGCCGTCGCCTCGTACGGCGTCCCGCGCATCCACTTCGGCGTCGGCGCCGGTGAGCTGCTCGGCCTGATGGGCGAGGCGGGCGCGGACGTCGTCGGCGTCGACTGGCGCGTCCCGCTCGACGAGGCCGCCCGCCGTGTCGGCCCCGGCAAGGCCCTTCAGGGCAATCTCGACCCGGCCGTCCTGTTCTCCACCACCGAGGCCGTCCGGACCAAGACCCGCGAGGTCCTCGACGCCGCCGCCGGTCTCGAAGGCCATGTCTTCAACCTCGGCCACGGCGTCCCGCCGACCACCGACCCGGACGCGCTGACCCGGCTCGTGGAGTACGTCCACACGCAGACCGCGCGCTGACCCCCCGCCGCCGTCACCAGCTGGGCCGCGCCCGTCTGCCCCACAGCAGGCCGCGCGGTTCCGGTGGGGGCGGGGTGCCCGGGCGCAGCGGCCAGGCGAGCAGCATGCCCGCGAGGAAGCCGACCACATGCGCGGCGTATGCCACCGTTCCCGCGGCCGAGACGCCGCCGCCGGACGAGTAGACGGCCTGGAGCACGAACCAGAAGCCCAGCACGATCCACGCCGGCAGCCGCAGCGGCAGGAAGATCAGGAACGGGACGAGGACCCAGACCCTGGCCCTCGGATAGAGCACCAGATAGGCGCCGAGGACTCCGGCGATCGCTCCCGAGGCGCCGATCAGCGGGTCGCCGGAGTCCTCGTTCAGCAGGGCGTATCCGTACGCCGCCGCGTAGCCGCAGGCCACGTAGAACAGCGTGAACCGCACATGTCCCATGCGGTCCTCGACGTTGTTGCCGAAGATCAGCAGGAACAGCATGTTGCCCAGCAGATGCAGCCAGCTGCCGTGCAGGAACATCGCTGTGAACACCGACAGCGGCGGCGACTTGTCGTAGTCCGGCGGGCCCACCACGCAGCCGGCCCCGTGCGGGCCGAGACCGACTTCGCCCGTCGGCACGAGGCGTGGCATCTGATGGTGAATCAACTCCTGTGGCACCGCGGCGTAGTGGTCCAGGAACGCCTGCAGATGGCACAGCTGGGACAGACCGCTGTCGCCGGCCACCGATCCGGCGATGCCGGGGGTGTAGAGGAACACGAGAACGTTGGCGGCGATCAGCGCGTACGTCACATAGGGCGTGCGCCGTACCGGGTTCACGTCATGGACGGGTATGACCACAAGGAACTAGTGCCCTCGATGCGCCGACACTGAACGCCGCCGTCCCCGCGTGCGTATGTCTCCTCAACCGCCCGCGCCGCGACGAAGACGCGACGCGAGGAAGACGTGAGGACACAGGCGATGAACGAGCGAGTTACTCCTCCGATGCATGCCCTGCCCGACGGTGAGGCGGAGATCGCCCTGGTGCTGCACCTCCCGTGGGAGGACGTCGCCGCGCTCGGCCAGGAGGCGGGCCGGCTCGCGGCGCGTATGCAGCGTCCGGTGACGCTCGACGAGGCCGTCAGCCACCGGTTGCGCTCCGCGCGGCCGGCGGCTCACGCGAAGCCGGCACAGACGCCGCCCGCGGTGGCTGCGCCCGCCTCCGTCTCGTCGCTGCCCGCGCGGCCGCCCGCGGAGCAGGCTCGGCAGGCCATCGACCGGATCAACGGGACCGCCGGGCACGAGTCCGCGTAGGCGCACCGCGAAGGCGCGGACCGCTGTCGATCGCCGGCCGCTCGTGGCTGGTCGCGCCCACGCGGCGGAGCCGCACAATGTCACGGCCCCGCGTCCCTACGGGGCGCTGGTGCGCACCGCCGCAACCGCCTTGCGGGCCGCGACCAGGACGGGGTCCCACACGGGTGAGAACGGCGGTGCGTAACCCAGGTCCAGGACTGTCATCTGTTCCACCGTCATGCCCGCGGTCAGTGCGACCGCGGCGATGTCGACGCGCTTCGCGGCCCCTTCACGGCCGACGATCTGCACGCCGAGCAGCCGTCCGGTGCGGCGCTCGGCGAGCATCTTCACCGTCATGAGGGCGGCGTTCGGGTAGTAGCCCGCGCGGCTGGTCGACTCGATGGTGACGGTCTCGAACTGCAGGCCCGCCCGGCGCGCGTCCTTCTCGCGCAGCCCGGTGCGGGCGATCTCCAGGTCGCAGACCTTGCTCACCGCCGTGCCGACGACACCGGGGAACGTGGCGTACCCGCCGCCCACGTTGGAGCCGATGACCTGTCCGTGCTTGTTGGCGTGCGTGCCCAGCGCGATGTGCCGCTCGCGGCCGGAGACCAGGTCGAGCACCTCGACGCAGTCGCCACCGGCCCAGATGTTCTCGTGCCCGCGCACCCGCATCGCCAGATCGGTGAGCAGCCCGCCGCGGTCGCCGAGAGGCAGCCCTGCCGCCTTGGCGAGCCCCGTCTCGGGGCGTACTCCGATGCCGAGCACGACCACGTCCGCCGGGTATTCGGCGTCCTCCGTGGCAACCGCCCGGACCCGCCCGTCCTCACCGGTGAGGAGTTTCGTCACTTCGGCGTCGTTGACCATGGTGATGCCCAGGCCCTCCATGGCCGTGTGCACCAGGCGGCCCATGTCCGGGTCGAGCGTGGACATCGGCTCCTTGCCGCGGTTGACGACCGTCACCCCGTACCCGCGGTTGATGAGCGCCTCGGCCATCTCCACGCCGATGTACCCCGCGCCCACGACCACCGCGCGGCGGCCCTCCGTGACGGCCAGCGTGTCGAGGAGGGCCTGCCCGTCGTCCAGGGTCTGCACGCCGTGCACGCCCGGCGCGTCGGCGCCCGGCAGGTCGGGGCGGATCGGGCGTGCGCCGGTCGCGATCACGAGCTTGTCGTACGACGTCCACTCCTCGGCCCCGGACCCGAGGTCCCGGGAGCGGACGCGGGCGCCCGCGACGTCGATCTCCGTGACCTCCGTACGCATCCGCAGGTCGATGGAGCGCTCCCGGTGCTCCTGGGGCGTCCGCGCGATCAGCCGGTCCCGCTCGGGGACGTCGCCGCCCACCCAGTACGGGATGCCGCACGCGGAGTAGGACGTGAAGTGCCCCCGCTCGAACGCCACGATCTCCAGCTCGTCCGGCCCCCGCAGCCGGCGCGCCTGTGACGCGGCGGACATGCCCGCCGCGTCACCGCCGATCACGACCAGTCGCTCTTTCGCCCTGCCAGTCCCGCTCGTACGGCTCATGCTCATGCGAACACGCTACGGGGGCCCCGCATTTCAGTCCTCCTCGCCACCCTCTCCGCGCACGGGCGGGGCCACCGGCAGCGAAGCCGAGGCGGCCGGAGCCGGGCGGCGCGGCAGCCGGGGCCGCACCAGACGCATCCACACCAGGACGATCAGCGCCAGGCCCGCCGCGAACGGGAGCAGCGCGCCGATCGCCAGCGCGATCCAGCGCAGCATGGTGACCAGCACATGCCAGCCGCCGCTGAGCGCGTCCACGAAGCCCGGGTCCTCGTCCTTCTTCTCGGCCTTCTTCACCGGGGTCTCGGACAGCGAGAGCGTGATCGTGGCCAGGCTGGTGCGGTCCTTCAGGGACGCCTGCTGCGCCAGCAGCGCCTCCAGATCGGACTCACGGCTGCTCAACTCACCTTCCAGGGTGACCACATCACTGAGTTTGGTCGCCTGGTCCATGAGCTCGCGGACCCGGGCCACGCTGGCGCGCTGCGACTTGATCCGGCTCTCCACGTCCACGACCTGGTCGGTGACGTCCTGTGCCTTGGCCGTCCGCTCGACGACCTTGCCCGCGCCCTCCAGCTCGGCGAGCACCTCGTCGTAGCGCTCGGTCGGCACGCGCAGGACGAGGCGGGTGCGTTCGTGGCCCTTCTCGTCGCGCGAGGTGGTCTCGTTGCCTACATAGCCGCCGGCGTTCTCGGCCGTGGTGCGGGCCCCGTCCAGAGCCTTGGGCACGTCCTTGACCTGCACCGTCAGGGAGGCGGTGCGGATGATGTGGCTCGCGGTCACCTTGGGCGGGGCGGTGGCCTTGGAGCCGTTCGCCGCGCCGCTGCCCGCGGCGCCCGAGTCCGCCTTCTCGGCGGAGCCCGGAGCGGCGGCCTTGTTGTCGCCGCCCGAGTCGCTGGACGCGGTGTCATTGGCGCCGCTGCAGCCCGCCAGCGCGAGGGCGGCGGCGAGGAGTATCCCCGCCAGAGCATGGACAGGGCGTACGGAATGTCCGGAGCTTCGAGTGCGCATATGGGCCTACCCCCGAGGGTCGTGACAACTGTGCCGTGCCGACTGACGCTCCTTCGACGCCCGAGCGGGCCGGGACGTTGGCCGGATCCGGTCCCGATGCGGTCACGGTCGGGACTCGTGCAGGACACCGGACTCCTGGCGGGCTTGTCAGCGGGGTTTGAGAAGGTGGAGGCATGCGCGCACAGCAGACTCGTACGGATACGGGACACGTCGTGGTCATCGGGGGCGGGATCGCGGGCCTGGCCGCCGCCCACCGATTGCTGGACCGCGGGGCGCGCGTGACCGTCCTGGAGGCGTCGGACCGCGTCGGCGGCAAGCTGCTGCCCGGCGAGGTCGCGGGCGCGCGCGTCGACCTGGGTGCCGAGTCGATGCTCGCGCGCCGCCCCGAGGCGGTGTCCCTCGCACGCGAGGTCGGCCTCGCCGACCGCCTCCAGCCCCCTGCGACCGCGACAGCCTCCCTCTGGACCCGCGGCGCGCTGCGCCCGATGCCCAAGGGCCACGTCATGGGCGTCCCAGGCACCGCGTCCGCCCTCTCCGGTGTCCTCTCCGAGGAGGGCCTGCGCCGCATCGAGCGTGACGCCGAGCTGCCCCGCACCGAGGTGGGCGACGACGTGGCGGTGGGGGAGTACGTGGCGGCCCGCCTCGGCCGCGAGGTCGTCGACCGCCTGGTCGAGCCCCTCCTCGGCGGTGTCTACGCGGGTGACGCCTACCGCATCTCCCTGCGCCTGGCCGTCCCCCAGCTCTACGCCGCCGCCCGCGCCCACACCTCCCTGACGGAGGCGGTCCGCGAGATCCAGACCAAGGCCGCCGCAGCCGGGCAGACGGGGCCGGTCTTCATGGGCATCGAGGGCGGTGTCGGCCAACTGCCCCTCGCGGTCGCAGAGTCGGTGAGGGCACGCGGGGGCGAGATCCTGACCGGGATGCCGGTCACCGAGCTCCGCAGGACCGAGGCGGCGGGGCCGGGCGGTGACGGCTCGCCGTTCGCGGCGGACTCCGCGGGGGCGCCGCCGCACGCGGCGTGGCGTGTTGTCGTCGGAAGCCCCGTCGGCGCCGGAAGCCCTGGAAGCGGTCAAAGCCGTGTCCTGTACGCGGACGGTGTCGTCGTAGCCCTGCCCGCCCCGGCCGCCGCCGCGCTGCTGCGTGCCGAGGCGCCCGCCGCGGCGGCCGAGCTGGCCGCCGTGGAGTACGCCTCCATGGCACTCGTCACCCTCGCCTATCGCCGTGCCGACATCGCCCTGCCCGAAGGGAGCGGCTTCCTGGTGCCGCCCGTGGACGGGCACACCATCAAGGCGTCCACCTTCGCCTCCCGGAAGTGGGGCTGGATCGCCGAGGAGAACCCCGATCTGCTCGTGCTGCGCACCTCCGTCGGGCGGTACGGAGAGACGGAGGTGCTCGGACGGGAGGATGCCGACCTCGTCAAGGTGTCCCGGCACGACCTGCGGGCGGCGACCGGCCTGGACGCCGAGCCCCTCGCGACCCGGGTGACACGGTGGGACGACGGGCTGCCGCAGTACCCGGTCGGGCACCACGCCCGAGTGGCCCGTATCCGCGAGCACGTCGGCAAGCTCCCGGGCCTCGCCGTGTGCGGCGCGGCGTACGACGGGGTCGGCATCCCCGCGTGCATCGCGAGCGCGTACGCGGCCGTGGACCAGCTCGGCGGCGATCGTGGCGGACTGGACGCCCTGATCGCGAACCCGGTGCAGAGTCTGCACGGCGGCGCGGGAGAATAGACCCATGAGTGACGACGCCCCCGCCAAGATCCCGAACGCCGGCAAGAAGGCCAAGGACCTCAACGAGGTCATCCGCTACACCCTGTGGTCCGTCTTCAAACTGCGCGACGCGCTCCCCGAGGACCGTTCCGGTTACGCCGACGAGGTCCAGGAGCTCTTCGACCAGCTCGCCGCGAAGGATGTCACCGTCCGCGGCACGTACGACGTGTCGGGGCTGCGCGCCGACGCCGACCTGATGATCTGGTGGCACGCCGAGACGAGCGACCAGCTCCAGGAGGCGTACAACCTCTTCCGCCGCACCAAGCTGGGCCGCGCCGTGGATCCGGTCTGGTCGAACATGGCGCTGCACCGCCCCGCCGAGTTCAACCGCTCGCACATCCCGGCGTTCCTCGCCGACGAGACGCCGCGCAACTATGTGAGCGTCTACCCCTTCGTGCGCTCCTACGACTGGTACCTGCTGCCCGACGAGGACCGCCGCCGCATGCTGGCCGACCACGGCAAGATGGCCCGCGGCTACCCGGACGTGCGCGCCAACACGGTCGCCTCGTTCTCGCTGGGCGACTACGAGTGGATCCTCGCCTTCGAGGCCGACGAGCTGTACCGCATCGTCGACCTCATGCGTCACCTCCGCGCCTCCGAGGCCCGGATGCACGTCCGCGAGGAGGTCCCGTTCTACACGGGCCGCCGCAAGGACGTCGCCGAGCTGGTCGCGGGCCTCGCCTAGGGCCTGATCCAAATGACAGGCCCTAGATCAGGGCGCCTGCCGGGTGGTCTTCGAGTCCGCGGTGTGCTGAGAGTCCTCCGAGTCCTTCGCGCTTGCCGAGTTCCCTGAGCTCTCTTCGCTGCCCGAGCTCCCCTCGCTCTTGGAGTGATCACCCGGCGCCACCGCCTTCGGCTCCGCGTGCGGCGCGCACCCCGTGCGCCGCGCCGGGAGCCGGCCCTCCAGCAGATACGCGTCCAGGTAGCCGTTGACGCACTGGTTGGGCCCGCCCCCGATCCCGTGCGTCCCGGCCTCCTTCTCGGTCACCAGGACCGAGCCGGACAGCCGCCGCTGCAGCTCCCGGGCCCCTTCGTACGGGGTCGCCGCGTCCCGTTCGGCCGCGAGGATCAGGGTCGGCGGCAGCGCCCCGGGCAGCGTCCGTACGTCGAGGGGCTTCTGCCGCGGCACCGGCCAGTACGCGCACGGCAGGTTCATCCACACGTTGTCCCAGGTCTCGAACGGCGCCACGCGCGCGAGGCGTGTGTTGTCGCGGTCCCAGGTGCGCCAGTCGGTCGGCCAGGACGCGTCATTGCACTCGACCGCCGTGTAGACCGCGGTGCCGTTCTCCAGCTCGGCCGCCGCCTCCGGAAACGGACCGGCCTGCTCGACCAGCGGCTTCGGGTCGCCCTTCAGATAGGCGGAGAGCGCCATGGCGCGCTGCGGCCAGTAGTCGTCGTAGTACCCGGCCTCCAGGAACGCGCCCTGCAACTGCGCGGGCCCCACCTTCCCGCCCGCGGGAGAGGCGGCGAGCTGCGCCCGCACTCTCTCGTAGCTGTGCAGCACTTCTTCGGGTGTGGCACCGAGCCCGTACACGTCGTCGTGCTTGGCGACCCACGCGCGGAAGTCGGCCCAGCGGTGCTCGAAGGCGACCGACTGGTCGAGGTTGTTCCGGTACCAGATCAGGTCGGGGTCGGGGTTCACCGCCGAGTCGAAGACCATCCGGCGTACGTGTGAGGGGAAGAGCGTCGCGTAGAGGGCACCGAAGTACGTCCCGTACGAGGCGCCCATGAAGTTCAGCTTCGGCTCGCCGAGCGCGGCGCGCAGTACGTCCAGGTCGCGAGCGTTGTTGAGCGAGGTGTAGTGGCGCAGGGCGCTGCCCGAGCGCTCGGCGCACCCGCGCGCGTACGCCTTGGCCTCGGCGATGCGCTCCTTCTTGTACGACTCCGAGGGGAACGTCGGCGCCTGCGAGGGCGCCTTCAGAAAGCGCTTGGGGTCCTGGCAGGACAGCGGGGCAGAGCGGTCGACCCCGCGCGGTGCGTAGCCGACCAGGTCGTACGCCGCCGCGATGCGCTGCCACTCGGGGAGGAATCCGATCAGCGGGAAGTCCATGCCGGAGGCGCCCGGACCGCCGGGGTTGTAGACGAGGGCGCCCTGCCGTGGCACCTTCCGCTTCGAGTTCTTCGCGTCCTTGCCGGTGGCCTTGACGCGGCTGACGGTCAGCTTGATTTTCCGGCCGCCGGGGTGTGCGTAGTCCAGGGGCACCGTGACCGTGCCGCACTGGAGACTGCCCGGGGCGTCCTGCTCCTTGGCGCACTTCCCGAAGTGGACACCCGCGGCCGCGGCACGGCCGGCGGCGACGGCGGTGCCGCGCATCTCGGCCGAGCCTGCCGGATCGTGCCAGGCGGGTTGGCCGGCCGCCGGGGCGACGACGAGGGCGGTCAGGAGCATGGACCCTGCGGTTCCGTGGAGGACGGCAGCTCTCATCGCGAATCCCTTCAATGCGCGGCAGCGACAAAAGGGATGTTTCGTTCGACGGTTGGTGAAGTAAAGCACCGGGCCCCGGTGTCGGCCCCTATGACCCCGATGCGCCCCTCAGTCCCTTGGCGAGCCGCCCCTCAGCCCTTTGGCGAGCTCCTTCACCAGCCCCTTCGCTCGGGGCTGCGGTCGCGGTGCGTAAATGCCGCGCGCAGGTCCGGCTCGCCGATCGCGCGGACCCCGCGTACGGCGACGGAGGTGAGGTATGTGCGGTCGTCGCCGGCCTCGTCGGCGCGCCGCGCGAGGGTGCCGAGCAGCCGCTGCCCGGCCGGGGAAGCCCAGCGCGTGTAGGGATGCACCTCGATGCGGGCGATGGCGAGGCAGCTCAGCGTGAGGACCAGCGGAAGCGCGAACCACACCGCCACCGGGACCTCGTTCCCGGTGGTCTGGGCAGGCAGCAGGAGGGCCACGGCCCCCAGCGCGACGACGGCCGCAGTGGCGGCCTGGACCTGGCGGACGGCGCCCGCGACGGTGGTGCGGGCGCCGTCCGGGACGGCGAGGCCCACCGCGACCAGGTGGTCGGCGAGACGGCGTACCGAGTCCGCGGCGGCCGCGGTCGCGCGTACGGGTGCGATCCGGGACTGGCCCTCCGGGCCGATGGCTCCTATGACCGAGCGCTCCATGTCGTCGCGCCCGCGCGGGTCCACGACGGTCGCCCAGCCGGTGTGCGCGAGCAGCAGCCGGCGCTGGCGGGCCATCGACACCAGGGTCAGATCGGCGACCCGGGCCGGGCCGCCGGACAGGAACGCCGCCTCGTACAGCGTGAGGTCGTGCCCGCGGGCCACGTCCGCGTCGACTGCCGCCGCGCGTACGGCCGCCAGGCACAGCCGGGTGCAGGAGGTGCCGGCCGCGGCCCAGGCCAGGAGCAGGAGAAGGACCCAGAACATGGCGTTTTTCTATGCCAAGGGTCGGGCAGGCGCCATGGGTTATTCACAATGTGGACGGAGCGTTGCCGGTATGTGACGTTCCAAATTTCGCCCGTGGAGCCGTGCGGGCTATGGAGTTGAGGACGGCTTGGCGCGCGAGGCGGCCGGCGGCATGGGGTAGCCCGGCGACGGGTTCACCGGGATCGGCGCGCCCGGGGACTGCGTCGGGCCGGGCGGGGCAGGCGAATTGGTGAGCGGCGGCGGACTCGCGGTGGCCGCGTCCTGGGCGAGGGCGTCGAAGTCGACGTATCCGGTGGCTTCGAGGACCTTGATGTGGTCGAGCACGGTGGTGTTCGCGTCGTCGGCGAGGTCGCGTACGAGCGAGTTGCGGGTGTTCGCGCGAACCTGGGCGACCACGGAGAAGACCTTGCCGTGGGCCTTGCGCAGGATGTTCGCGAACTTCTGGTCGTAGTCCGTGCCGTGCGCGGCGCTCAGCGTGGCCAGCCACTGGCGCTGCTGCGGGTTGGGCTGGTTGGGCAGCTCCAGGCCGAGTCGCGCGGCGACATTGCGGACACGGGCGTCCAGGAACGTGTGGCCCTCGATGAGGTGCTCGCCGGCCGTGCGTACGGCCTGGGTGGTGCCGCGCTCCTGGGCCTGCTGGCCCGCGGGCAGCTCCCACAGTCCGGCCAGCCGGACCTTGGTGATGAACTCCTGGTCCAGGGCCGACAGCGGACCGAACCGGGTCGACACGGTCTGTGCGTTCAGGGTGTCCAGGCCGGTGCCGGAGCGGTCCGCGTACGACCAGATCGGAAAGACCAGCGCGACCAGGGTCGCCGTGAGGCCCGTGATGATGAGCCCGGTGCCACTGACCAATCCGGTGCGGTTGATGGATCGCATGGTGCCTCCTGCTTGCGGCACCGCACGCTAGTGCGCTTCGGGTGCGAGTTGGCATATTACTGCGGGCGCTACGCCAACTGCCGTACGAGGAGGAGGGCTTGACCGGTGGGTGAAACGCGGCGGATGCGGTACTTCAGGCGTACGCCAGACCACCTCAAAGACCTGGAAACCGGGCATGCGCATCGGCCGCACAGGGAGCTGTGTTAACCCCGGCACACTCCGCGTCGGTGCGGGGCCGCCGCGCGCCTACTCAGCGGCGCAGCAGCACCCGGCGGGTGGCGCGGGCCAACCGGGCCGTGGGGCGCTGCGACAGCGGGGCCGGGCCCGAGCGCTCCAGCCACCAGTCGCGCAGCCGACGCCGCGTCTCCGCGTCCTCGGGGCGTCCCGCGAGGAGCAGCCGCTCGGCGAAGTCGAGGGCGTCGCGCCGATACCCCCCGGTCATCGGATGCCCTTGCGCATACGCGAGAAAGGCCGGCCGGTACCCCTCCGCCAGGATCTCCGGCAGCTCCGCGGCCACCTTCGCGACCACGTCCGCCCGCTTGGCGGCGAGCGCTCGCGCCTGCACCCCGAGCCGTACCCCGTCGAAGCCCTCGGGCACGGGGGTGCCCGCGACGAGCGCGGACAGCAGCGCGGCCTGCGCGAGCGCGAGCCGCTGCCGGGCGGCGGTCGTGTCCTGCGTTCCGGCTTCGCCGGAAGGAGAACCCGCCGCGTCCAAGGCGCTCAAGGAGCCCATGGAGCCCATGGAGTCCATGGAATCCATGGAGTCCAAGGGAGCCAAGGGAGCCAAGGGAGCCAAGGCGTTCAAGGGATTCGCGGCAGAGGCACTCGTGGCCTTCTCCAGCGTCCCCCGAATCGCCCCCAGTTCCCTTTCGAGCTCCTCGGGCTCCGGAAAGTTCTCGTCCCGCTCGAGGAGGACCCCCGGCGGGCTCACGCGGGAGGCGAGGTCCGCCAGGATGTCCAGGACCTGCTGGGGCACGGGGTGGGCGTGGCTGTCGTGCCAGACGCCGTCCCGTTCGAAGCCGCCGGCGACGTGGACGTAGGCGATGGCTTCGACGGGGAGTTCGTCGAAGGCCTTGGCGGGGTCCTCGCCGCGGTTGACGTGGTTGGTGTGGAGGTTGGCGACGTCGATGAGGAGGCGTACGCCGGTGCGGTCGACCAGGTCGTAGAGGAATTGGCCCTCCGTCATCTCCTCGCCGGGCCACGAGATCAGCGCGGCGATGTTCTCCACCGCGAGCGGGACGGGCAGTGCGTCCTGCGCGATACGGATGTTCTCGCACAGCACGTCGAGGGCGTCCCGGGTGCGGGGGACCGGCAGCAGGTGCCCGGCCTCCAGCAGCGGTGAGGCGGTGAGCGGACCGCCGGCCCGTACGAAGGCGATGTGCTCCGTGACGAGCGGCGAGCCCAGCGCCTCGGCCCGCTCGGCGAGCGCGGCGAGGCGGGACTCGTCGGGCCGGTCCGCGCCGCCGAGGCCGAGCGAGACCCCGTGCGGCACGACCGTGACCCCGCGCTCGCGCAGCCGCAGCAGCGACTCGGGGAGATGCCCGGGGCACAGGTTCTCGGCCACGGCCTCGACCCAGTCGATGCCGGGCATGCGCTCCACGGCCTCGGCGATCTCCGGCCGCCACCCGATTCCCGTCCCCAGCTGCCTCAGCTGCTGCGTCATGTCCCCTCCTCCGTCACGAACCCTGACCAGACCCTGCGTGTCGTCTCCTTACGACGGACCTGTGTTCCGGCGTGACGGAGTCATGGCCCCGGGACCCGGGGCCGAACCCATCCGAACGGACCTTCAGAGCAACATTTGAGGTTCCGTGCGGGCTACTGGAGCACCTTGTCCGAGTCCGTGGGCTCCGGTCGGCCGGTGTTGATGTTGGCGTCGGGCTGCGGCAGCGCCGACGGGTTCGACGAGACGTTGACGCCGTCTCCCGGCTGGACGGGCGGCGCGGAGGCCGCCGACGCGCCGACGGTCGGCGCCGGGGGGCCGGTCGGGCTGGCGGTCGACGTGGCGGCCGCGGCCGCGGCGATGGCGTCGAAGTCGACCGCTCCGGTCTTCTCCAGCATCGTGATGTGGTCGAGCACCGTCAGGTTGGCGTCCGAGGCCAGCTGGCGCACCAGCGTGTTGCGAGTGGTGTTGCGGACCGCGCCGATCGCCGGAAAGATCTTGCCGTGGGCGGACCGCAGCAGGTTCGCGAACTTGTACTCGTACTCCTTGCCCGACGCCGCCGAAAGCTCCTTCAGCCAGCCCTGCTGCTGGTCGTTCGGCTGGTTCGGCAGCTCGACGTTGAGCTGGGCCGCCACGATCCGCACCCGCTTGTCGAGGTCGGTGTGGCCGACGATCAGGTGATCGCCCGCCTCCTTGATCGCCTTGGTGGGCGCCCGCTCGATCGCCTGCTGGCCGGCCGGCAGCTCCCAGAGACCGGCCAGCCGTACTCGTACGATCAAGTCGCGGTCGGCGGCGGTCAGCGGCCCCCAGCGTGTGTTCACCGTCCCGGCCGCGAGATTCGCCGCGCCGGTGCCCGAACGGTCGGCGTACGACCACACCGGGAACGCGAGTGCGCCGGCGGTGGCGACGAGTGCCGCGATGACGAGGGCCGTACCGTTGATACGCCGCAAAGGTGCCTCCCGCGTGAAACCAACTGGTCGTTGGGAACCTGTACTTGGCCAGTGCCAGCAGGTACGTACGGGAAGGCTGTGGTGTTCAAGCCCGTCGGTGATCAGTCACGCCCGCCCGCGCGCGGCCGTCGCCCGGCTCCCGAACCGGCCGTCCGACGCCGACTCGCGCGGCGCCGTCAGTTCGGCAGCGGCCACTTCTCCGGGTCGCGTCCCAGCAGTCGCAGCGCTTCTTCCAGGGGCTCCGCCCCGCCCGGCCCGTCGAGGGCCGGCGCGAACGCGAAGCCCGCGCCGCGGCCCGCTGGATCCGTCGGCACACGGCGGGCGACGGCCAGCCCCGCTTCGAGGACATGGCCGGGCAGGTCGAGCCCGACGCCCAGCGTGGCGGCCACGTCCCAGGCGTGCACCACGTAGTCGATGAAGTGGAACCCGACGGCCATCCGCCCCGGAAACCCGCTCCCGAGCTCGGGCAGCACGAACTCCCGTTCCCCGACCCCCGGTTCGGCGAACGCGGCGAGCACCGTCGTCGCCGCTCCCTGGTAGGTCCGCATCGGATCGCTCATGTCGTCCGGCTCCCGCCAGTACGCCTCCTCGTGCCCCGCCCCGCGCGCGGCCGCCGCGAACCCGTGGTGCTGAGCGGCCATGTGCGCCACCAGTCGCCGCAGCGTCCACCCGGCGCAGGGTGTGTCCCGTTCCCAGTCCGTCTCCCGCACCAGCCCCACGATCCTGAGCGACTCGTGTACGGCGATCCGGTCGAGCTCGACGATGTCCGGTCCAGTCGTTGTCATCCGGCCTCCTCGATGAGGAGACGAGCATAAAACTAAGCGAACGGTCGTGCTACTTGTTTGGCGTTGTCCGCTGCGGCATTCAACTTCGCTGCTGCTCAAGAGACTTCGGGCACCCGGGACGGGTCGGTCGCCGCCGCCCGCAGTCGCGCGGTGATCCCGACGCGGGCCCTGCGGTAGGCGACCGTCTCGTCGTGCAGGACCGAGACGGCGTTGGCCGTCTCCATCAACGCGATGAGTTCGAAGGCGAGTTGGCCGGCGTCCGTGCCCGGGTGGAGGTCGCCGAGGTCGCGGGCCTCGGTGAGGGTGCGCTCCACGTGGTCCGCCCACTCCCGCTGGGCGCGTACCATCGCGTCGTGCACGGGCCCCGGCCTGGCGTCGAACTCGGCGATGACCTCGTAGAAGAAGCAGCCGCCCGGGAAGACCCTGCCTTGGGAGTAGTCCAGCCAGAGTTCGCACAGCCGCCGGACGCGGCCGACCCCGGCCGGGGTCTCGGCCGCGGGCCGGATCACCTGGTCGACGTAGATGCGCGCCGCCTCCCGCACGGTGGCCAGCTGGAGCTCCTGCTTGGAGCCGAAGAGTGCGAAGACCCCGCTCTTGCTGAGCCGGAGCTCGGTGGCCAGGCGTCCGACGGACAGCGCCTCCAGTCCCTCGACGGAGGCGATGTCGACGGTGCGGCTCAGCACCAGCTGCCGCGTACGGTTGCCGCGTTCGACCCTGCCGTCCAGCCGGGTACCGGCCATCGTGACCTCCCCAGATCCCTCTGTGTGCGCAGAGCCTAACCGGCGCCGGGCACGCCGTTCGGTGCCCGGCCGGCCATGCCCTTCGGTGCCCTGCGTGCCCAGCGATTCAGCGCCGTCCGTCCCATGCCGGACTCTGCCGGAAGTACGTGTCGTACAGCTCCTGGACCTCCAGCAGGCTCTCCGGCGGCACCTTGCCGAAGGCGATGCGCTCCAAGTGCCGGAAGTACTCGAAGCGTTCGACGCCGGGGGTGATGACGATGAGGATGTCGGCGTCGTGCCCGGGTGCGGCCGCGAAGGCGTGCGGAACGCCGGGCGGTACGACGACGAGGTCGCCGCGCTCGGCGGTCACGATCTCTTCGCCGGAGAGGAGCTGGGCGGTCCCGTCGAGCATGTAGAACAGCTCGGCGGAGCCGGCGTGATGGTGCGGCTTGGCGCCGTCGGCGCCGTCGGTGAGGGTGGCGCGCAGGGTGGACAGCGCGCCACCGGTCGAGCTGCTGTCGGCCAGCAGTTGGAGGGCGGTGGGGGCCCGGCCGATCACTTCGGCCTCCGCGGAGCGGACGATCACGGACTTGTCGAAGTCCGGCACGATCAACGACATCTCATGACTCCCTGATGCAGGCGTTGGTTCGGTCGATGGCTTTCAGACCGCGAGGAGCAGGGCTGCACTGATGAGGACAACGACGGCCGTGGCGAAGTGAATTCCGAACGCGACCGCCTTCGTGCCGCCGTGGCGCAGCACTATCAGCGTGTCGCCGAGTGGCGCCAGCGCCACGATCAGCATGAACCACGCCTCGGCGGTGGCGCCGGCGAAGGCGAGCAGGGCCAGACCCATGACGCCGAAGGTGGCGTCGCGCAGGCCCTTGATCTCCAGATAGGCGGCGTCGCCCTGCGGCTTGGCGGGAACGCCGTATGCGGTGGCGGCCGGCTGCGGCTGGAGCAGGAACCGTGCGCCGATGAACAGGACGAGGAGGTCGAGCACGATGGCAAGGCCGTAGGCGGTGGGAGTGAGCACGTCGGATCTCCTTGCTAGCAGCGCTAGGGGCGAGAGCGAAGCTAGCATAGCCTCGACATGAATACTAGCGGTGCTAGATGTGCCCATGTCGATCCAGACGCGCCGAGAGCGCGAACGAGCGGAGCGCGAGCGGCTGATCGTCACGGCCGCGCGGGAACTGGCCGAGACCGAGGGCTGGGACGCGGTGACCACGCGCCGGCTCGCCGCCGAGATCGAGTACAGCCAGCCGGTGCTGTACAGCCACTTCAAGGGTAAGGACGCCATCATGGCCGCCGTCGTCGTGCAGGGCTTCACCGAGCTGGCGGAGCGACTGCGCGCGGCCCGTACGGCGGCGTCGGGTCCGAGCGCGGCCCTCGCCGCGGTCGGCGCGGCCTACGCGGAGTTCGGTGAGCGGCGCCCCGCGCTGTACGACGCGATGTTCACGCACCCCGTCGACCTGCCGTTCGCGACCCCCGAGGCGCCGGCCGCCCTGTGGGACGCACTCGGCGAACTGCACCGGACCATCGAGCCGCTCGCGGAGGGCGATGACCCGGGCATCCTCATGGAGACCTTCTGGAGCGGTCTGCACGGACTGGTCACGCTGATGCGCAGTGGACGCCTCCCCCGCGAGGGCCACGACCGCCGGCTGTCCCTCCTGATCGGCCACTTCACCCCGCTCTCGTAGCGGGCGAGCGTCAGCCGTGGAGCGTCAGCGGCGCAGCGCCGGATGGTCCGCGACCACTGTGCACGAGCCCGGTGCGATCTCCGTGAAGCCCGCGTCGCGGACCAACGGGAGGCCGGCGGTGGTCAGTTCGCGCCAGCGGGCCGGGTCCGCGGTGCGCACGGCGAGCGCGTAACCCGCGTCGCGCCACGCCGCGCGCTCCTCGTCGGACAGCTCCCACCACGCCAGTTGGGCGCCGTGGCCCGCCTGTGCCATCGTCTTGCCGGCCGACATGTCGAGCTCGGGGTTGAGCCACAGCACGGGCGCCGTCGGATCGGCGTCCACCGGCGGCTCCGGGTCGTCGAGGTCCGTGCCGGAGACCTGGAGCCTGGCCAGGTCCTTGGGCCAGCCGTCCAGCGGGACCGGTGGGAAGACGCGCACCTCGGCGGACTTCCCCGTCACCGTGATGCCGGGCAGCGCCTCGGTCCGACGCCACTCCGCGCCGCGCGCCCGCCGGACGACCTTGCGGATCCGCGCGTCCTGCCAGTCCCGCATCGTCTGCGCCCATTCCCCGTCCCCGAGCGAACGCTCGTCGCCCAGGATCGTGAGCACGGCGCGGGCCGCGGTCTCCAGGGCGTCGGTACGCGCCGGGGGAGCGGCCTTCTCGATGCGCGCGACCAGGGGCAGCACGAACTGCGGTGCCTCGTCGCGCGCGGTGCGCTCGGAACGGAAGGGGCTGTCGCCGGGAACGGACGGATCACTGGTCACGTCCTCCAGTCTGCCAGGGCGGAAGATCGGTCCCTCCGCGGGAGGCCGCGAGGACGAGCGAGGAAGGGCGCCATGACACGTGAGCTACGGCTGGAGGGCGTCGGCCGTCGTTACGGCATCCACGGACCCTGGGTGCTGCGCCGGGTGGACCTGGAGGTGACGCCCGGCACCCTGATCCGTGTCGAGGGTGCCAACGGCACCGGAAAATCAACCCTGTTGAGGCTCCTCGCGGGGATCGACGCGCCCACCGAGGGTCGGATCACCGGGCGCCCGCGCACGGCGTACGTCCCCGAGCGCTTCCCGGCCGCCCTCCCCTTCACCGCGTCCGGGTACCTCACCCACCTCGGTGCCGTCCACGGCCTGACCCGTACCGCTGCCGCGCGCGCCGCCGAGGAGTGGCTGGAGCGGCTCGGCGCCGCCGCGTACGCCCGTACACCCCTGTCGGAGCTGTCCAAGGGCAGCAGCCAGAAGGTCGCCGTCGCCCAGGCCCTCCTTGCCGAGCCCGAGCTCCTCGTTCTCGACGAGGCCTGGACCGGCCTCGACGCCGCCGCCCGCGCCGAACTGGAACGCGTCGTCGCCGAGCGCACCGCCGCCGGCGCCGCGGTGGTCTTCGTCGACCACGACCCGAGGCGCCTGGAGGGGGTGCCCGACGCGACGTACACAGTGATCGAAGGGACCCTGAACCGCCGTACGGACAGCGTCACTTCGGTGGTGCCCGGACCGCACGTCGTGGTCGAGGCCGAGGGTCCGCCGGACGCGGAGCCGCCCGTCGAAGCGGCCGGGCTGTCGACGTCCGTGCGGCGGACCGCACCGGGGACGACACGCTTCACCGTGCCCGAGTCGCACTCCGACGTGCTGCTCAGATCACTGCTGGACGCACGGCCGCCGTGGCACGTGGTGGGTGTGAGCCGAGCGTGCCCTGAGGACTCGGCCGAGAACGTCGTCCGCCCGCTCGAAACCGAAAGCCGCCGATGACCGCCCTTCTCCGCTACCAGACCGCCCTCCTGTTGCGCTCCCAGCGCTGGTTGCCGCCGTTCATCCTGTACGCGGCGTTCCTCGCGATCGGTGTGCAGAGCGGTCAGCCGGTGCTCGACTCGCTCGGCTACTCGGCGGCGGCCGTGCTGCCCGTCGCCGCCTGGCTGGTGCGGATCTGCGCGACCAACGAGCCGCCCGCGGCGCGCAGTTGTGTAGGGGCGGCGGTCGGCGCGGGCCGCGCGCACCTGGCCTGTCTGACCGTCGCGCTGGCAGCGGCCGTGCTCCTCGGCGCGGCGGCGACACTGATCGTCACGGTGATCAGCGATCCGACGAGTACGGACCACCACAAGCGGGTGCCGGTGCTCGCGGCGGCCGGCGCCGGCCTCCTCGCCGCGCTCGTCTGCGCGCTGCTGGGCACGGCCGTCGGCGCGCTCACGACGTGGCCGTTGCTGCGCTCGCCGGGCCGCGCGGTTCCCGCGATGCTGCTCGCAGCGCTGCTCGCGCTGGTGGTGACGGGCTCACCGGCCCACGCCGCGCTCACCGACCTGATCACCGGCTCGCAGGCGGGCACGGTCCCTGCCCCGCTGCTGCCCCTGGCGGCCGCCGTACTGCTCACCGCGGCCGCGATCGCAGCGGCCTGCGCGCTCACCTCGCGCAGGCCGGCCTGACGGGGCGGCGCGCCGGGCTTCTGGCCGGTCAGCCCGTACAGGCGATGCGCTTCCGGCCGGTCAGCCGGAGCAGGCGGTGCGCTGTGCCTCCTGCCACTCGCAGACGGGGCACAGCGTGATCCCCTTGTACGACTCCGGGTACTCCGTCGGCTCGCGGCACAGCACGCACTCGGCGAACGGGGGTCCGTCCGCCGTGGGGGCCGGATCCGCCTCGGTGCCGGTGGCGCAGTACTCGCTCATGGCTCCAGGGTAGGACGGGCGGCCGGGCCGCTCAGTGGTGGAGGTGCGCCGCCTGTCCGATCAGCTCGGACACCTTCACGAACCGGTACCCCTTCTCGCGCAGCTCGGGAACGATCGTCCGCAGGGCCTCCTCGGTCGCCGGCGCCGCACTGCGTGTGCAGTGCATGACGACGACGGACCCGGGCTTCACGCCCTCGAGGACCTGTTGAGCCACGGCATTCGCATCCGTCGCGAACGCGTCACCGCTCACCACGTCCCACTGCACGGCGGTCACCCCGACGCCGCTCAGCGTCCGCAGGGCCTGCTGGTCGTAGCACCCACCGGGGAACCGGAAGTACGGCATCGCGTTGCGCACGCCCGCCTTCTCGAAGGCGGTGTACGCCCGCTCCACGTCCACCCGCATCCGGTCCTCGGGCACGGTCGGCAGTCCGTAGCAGTTGTCCGTGAAGGCGTAGTGGCTGTACGAGTGGTTGGCAATCTCGAACAACGGGTCCTGCCCGATGTCCTTGGCCTCCTCCGGATACTCGTCGGCCCACCGTCCCGTCATGAACACGGTCGCCGGCACCTTGAACCCGCGCAGCGTCGCGATCAGTTGGGGATTGTCGAAGTGCTCCCCGTTCGCCGCCCGCGTCCCCTGATCCGCGGTCATGTCCGCGTCGAAGGTCAGCGCGACGGTCTTGTCGGTCGTCCGCGGACCGTTCGTGAAGACGGGGGTCAGTCCGGTGGGACCGGGAGCGAGTGTCGGGGGCCGCGACGGCGCGGCACTGGCGGACGCGGGTTGCCCTGGACGGGCGGCGTGCGGGGTGCCGGGGGCACCACAGGCGGCGAGCGCGGCCCCCAGGGCGCAGGTCGCGGCGAATCGTCGTACTGGAATGATCACCGGATGAAGATATCGTCACAAATCCGACTATTCGGTCCTCCTGTGTCCGTGCCGCGCGGATGCGGTCCCGAAGTCACCCGCCTAGAGCCGCGGCCCGGGGTCCGGGCCGGCGCTGCATGACCCGCTATGCGCGGGGGAGGAGCGCGTCCATCGCCGCCTCCAGATACGCGGGGAAGTCCTCGCGCGAGGGTAGTGCGGAGGGCACGGCATGGCCGAGCTGGGTGTGCCCCAGATAGAAGCTGTACGCCAGCAGTCCGCGCCGCCGTGCCTCGTCCTCGGCGAGGCCGAGCTCGGTGAAGAGCCCGGACAGGTAGCCGATGCGGCGCTCGGTGACCTGTCGCAGCGCGGCGGCGACTTGAGGGTGGTCCGTGCTGGCGAGCAGCGAGACCTCGAGCGGGTCCGTGCCGGCCGGCTCGGTGACCTCGGTGAGCAGTCTGCGCAGCCGCTTCTCCGGGTCCGGCTCGGTCTCCAGCGTCGCGATGATTTCCTCGGTGTCCGCCTCGACCCAGCGGGCGAGCGCCGCCTCGATCAGCGCCTCGCGATTGTCGAAGTGCCAGTAGAAGCTGCCCTTCGTGGCGCCGAGGCGAGCGGCGAGCGGCTCGACCGCCACCGCCGCGAGGCCGCCGCCTTCACCGATGGCGGCGAGTGCGGCATCCGCCCAGTCGTGGGCGCTGAGCCTGGCCTTCCTGGTCTGCCGCCGTTGCGTCATGACCATACGCTACCGTATGGTTTCCATACGCCAGCGTATGGAGGTATGTGATGGTCAAGGACAAGCCCTTAGCGGTGGGGTTTCCCGAAGGTGCTCGGCTGATCAGAGCGGCCGTGGACCGGCCCGACTACCAGGACGCGTACGCCATGGAGTTGCGGCCCGGAATGCCGCGCGATCCGGCGGCCTGGACGGGCATTCTGCGTGACGCCTTCCCGATCGAGACGCAACAGGGCGGCGAGGCGCTCATGAACGTGAGCACGGCCGGTCTCGATGCCTGGGCCTCGATCGTCGTCGACGAGAAGTACGTCACCCTCTGCAGCTCGGTGAGGACGAACGCCTGGCGCTCCAGGCTCTATTGGGGTGTCGTGAAAAGAGTTCACCCCTTCATGGCTCGCGCCATGATGGTCCGCACCCACCGCAAGCTCGCTCTCGCCGCGCAGAACGCCGCGTAGGCATCCGGCCGATTCCTAGGGCAACTCCTTGCTGTCCGGGGCTGTGCGGTCCGGCGTATAGGGGCATGCGCGGGCGATCAGCAGGGCGACGTCGTCGTGAACGTCGGTGTGCCGGAGGTCTCGCAGGAGTCGGTCGCAGGTGTCTTCCAGGGGGTCGTCCGGGGTGTCGAGGAGGCTCAGGAGGGCATCGAGGCGTTCGTCGATGGGGTCGTGGCGGGACTCGACGAGTCCGTCGGTGTACAGGACCAGCTGGTCGCCAGGGGCGAGACTGAGGCTTGTGGTTTCGAAGGGGACGCCGCCGACTCCGAGCGGGGTGCCTGTGGGCAGATCGAGCAGCTGGGGGCGTCGGCCGCTGCGGACCAGAGCGGGTGGCAGATGGCCGGCGTTGGCGATGTGGCACTCGGCCCGGTGGGGGTCGTAGGCGGCATAGACGCAGGTGGCGATGTACTGCTCCAGCCTCGATGTGATCTTGTCGAGGTGCTGGAGGACTCGGGCCGGGTCGAGGTCGAGATCGGCGTAGGCGGCGGTGGCCGTACGTAGGCGGCCCATGGCGGCGGCTGCCTCGATGCCGCTGCCCATGACGTCGCCCACGACGAGCGCCGTCTTGTCGCCGTCGAGGGGGAGCACGTCGTACCAGTCGCCGCCGACCTCGTAGGCGGCCTGTGCCGGCCGGTAGCGGGAGGCGACCTGCAGGCCGGGGAGCTGGGGCGGGTGGTCGGGGAGCAGGCTGCGCTGCAGGGTCTCGGCGGCGTTGCGCACGCTCTGGTGCGTCCGGGCGTTGTCGATGCACACCGCGGCGCGCGAGGCGAGTTCGGTGGCGATGGCGAGATCGTCCTCGTCGAAGGGCCGCGGGTCGCGAGCTCGGGTGAGGCCCAGGAAGCCGAGGATGGCGCCGCGTGCGCCGAGGGGGACGGCCAGGTAGGAGTGCACTCCGGCGCGGGCCAGGAGCGTGGCGGCGTGGCTGTCGCGGGCGATGCGGGTCAGATCGTTTCCGTCGGCGTGTGAGATCAGGACGGGCCGGCCGGTGCGCACGCATTGGGTGGCCAGGCGGTCGCTGTCGTACGCGGCGATCCGGCCGGGCGGATCGGCGGCCCGGAAGGCCTCGGTGGGGTAGGCGGCCTTGACCGCGAGGGCGCGGAAGACCGCGGGGCCGCTGTGGGAGGCGGGGCGGTGCTCGTCGAGGACGGAGTCGAGCAGGTCGACGGCGACCACGTCGGCGAGTGCGGGAACGGTGACGTCGGCCAGCTCCCGGGCTGTCTGCTCGACATCCAGCGTGGTCCCGATGCGGGCGGAGCCGTCGGCGATCACGGCGAGGCGTCGCCGGGTCTCGGTGGCCGCCATGGCCGACTCGTGTCGCTCGGTGACGTCCACCACCAGGTCGGCCACTCCCAGGACACGGCCCTGGGTGTCCTCCAGCCGGTACAGCGAGATCGACCAGGCGTGTTCGCGTGCCGGGTCGGCCGGGGTGCGGCCGACGATGGTGGACTGGTCGACCAGGGGGACCCCGCTCCGCAGGACCTGCCGCATCGCGGCCTCGGGCACTTCGAACTTGGCGTCCCGCATGATCTCGCGGTAGCGGCGGCCGAGGTGGTCCTTCGCGGGAATGCCGTGCATCCGTTCCAGAGCGGGGTTGACGGCCACATACCGCAGTTCGGTGTCGAGAATCGCGATTCCGATCGGGGACTGGGAGATCAACCGGGTGGACAGCGCGACATCCCGTTCCACCTCGCGCAGCCTGGGGGAGTCGGTGCCCAGCCCGAGGGCGTAGAAGTCGCCCAGGTCGTCCAGGAGCCGCATGTTGCGCAGCTCCACCAGCCTCGTGCCGCCGCCCTTGCACTTGATGGGGAACGTGCCACCCCAGCTCTGGCCGGTCTCCATGACCTCGATGAACTTCTTGATCACCCAGTCCCAGTGCTCTTCGTGGACGAGCAACCGCCCGGCGTACTCCCCGAGTGCCTCCTCGGCGCTGTAGCCGTACAGCTCCTCGGCCTGCGGACTCCACAGGACCACCCGTCCTTCGGCGTCCAGGAGCACCGCCGCGACACCAAGGAGGTCCATCAGCCCGCTCGGCTGCGACAGCACTCTCTCCGGCCGACGGGCATCCCGCCGGTCGTGGTCCGCGGGAGGCTGTTCGGCTTCGCTCATGGCAGGCACTCCTTCCGTCGACCGGCGCCACGGGGGCCATCCGTCGGCCTGGCTGGAGCGGGACCTGTCGGTGTCTGCAAGTGCTTCGGCCTCCATGGTCCCCCCGGAACACCGGACAACGCACCCCTGTGTCTCGGGGTACGTGGTCGGCGACCGCGCCGTCCGCACACATGGTGGTCGGCCGCGTCTCACCCTTCGGTCGACTGGCCTCGTGCCGGGCGCACACTGGAAGCGGAAGCCCATGCATCAGCCGAATGTGGAGGTGCGTCATGAGCATCCTCGAAGAACACGTCGATGTCGGAGTTCCGATCGACAAGGCCTGGGACAGCCTGCACCGGGTGGAGAACTATCCGCGCTTCGTGGAAGGAGTGCGCGACGCCCGTACGGAGACGAATGGCCGAGCGCATCTGGACGTCGAGGCCGGCGGCCGGGCCCGGGAATTCGAGGCCCGGGTCACCGACCGCAGTGGAGAGCGCGCGATGGAATGGCGCACCACAGGCGCCGCGGAACTGACGGGATCCTTCTCGCTGCAGCCGCTCGACCAGAGTCACACCCGGGTTCAGGCACGGCTCGAGTACGACCCCGACAGCATCAGGGAGACCTTCGGTGGGCCGAAGGGATTCGCCCAGGCGAACGCGGTCGAACGGCTCGTCCGCAGCGATCTGGAGCAGTTCAAGGAGTACGTGGAACGCGGCCGGTGAGCGGCCGGGCCCTTGGCGGCAGGCCGGGCCCTCCGCGGTAGCGGAGGGCCCGGTCACCGGGCATTCATCAGACGCTCCCGGCTCTCCGCCACGTCGAAGTCGGCCTTCGGGTACTGCGGATCCAGCGCCTCGAGGTGCTCCAGGAGGAGCTTGCTGATCGCCCAGTTGCGGTACCACTTGCGGTCGGCTGGGATCAGATACCAGGGCGCCTGGGGCGTGCAGCAGCGCTCCAGGGCGATCTCGTACGCCTTCTGGTAGGCGGGCCACAGGGCGCGGTCGTCGATGTCGTCGGCACTGAACTTCCAGTGCTTGTCGGGGTTGTCGAGGCGTGCCAGGAGGCGGCGGAGCTGCTGCTCGTGCGAGATGTGCAGGAAGCACTTCACGACCGTGACGCCGTCGTCGGCGAGGGACTGCTCGAAGCGGTTGATCTCGCCGTAGCGGTGGGCGATCTCCTTGCGCGGGGCCAGTTCACGGACACGGGCGATCAGGACGTCCTCGTAGTGCGAGCGGTCGAAGATGCCGATCTCGCCGGGCTCGGGAAGCGCCCGCCTGATGCGCCAGAGGAAGGAGTGCTTGCGCTCCTCGGGAGTCGGCGCCTTGAAGGACCGGATGCGGCAGCCGGAGGGGTTGAACAGTCCGATGACGTGTTTGACCGTGCCGCCCTTGCCGCTGGTGTCCATGCCCTGGAGGACCAGCAGCAGGCGCCGTCGGTCGCCCGCCGTGCTCGCGGCCCACAAGCGTTCCTGCAGGTCGGCGAGGTGTTCGCCCATCCGGGCGGTGGCGGCGAGACCGGCGGCCTTGCCGTCGGGACCGGCGGGGGTGGCCGCGGCGTCGTACGAGGAGAGGTCGACGCCCGTCCCGCCGGGGATGCGCAGGAGCTCGCGCAGCCGGGCCGGGGCCTTGCCGTCGGACTTCCGTCCGCCGGCCTTCGCATCGCCCTTTCCGCCGTCTCCCCTGCCGTCCCGCTTGCCGTCCTTCTTGCTGCCCTTCTTGCCGTCCTGCTTGGCCACCGCGTACCCCTTCCGGACGTGTCCCTCGATGGTGCGACGGGCGGCGGGGGCCCGCTACTCGCGTTCAGGCGTCCTGGTCGAGCAGCTCGGCGCTGCGGGCATCGATCGGCTGTGCGATGCGGCGCAGGACCTCCGCGGCGGGCCGGGCATCGAGGCGGCGGCCGTCGCGCAGGCGCAGCGCGACCAGGCCGGCGGCTGCTTCCCTGGGGCCGATCACCGCCTGGTACGGGACGAGGCGGGCGGCGCGTATCCGGGCGCCCAGGGTGCCCTGGTCCGGGGCGGCGAGCTCGGCCCGGAGTCCCTGGTCGCGGCAGCGGCGTACCAGCGCCGCGGCCTGGTCGACCTCGGCGTCGGAGACGGGCAGGGCCACCAGTTGGGTGCGAGCCAGGGCGGGAAGGCGCCGCCGTGCACCTCGATGAGATGCGCGACGGCCCGTTCCAGGCTGCCGATGACACTGCGGTGGACCATGACAGGCCGGTGTTTCGCGCCGTCGGCGCCGATGTAGTGCAGGTCGAAGCGCTCGGGCTGGTGGAAATCGACCTGGACGGTGGAGAGGGTGGACTCGCGACCTGCCGGGTCGGCGATCTGGACGTCGATCTTGGGGCCGTAGAACGCCGCCTCGCCCTCGACGGCCTCGTACGCCACGCCGCAGCGGTCCAGGACGTCACGGAGCAGCGCGGCGGACTTGCGCCACAACTCGGGGTCGGCGACGTACTTCCCACCGGCTCCCGGCAGTGAGAGCCGGTAGCGCGCCGGTTCGATGCCGAGTGCGGTGTACGCCCGTCCGATCAACTCCAGTGCCGCGTGCGCCTCTTCGGCGACCTGGTCCGGGGTGCAGAAGACGTGCGCGTCGTTGAGCTGGATGGCGCGCACGCGGGTGAGTCCACCGAGGACGCCCGACAGCTCGGAGCGGTACATGGCGCCCAACTCTGCGATGCGGAGGGGGAGTTCTCGGTAACTGTGCGAGCGGGAGCGGTAGATGAGCGCGTGATGGGGGCACAGGCTCGGCCGCAACACCATCTGTTCCCCGCCGAGTTCCATCGCCGGGAACATGTCCTCGCTGTAGTGCGACCAGTGCCCGGAGATCTCGTACAGCTCCCGTTTCCCCAGCACCGGTGAGTACACATGCCGATAGCCCGCCCGCCGCTCGGCGTCGCGGACGTACTCCTCCAGCGCGTGCCGCACGGCCGCGCCGTCGGGCAGCCAGTACGGCAGGCCCGCACCCATCAGGGGGTCGGTGTCGAACAGGTCCAGCTCACGGCCGAGTCGACGGTGGTCGTGCACGATGGTCTCCTCACGGGGGAGGGACGGGTGCCCGCACGGCGAAGCCCCGGGGCACTCGCCCCGGGGCTTCGGACTCACGTCAGCGGTCAGCGCGCCGGGACTCTCTCCGGCGTCGTCGTGTTCGCAGCGGCACGCTTCATGCCGGTGACGCTAACAGGGGACCGCCACCCGCGCGCGGGATTTAATCTGCGGGCATCGGCAACGCTCCGCACCCCGGGCCAGGAGGTACCGCGATGACAGCACCGCAGGACACGACGCCCCCGCCGGACGACTCCACCGCCCCGCTCGCCGACTCCGTCGAGCCCGCGGGCGGGACCGTGGCCCGGCTGCTGGAAGGGATCGCCGAGCGGCTCGGCGGACGGGCCTCGGTGACCGCCGTCTTCGGCGAGGCCGTCACCCACGAAGGCGTCACCGTCATCCCCGTCGCCAAGGTCGGCTTCGGGTTCGGCGGCGGCATCCTGCGCGGGCTGGGCCGGGCGAAGAACGCCGAGGGCGGTGGTGGAGGCGGCGGCTGCGAGGCCCGCCCGCTCGGCTTCATCGAACTGCGCGACGGCACCGCCGCCTACCACCCGATCCGCGACCCGTGGGCCGACGTCGTCGCCCCCTTGGCCGCGCTGCTCGTCACGGCCGCCGGCCCCGTCCTGGCCCGGGCGCTGACCCGGCGCCGCAAGAGCTAGTGCCCCGGCAGGCAACGTTCGCCCCGTCGCGACGCCCGGCACGCTCCCCCACTGCCTTGAGGGCGTGGGAGGTGCCCCCACTCGCCGCACCGGCCGAAAGCCCAAGTACATCCAGTACGAGGACTTCCGGCCGGCACTCCCCCAGCCTTCGGCCGGGGGACCCCCAGAGCACGCACCGGACGCCGCTCCTTGACGGGCAAACGTTGCCTGCCGCGGCACTAGGACGGCCCGATCCGCCGGGCGGCAGCCCCCTTGCCTCGCCAAGGTCCGGTCACCGCGAACGTCGTTCCCGGCGTATAGCAGTTCACGTACATCGTCCCGCCGTCCGGCGAGAAGGTGACGCCCGCGAACTCGCCCCACTCCGGGGCCTGCGGGGTGCCGATGTTGTGGGCGCCGCGCGCCATCGCGTACACCTCGCCGCGCCGCGTCACACCGAAGACGTGCTGCGCGCCGTTGCCGTCCTCGCAGACCATGAGGCCGCCGCCAGGGGTGAGGCAGATGTTGTCGGGGGACTCTCCGGGGAGTTGGACGTCGGTGTCGGGGCCGAAGACGATCACGAGGGTGAGCCGGCGCGCCGACGGGTCGTAGCGCCAGATCTGGCCGTAATGGTCGGCGGCCGAGCCGTCCGCGCCGCGGGCGAAGGAGGAGACGAAGTACACGCATGTGCCTCCCCAGTAGCAACCCTCCAGCTTCTGGGCGTGCGTGATGCCCTGGGGGCCGAAGTCCTGGAGCCGGACCGGGGTGTGGGCGGCGAGCGGGTCCGGTACGTCCACCCACTCGATGCCGTCGAAGCTCGTGCCCGTCTCCTGGATGGAGGAGAGGTCCGGTACGCCGGGGACACGCATCGCCTGGAGCCGGCCTCCCGCGCGGAGCGAACCCACCCCGCCCTCCGGCCTGTTGGGCAGAAAGCGGTAGAAGAGGCCGAAGGGCTTGAGGAACGCGTCCTCGGTCTCGTAGACGATGCCCCGCTTCGGGTCGACGGCGATCGCCTCGTGCTGGAAGCGGCCCATGGCCGTGAGCGGGACGGCTCCGGTGCGGTGCGGGTCCACCGGGTCGACCTCGAAGATGAAGCCGTGGTCCTTGGTATAGCCGTTGGTGCCTGCCGTGTCCTCGGTCTCCTCGCAGGTCAGCCAGGTGCCCCAAGGAGTCGGCCCGCCCGCGCAGTTGACGGCCGTACCGGCGATGGCGACGCGCTCGGCGAGGACGTTTCCGCGCCGGTCCAGCGTCAGCGACGTACAACCGCCCTTGCCCATCGGGTCGTACGTCAGGCCCTCGACCGTCGGGACCGAGAACTTCGCGGTGACGCGGTTCTCGTGGTTGCGGACCAGGTGGACGCGGCCGTGCCGGCCGGCGAAGGCGGACATGCCGTCGTGGTTGCTGGGCACCGGGCCCTCGCCGGAGCGGAGTCGGTCGCCCTCGCGGGACAGGACCCGGTAGCGGAAACCTTCCGGCAGGTCGAGCAGTCCGTTCGGGTCGGGGACCAGGGGGCCGTAGCCGCTGTGGCCGAGGTCCTGCGCGGCGGCGGTGCCCGCGAAGAGTTCGGAGAGGTTTCCGGCGAAGGCGATCGAGGCGGTCAACACGCCGGTGCGGGCGAGCATCTGACGTCGTGTCGCGGAGCGACCGTTTTCGGGCATGGGGCGACCTTCCTGCTGGCGGACAGGACTGTGACCCGCCTGTGTGTATCACGCGGCAGGTGTCGCCGGAACCCGCGTAGCACGTGTCACTCGTCGCCCTTGGGCTCATGGAGCTCATCGAGGCGGCCGAGCTCCTGGAGCCGGTCGGCCTCGTCGAGCAGGCCGGGCTCCTGGAGCCGTACGGCTTCATCGAGCAGGCCGGGCTCCTGGAGCGGGACGGGCTCCTGGAGCGGGACGGGCGCATCGAGCGGGACGGGCTCATCGGGCTCGTCCAGCTGGACGTGCTCATCGGGCCGTGGGGGCGCCGACTGCTCGGCGGCGGACGGCGCCGGACCTGCCTGCGCCCGCTCGAGGAAGCGCAGCAGCTCCACCGGGAAGGGCAGTACGAGCGTGGAGTTCTTCTCCGCCGCGACGGCCACCACCGTCTGCAGCAGCCGTAGTTGGAGCGCCGCGGGCTGCTCCGACATCACTCCGGCGGCCTCCGCCAGCTTCCTGGACGCCTGGAGTTCGGCGTCCGCGTTGATGATCCGGGCCCGCCGCTCACGGTCGGCCTCGGCCTGCCGGGCCATCGACCGCTTCATCGTCTCCGGCAGCGATACGTCCTTGATCTCCACGCGGTCGATCTGCACACCCCAGCCGATCGCCGGGCTGTCGATCATCAGCTCCAGCCCCTGGTTGAGCTTCTCGCGGTTGGACAGGAGGTCGTCGAGGTCGCTCTTGCCGATGATCGACCGCAGCGAGGTCTGCGCCATCTGCGAGACCGCGAATCGGTAGTCCTCGACCTGGATGACCGCGTTCGCCGCGTCCACGACCTTGAAGTAGACGACCGCGTCGACCCGCACCGTGACGTTGTCCCGCGTGATGCCCTCCTGGGCCGGCACGGGCAGCGTCACGATCTGCATGTTGACCTTACGGAGCCGGTCCACGAAGGGCACGATCAAGGTGAACCCCGGAGGCCGCGGGACACCCATCAGACGCCCCAGCCGGAAGACCACCCCGCGCTCATACTGCTTGACGACCCGGGCCGCCGCGGAGAGGTAGACCAGACCGGCCGCACCGGTCGCCACACCCGCCGCGATGAGTTCCTCGACCATGACGACCCCTTTCCGAGCCGCCCACCCTGCCTGATACGTCCACTTTACGTCGTAGGGCCGGGCCCGCCCGGTGGCAGGCCCGGCCCTGGCCTCAGTCCCCCGGCGTGACCTTCACCGGCTCGATCCCGGTCGCACTGTGCCGTGCCGACCAGTTCTCCAGCGCGGAACGGCACGCGTGGTCCAGGTGGTGCAGACCGGAGAGGTCCAGCTCGACGGGGCGATCCTGCGGCAGCGCCTCCAGGCTGTCGAGGATCTTCGGCAGCCGCAGGAAGGTCGCGTTGCCCGAGAGGTACGCCTGGACGGGCCCGGCGCCCTTGTCCACGACTTCGAGGCGCACGTGCGAGGCCTCCCACGCCGTCTTGGCGACGGCCAGCGCGAGCCCGATCAGGACGCCCTCGAACATGCTGACGGCGACGATCGACACGGCGGTGACGACGAGAATCAGCGCCTCGCCACGGTGCTCACGCCACAGCGACACGATCTCCCGAAGCGGAATCAGCTTCCAGCCCGCGTGTACCAGGATGCCGGCGAGGGCGGGCAGCGGGATGACACCGAGTGCGGCGGGCAGCAGCGCCGCGAACAGCAGCAGCCACAGGCCGTGCAGCACCCGGGACGCCTTGGTCCGCGCGCCCGCCTGGACGTTCGCCGCGCTGCGTACGATCACGGCGGTCATCGGCAGTGCGCCGAGCAGCCCGCAGACCGCGTTGCCCGCGCCTTGTGCCATCAGCTCCTTGTCGTACGCGGTCCGCGGCCCGTCGTGCAGCCGGTCCACGGCCGCCGCGCTGAACAGCGACTCGGCGGAGGCGATCAGGGTGAAGGCGAGGACGGTGCCGAGGACTCCGACACTCGCGAGCTCGCCGAACGCGTCGGGCGAGGGCAACTGGATCGAACCGAGCAGCCCCCGCACCTCCACCGTGGCCACGGGCAGGCCGAACGCCAGTGAGACGAGGGTGGCCGACGCGACAGCGCCGAGCGCTCCCGGCACCGTACGCACCCGGCGCGGCAGCCGCTTCCACAGGACCAGTACGGCGATCGTGCCGGCCCCGAGCCCGACCGAGGCCAACGCCTCGGTGCTACGGGCCGCGTCGGTGAGCGCCTCGGGCAGCCCGGTGAGCTTGTCGAGTCCGGATGCCGGTGCCTTCAGGCCCGCCATCGAGTAGAGCTGGCCGGCGATCAGCACGAGGCCGATTCCGGCCAGCATGCCCTCGACGACCGCCACCGAGATCGCCCGGAAATAGCGCCCCAGCTTCAGGGCTCCCATGAGGAGCTGGAGCACGCCCGTGGCGAGCACTACGACTCCGAGGAGGGCGAGCCCGTACTCCCGTACGGCCTCGAAGACCAGCACGGTCAGCCCGGCGGCCGGCCCCGACACCTGGAGGCTGCTGCCGCGCATCAGGCCGGTGACGAGTCCGCCCACGATGCCGGTGACCAGGCCGAGTTCGGCCGATACGCCGGAAGCGACGGCGACGCCCACGCACAGCGGCAGGGCGACGAGGAACACGACGACCGACGCGGCGAAGTCCTGCCGCAGGTACGGGAATTGCTTCGTGAGGCCCGGGAGTTTCATCGCGCGGCTCACAGCGCCTCGAAGGAGTCGGTGTCCGGCGTGTGCGCGCGTACGGCGCCGGTGTGGACCTCGTAGTACCAGCCGTGCAGCCGTAGCCGACCGGCTGTCATGGCCCGCTGCACACAGGGGTATGCGCGGAGCCTGAGCAGTTGCGCGAGGACATGGTTCTGCACCGCGTCGGCGACGGCCGGGTCGTCGTCGGACGCGTCGGAGGGGGGTTCGGCCTGCGCGAGCCAGTCGCGTACGGCCGGTACGGCGGTCAGGTCCTCGCCGCGCACCAGCGCTCCGACGGCGCCGCAGTGCGAGTGGCCGCAGACCACGATCTCGGACACGCCGAGTACGTCCACCGCGTACTCGACGGTCGCCGCCTCGGAGGTCGGCCGGTCGCAGGCGTACGGCGGGACGATGTTGCCCGCGGTGCGCAGCTCGAAGAGCTCGCCCGGGCGGGCGCCGGTGATCAGGGCCGGGACGACCCGGGAGTCGGAGCAGGTGATGAACAGGACTTGTGGGGACTGGCCTTGGGCGAGCGAGGCGAAATCCTCGGGTCGCCGGCCGAAGGAGCGGGCATGGTCGATGAGGGGCTGCATGTCAGTTCCTCCTGGCGCGCCATGAGGGCGCGTCGGCTTACAGAACGGAGCGTGGGGGGACGCGCTCGGCTCAGCAGCGGAAGACCTGAAGTCCCGCGGGGGAGTGGTCGATCGAGGATCTCGACGTGCGGGGGTGCGAGGCGGTGAGAGGGACCGGCGGGTACGTGCCCGCGAGGTCGCTCGCGAGCAGGGCGCGCGCCCGCGTTTCGGGTACGAGGTCCTCGTCGCGGATCTGTCGGCGGGCACCCAGGGGCGGGGCCACCTTGTGCGGGTGCTCGGCCTCGGCGCAGGCGGCGACTTCACCCCTGTGCGCGGACGCGAACGCCTCGGTGGGGGCGAAGAGCTGCAGACTGATCAGGACGGCGGCGAGTACCACATACAGGGTCCGGGCCGTCGTACCTCGTAACATGCGCCCCCTCCCGGCATCTCTTCCGGCATGTCAATACATAGGTTAACAAGGCAAATTGTTTGCAGGGTTAACTCTACGTTTCACCCGGAAGAGGGCCGGAACCGATACCTCTGCGGCCGGAAACTACGCTTCCACGAGCCCCTTGGCGTCCCGGGCCAGCGCCGTGAGCCGGGATATCGCGCGGAAGTACTTCTTGCGGTATCCGCCGTTCAGCATCTCCTCGCTGAACAGCTTGTCGAAGGGCATTCCGGCGGCGAGGACCGGCACCTCGCGGTCGTACAGACGGTCGGCGAGCACGACGAGGCGCAGTGCGGTCGACTGGTCCGGGACCGGCTGGACGTCGGTGAGGCAGACCGCCCTGACGCCGTCCGTCAGGGCGCCGTACCGGCTGGGGTGGACGCGTGCCAGGTGGTCGAGCAGGTGCGGGAAGTCGTCGAGCGAGGCGCCGGCGGTGGCGTACGCCGCCTTGGTGACCTGCTCGTCGGAGAACGGCGCCGGGGCCTCGGGCAGCCCGCGGTGGCGGTAGTCCTCGCCGTCGATGCGCAGCGGCCGGAAGCGCGCCGACAGGCCCTGGATCTCCCGCAGGAAGTCCGCGGCCGCGAACCGGCCTTCACCGAGCTTGCCCGGCAGCGTGTTCGAGGTGGCGGCGAGCGCGACGCCCGCGTCGACCAGCTTGCCGAGCAGGGTGGAGACGAGGACGGTGTCGCCGGGGTCGTCGAGTTCGAACTCGTCGATGCAGAGAAGACGGTGGCCCGAGAGCGTCTGCACGGTCTTCTGGAAGCCGAGTGCGCCGACCAGGTTGGTCAGCTCCACGAAGGTGCCGAACGCCTTGAGCGCGGGCTCCGCCGGGGTCGCGTGCCAGAGGGAGGCGAGCAGATGGGTCTTGCCGACGCCGTAGCCGCCGTCGAGGTAGACGCCGCGGGGGCCGGCGGGCGTCTTCGGGGCCTTGCCGAAGCCGAACAGCCGGCGCTTGCCGCCGCCGACCGCGTGCGCCCCGCCGAGACCGGCCGCGAAGCTGCCGAGGACGTGCACCGCCTCGGTCTGGCTCGGCTGGTTCGGGTCCGGGATGTACGTGGCGAAGCGGACCGAGTCGAAGCGCGGCGGCGGCACCATCTCGGCGACCAGTCGGTCGGCGGGGACGTGCGGCTCGCGGGCGCACAGGGACAGCGGGGCCGCTTCGGCTATCGGGTCGATCCCGGAGGCGGTGGTGGAGGACGACACGGTTCCCCACTCTAAGGGCCGTGCCACACTGCACGTCATGCGACGCCTGTTCCCTGTGACCTACGAAACAGCAGCCCAGGCCTCGGGTGGGGCCCCCGAGACGGATGTGACGGACCGGGAGTGGGGGCTCGGGGAACTGGCGGAGGCCTACGCCTACCCCGACCGCCGGGAGCCCTGGCTGCGCGGCAACATGGTCTCCACGCTCGACGGCGCGGCCCAGCACGACGGGCGCTCGCAGCCCATCTCCAGCGCCACCGACATGCGGATCTTCGGGGTGCTGAGGGGGCTCGCCGATGTCGTGGTCGTCGGCGCGGAAACGGTACGCCAGGAGGGCTATCGACCGGCACGCGCGCGTGAGGCCTTCGCGGAGCTCCGGGAGGCGGCCGGACAGGGCCCCGCGCCCGCCATCGCCGTGGTCACCGCCAGCCTCGACCTGGACTTCTCGCTGCCGCTCTTCACCTCGCCCCTGGTGCCCACGCTGGTGCTGACGGGTGCCGCGGCGGCTCCCGACCGGGTCGCGGCGGCCGAGAAGTCGGGTGCCCAGGTGGTGATCGCCGGGGACGGGATGGGGGTGGACCCCGCCCGCGCCGTAAGGGCCCTCGGGGAACTCGGTCTGACCCGGCTGCTGACCGAGGGCGGGCCCCGCCTGCTCGGCCAGTTCGTCGCGGGAGGAGTGCTCGACGAGCTCTGCCTGACCGTGTCACCGATGCTCGCCGCCGGTGACGCACAGCGCATCGCCGGGGGGCCCTCGATGGCGGTCCCGGCGAGGTTCGAACTCGTGTCCCTGCTGGAGGAGGCCGGGTTCCTGTACAGCCGATACCGTCGATCCTGACAAGTCGGTGAAATGCCTCATTCCGGTTATCTTCCGTTGGGCACACTAAATCTCGCAGACCTCGTGCGGTCACGGGGCAGGATGGTTTCCGCAGGGGCCTGGGACGGGCCCACGGAGGAGAAGGGCGCCTGTCGTGTTCACAAGCGTATTGATGATCGAGAAGGCCCTGACGTCTGCCGACGTGGAGTTCGTCACCACCTTGCACGGCGATGAGGCGGTCGCCTTCCATGTGCTGCTCCAGCCCCGTGGGGACCAGGCGGACCGGCTGCTGCGCGCCATCGACGACGTCGCGCTCGGTGAGCTGGACGAGGCGGCCCACGAGCGCGAGACACCGGAGGGCGAGGAGGCGGTCGGACAGGGGCAGCAGGCCCTCGACGTGTCGCTGGTGGCCCTGCGCTCGGCCGGCAGCGAGGCCGAGGGCCGGCTGATCGAGGACCACCCGCTGGACGCGCTGAAGGCGCTGGTCGACGAGATCGAGGCCGACGAGGTGATCGTGCTGACCGACCCCCACTACGTGGAAGAGTTCTTCCACCGGGACTGGGCCTCCCGGGCCCGCCACAAGGTGGGCGTGCCGGTCCTGAAACTGTTCTCGCACAGCAAGGTGTGATCACTGCCGCCGGGCCGGGCCGTGGGGCGCCGCCGGGGTGCGGTGTTCTTCGGGGTGCGGGTGCTTCGTGGCTGGTCGCGCCCGCGCGGCGGAGCCGCAGGATGAGCACTGCTCCGCGCCCGTTCCCGACATCGTCGCCGGCGCCCCTTGCAAGGCGCCGGACGCCGCACGCAATAGGCTGGGGTCGCGCTCCGTCCGCGGGCGCGCTCAGCCTCGTACCGGATCTTGGGGAGAACAGCGCATGGCACCCGGCCTTCCTACCGCCATGGACCGACCGCACTTCATCGGCATCGGCGGCGCCGGAATGTCGGGCATCGCGAAGATCCTCGCGCAGCGCGGGGCCAAGGTGGCGGGCAGTGACGCCAAGGAGTCCGCGACCGCCCAAGCCCTGCGCGCGCTCGGCGCGACGGTGCACATCGGGCACGCGACCGACCATCTGGCGTCCGACGCCACCTGCGTCGTGGTCTCCTCCGCGATCCGCCCGGACAACCCGGAGCTGGCCCGGGCCGCGGAGCTCGGCATCCCGGTGGTCCACCGCTCGGACGCCCTCGCCCGGTTGATGGACGACCTGCGCCCCATCGCGGTCGCGGGCACCCACGGCAAGACGACCACGACGTCGATGCTGGCGGTGTCCCTGTCCACCCTGGGTCTGTCCCCGTCGTACGCGATCGGCGGCGACCTCGACGCCCCCGGTTCGAACGCCCTGCACGGCGAGGGCGAGATCTTCGTCGCCGAGGCCGACGAGTCGGACCGCAGCTTCCACAAGTACGCGCCCGAGGTGGCGATCGTGCTGAACGTGGAGCTGGACCACCACGCCAACTACGCCTCCATGGACGAGATCTACGAGTCCTTCGAGACGTTCGTGGACCGCATCACCTCGGGCGGCACGCTGGTGATCTCGGCGGACCACGAGGGCGCGCGCGAGCTGACGCGCCGTGTCACGGCCGCGGATGTCCGCGTGGTGACGTACGGCGACGCGGCGGACGCGGACGTCCGGGTGCTCTCCGTGGTCCCGCAGGGCCTGAAGAGCGAGGTGACGGTACTCCTGGACGACTCGGAGCTGACCTTCACGGTCTCCGTCCCCGGCCGCCACTACGCGCACAACGCGGTGGCGGCGCTGGCGGCCGGCGTCGCCCTTGGCATCCCGGCCACCGAGCTGGCCCCCGCGCTGGCCTCCTACACCGGTGTGAAGCGCCGCCTCCAGCTGAAGGGCGAGGAGGCGGGCGTCCAGGTCATCGACTCCTACGCGCACCACCCGACGGAGATGACGGCCGACCTGGAGGCGATGCGCGCGGCGGCCGGTGACGCCCGCATCCTGGTGGTCTTCCAGCCCCACCTGTTCTCCCGCACCCAGGAGCTGGGCAAGGAGATGGGCGAGGCCCTGTCCCTCGCCGACGCCTCGGTCGTCCTGGACATCTACCCGGCCCGCGAGGACCCGATCCCGGGCGTCACCAGCGAGCTGATCATCGAGGCGGCACGGGCGGCGGGCGCGGATGTGACCCCGGTCCACGACAAGGGCGAGGTGCCCTCCGTGGTCGCGGGAATGGCGAAGCCCGGTGATCTCGTTCTCACCATGGGCGCGGGCGACGTCACGGACCTCGGACCCGAGATCCTGACCCGCCTGTCGAAGTAGCCACACACCGTACCTGTAGTGAGGGGTTGAGCTTCATGTCGTACGACATCGAAAAGCCGGACGAGCAGTGGCGCGCGGAGCTGACCCCGGCCGAGTACGCGGTCCTTCGCAAGGCGGGCACCGAGCCCGCCTTCACGGGCGAGTACACCGACACCAAGACCAAGGGCGTCTACTCCTGTCGCGCGTGCGGCGCAGAACTCTTCACGTCCAACGAGAAATTCGAATCGCACTGCGGCTGGCCGTCCTTCTTCGACCCGAAGGACACCGACGCGGTCGAACTGATCGAGGACCGGTCGCACGGCATGGTGCGGACCGAGGTGCAGTGCGCTCGGTGCGGGTCGCATCTCGGTCATGTCTTCGAGGGCGAGGGGTATGCGACCCCGACCGACCAGCGGTACTGCATCAACTCCATCTCGTTGCGGCTGACGCCCGACGAGACGTGATCCGGGGCCCGGGCGGAACACGCGTGCGGCACGGAACGACACGCGTGCGGCACGGAACGCACGGCTGACGTGCGCCGTGTTCAGCCCGACACGGCCGACATGACGCCGGAAGCCGGGACGGCCGAGATTCCGCGGGAAGCGGCCGTGCCCGGTGCGCCGGAGAAGATGACGTGGGGATCGGACGGGGCCTGGTTGAGAACCCATAGGCCGATGAGCGTGGCCAGGGTGAAGACGACAGCGATCAGGACGGCGAGGACGAGCCGTCGCCGCCGTTCGCGGCGCAGCCACTCGCCGCGCGCGGTGCGATAGGCGTCGGGGGCGGCCCGCACGCCGCCGGCCAGCGCCTCCAGGGCCTCGCTCAGCTCCTTCTCGGTCCGGCTCTGCTCCGCGTGCTCGTTCTCCGTCCGGTCCGGACTGGTGTCGTTCATCGCCGGGCCTCCATCGCCTGGGTCAGGGCGGCGATGCCGCGCGCGGTGTGTGTCTTGACCGATCCGCAGGAGATGCCCATCGCGGCGGCGATCTCGCTCTCCTTCAGCCCGAGCCAGTGCCGCAGCACGAGCGCCTCGCGCTGCCGGGGCGGCAGTTGCTGGAGCGCGTCGATCAGCACGCGCTGGTCGTCATGGAGGAGGGCGGTGCTCTCGGCGGAGGCGACGCTGTCGTCGGGCGGGTTCTCCACGTGCTTGCGGGCGACCTGGAGGTGCCGTATGCGCATCCGGGTCAGATTGCACACGGTGGAGCGCAGATACGCCTCCGCGGCCTCGACATCCCGCAGCCGCCGCCACTTCCGGTAGATCTGGTAGTAGGCCTCGGCCACCAGGTTCTCCGGGTCGTCGGCGCCGAGCAGGGCGGCGAGGCGCAGCATCGAGGCGTAGTGCGTTTCGAACAGACGGGCAAGGGCGGCCTCCCGCTCCAGGTCGGCCGGATCGCCCGCCTTGGGGGAGAGAACCTCGGTCGCGGCTGTGGGCCGCGGGATCAGCGGCTCGGTGTCGACCGGAGCCGCCTGCGGCACCGGTACGGCCATCTGCTGTCTGCGTCTCACGGCTTGCTCGCTCCCGTCTCGGGGCGCCGCCTGACGGTCAGGCGGGACGGTAGATCGGTGACGTCGGCGCCGCGCGGGACACCGAGGCGTTCGAGGGCCGCGGTGCCGGCCACGGCGACGGTCAGATTCAGCAACAGGGCGGCCAGCCCCGCGTAGATCTCCAGCGACTGCTCGCCGACACCGAGGGGCACGACGGACGAGAAGCCCTCGCGCACCACGAGGAACGTCCCGGCCGCCATGCCCACGCCCCATCCGGCCAGGAGCGCCCGAGGGTGCAGCCGACCGGTGAACAGCCCGACGGCCACGGCCGGGAAGATCTGCAGGATCCACACCCCGCCCAGCAGCTGGAGGTTTATGGCGTCCTGGTCGCGCAGCCCGAACACGAACGCGACCGCCCCCACCTTCGCGGTGAGCGAGACCGCCTTGGCGATGCGCACCTGCCGCTTGGGCGTGGCCGTCGGATGGACGTACTCGACGTACACGTTGCGTACGAAGCTGGTGGCGGCCGCGATCGACATCACGGCGGCCGGGACCAGCGCCCCCACGGTGATCGCGGCGAACACCAGCCCGGCCAGCGGTGCCGGCATCAGCCGGTCGACCAGCATCGGCACGGCGGCCTCGGCGCCGCCCGCCGGGGCGCGTACCCCGGCCGCGAGCGCCGCGATGCCGAGGAAGCCGAAGAGTGCGAGCAGTCCCGTCCAGGCGGGCAGTGCCACGGAGACCTTGCGCAGGGTGCGCGGGCCGTCAGCGGCGAAACCGGCGGTGAGGACATGCGGGTACATCAGCAGGGCCAGCGCCGAGCCCAGCGCGAGGGTGGCGTACGCGGGCTGCTGGGCGGGGGACAGGAGGAGAGCGGAGTGCGCCGTGTCCGTGCCGCCGAGCCGCACGGCCGCGCGGTCGAAGACCGCGCCGGGACCGCCCAGCCGGTCCAGAACCAGCCACGTGACGGCGGTGAGCGACACGAAGACGGCCACCGCCTTGAGCGCGGAGATGACGGCGGGCGCGCGCAGCCCGTGCCGGTACGTCGCCACCGCGAGGCCCGCGAACAGCGCCACCATCACCAGGTCGCCGGTCGCGCCCCGCGGATAGACACCACCGGCGGTCAACACCGCGCGGATGCCGAGGAGCTGCAGCGCCAGATACGGCATCGTCGCGAGGATCCCGGTCAGTGCCACGACCAGGGCCAGCGGCGGTGAACCGTAGCGACCGCGCACGAAGTCGGCGGCGGTGACATAGCCGTGGCGGCGGGCCACGCTCCACAGCCGGCTCAGCAGGACGAAGGCGAGCGGGCAGACGACCACGGTGTACGGCACCGCGAAGAAGGCGGGCGCGCCGTTGCCGTACGCCAGTCCCGGCACGGCGGTGAAGGTGTACGCGGTGAAGATCGTGCCGCCGAGCAGCAGCCAGGTCCAGACAGGGCCGAGGCTCCGGTCGGCCAGTGCCCAGCCTTCCAGGGAAGGCAGCCGATCGCTCGGGCGCAGCCGCCGTGCGGTGACGGCCAGCAGCGACGCCCCGCTGATCACGGCGAGAAACGTCGCGGTCATGGCGCCATCCGCCATCGGTCACCGTCCTTGGTGTGCCTGAGCCTCACCGGTTAGTTGCGCGGACGGCGCATTCGGATGACGGAAAACCGGCGGGAAATCTTCTGGAAATTCGCTGTCAACCACTTCCGGCGGGTGCGCAACTCTTGCACAGACCGACAGCCAGGGGGAGAGGAGAGCAGGTCATGGCACCCACCGTTCGTCACCGGCTACGACACGTCGCCATCGCCGTACTGCTTCTCGCACCCACGGCAGGCCTGCTGTGGGTCCCCTGGTACGCCGGTGCGAGCCCACGGCTCGCGGGGACGCCGTTCTTCTACTGGTACCAACTCGCCTGGGTACCGGGCTGCGGGCTGTGCCTGCTCGCTGCGTACGCACTGACCAGGCACGAACGCGACGATCCCTGATCCGGCCCAGCAGGTAGCCGTACCCCTTTCACCGCAACACCGCCCGAGGTGAGGAGCCGCCATGCCCAAATCCGCCATGCCCGAATCCGGTCGCCCGGCGCCGGTGGGCCCGTCGCCCGCACGGCCCCGTCCGACCCCGCGCGCCGTCCTGCTGTGGACCGCCGTGGCCCTGCTCGGCGCCGTCGGCTGGGGCGTCCTCGCCCTGGCCCGGGGCGAGAAGATCTCCGCGGTCTGGCTGGTCGTCGCCGCCCTCGGTTCGTACGCCATCGCCTACCGCTTCTACTCCCGCTTCATCGTCCGCCGGGTGCTGAAGCCGGACGACCGCCGGGCCACCCCCGCCGAACGGCTGGAGGACGGCGTCGACTTCCAGCCCACCGACCGCCGGGTGCTGCTCGGCCACCACTTCGCCGCGATCGCCGGCGCAGGACCGCTGGTGGGACCGGTGCTCGCGGCGCAGATGGGCTATCTGCCCGGCACCCTGTGGATTGTGGCCGGGGTGATCTTCGCCGGGGCGGTGCAGGACATGGTGGTGCTGTTCCTGTCGATGCGGCGGGACGGCAAGTCGCTCGGGCAGATGGCTCGTGACGAGATCGGCCGGGCCGGTGGCGCGGCAGCCCTGATCGCGGTCTTCGCCATCATGATCATCCTGCTCGGTGTGCTGGCCCTGGTCGTGGTCAACGCCCTCGCCCACTCCCCGTGGGGCACCTTCTCGGTGGCCATGACCATCCCCATCGCCCTGTTCATGGGCCTGTGGCTGCACATCCTGCGCCCGGGCCGGGTGGTGGAGGCCAGCGTGATCGGCGTGGTGCTGCTGCTCCTCGCCATCGTCGGCGGCGGCTGGATCGAGAAGTCCTCGCTGGCCGACACCTTCACGCTCAGCCCCACGACCCTGGTCTTCTGCCTGATCGGATACGGCTTCGTCGCCTCCGTACTGCCGGTCTGGATGCTGCTCGCCCCGCGGGACTATCTCTCCACCTTCATGAAGATCGGCACCATCGCGTTGCTCGCGGTCGGGGTCGTGGTCGCCGCGCCCGTCCTGCGCGCGGACGCGGTCAGCGACTTCGCCTCCTCGGGCGCGGGCCCGGTCTTCGCCGGCTCCCTCTTCCCCTTCCTCTTCATCACCATCGCGTGCGGCGCGCTCTCCGGCTTCCACTCCCTCGTCGCCTCCGGCACCACCCCGAAGCTGATCCAGAAGGAGTCACAGGTCCGGCTGATCGGCTACGGCGCGATGCTGATGGAGTCGTTCGTCGCGATCATGGCGCTGATCGCCGCGGCCACCCTGGAACCGGGCCTTTACTACGCGATGAACGCCCCCGCGGGTCTGCTCGGCACCACGGCCGAATCCGCCTCCCACGCCGTGGCCGGGCTCGGTTTCACCATCACCCCCGACCAACTGACGCACGCGGCCGGCGCGGTGGAGGAGCAGACCCTGATCGCCCGCTCCGGCGGCGCCCCGACCCTCGCCGTCGGCATGTCGGAGATCTTCTCCGGCGTCTTCGGCGGCACCGCGCTGAAGGCTTTCTGGTACCACTTCGCGATCATGTTCGAGGCGCTGTTCATCCTGACGACGGTCGACGCCGGCACCCGGGTCGGGCGCTTCATGCTCCAGGACATGCTCGGCAACGTCTGGAAGCCGATCGGCCGGGTCAACTGGAAGCCGGGCATCTGGCTGTGCAGCGGACTCGTCGTGGCCGCCTGGGGCTACTTCCTCCACTCCGGCGCCACCGACCCGCTGGGTGGAATCAACCAGCTGTTCCCGCTCTTCGGCATCGCCAACCAGCTGCTCGCCGCGATCGCCCTCACCGTCTGCACCACGGTCCTGATCAAGTCCGGACGGCGGCGCTGGGCCTGGGTGACCGGCGTCCCCCTCGCCTGGGTCGTCGCCGTCACCTTCACCGCCGGCTGGCAGAAGATCTTCTCCGACGATCCCCGCGTCGGTTTCTTCGCCCAGCGCACGCGGTACGCCGAGGCCCTCGACGTCGGCCAGGTCCTGCCGCCCGCCAAGACCCTCGACGACATGCACACCGTGGTCACCAACTCCACGGTCGACGGTGTCCTGATCGCGCTGTTCCTGCTGCTGGTCGCCGTGGTGATCGGCAACGCGGTGGTGGTGTGCGTCCGGGCCGTGCGTTCCCCCCTACCGCTGCCGACGACCGAGGCGCCGTACGCGGAATCCCGCATCGAGGTGCCCGAGCAGGCGGCGCAGCCGCTGGTGGGAGCCCGCCCATGAGCGTGCCGCGGTGGGCCCGGGCCGTGCACTGGTACCTGCGCGAGCTGACCGGGGAGGCTGAATACGACCGCTACTGCGAGCGGCACCGGCGCCACCACCCGATCGCCCCCGTGCCGACCCGACGGGAGTACGAAGTGCTGCGCACGCTCCACCGGGAGGCCCACCCCCAGGGCCGCTGCTGCTGACGCACGACCCCGAACCGCGGGGTGGGCGCGCCTCCCAGCACCGGTGCCGCGCCCGCCCCGTGACGTTCCGTTCGTCCGGCCGCCCGGCGCACGCCGGACGGCTTGCTCGCGGCGCCTCGCACACTCCGTCCCGGGGCACAGGCCGTGCCCGGACCACGCGACCGGGGCGCATGGACGCAATCTCCGGCCGATCCGGTCCACCAAATGCGGCGCGTTGCACTCCGCCGTGTCGGGTGCGGTCAGTCGATGAAGTCGGCGACGAGGGTGGCGAATTCGTCGGGGGCTGCCAGGCGTATGCCGAGGGTCTCCGCCTTGGCGCGTTTGGATCCGGCCCCTTCTCCTGCTACGACCAGGGTGGTCTTCTTGGAGACGCTGGAGGAGGCGCGCCCGCCGGCGCGTTCGACGAGTTCGTTCATCTGGTTGCGGCTGAGCTTCTCCAGCGCTCCGGTCATCGCGCCGGTGACGACGACCGTCATCCCGGCCAGCGGCCCGCCCATCGGCTCCGCGGCTTCTCCGCCGCTGTCCGCGTCGCCCGAAGCGGGGACCGGCGGCGTGGCGCCGGGCTCGGTCATGTTCACCCCGGCCGCGGCGAGTTTGTCGATGAGCGGGGCGAGGTCGGCGAGTTCGGTGACGATGGACGGGGCCTTCTCGGTGCCGATGCCCTCCACCCGCTGCATCGCCTCGGCGTCGGCGGCGCGGATGTTGTCCATGGTCGCGAAGTACCGGGCGATGCGGCGGGACATGGACCGGCCGGTGCCGCGGACCCCGAGCGCGCACAACACGCGTGACAGGGGCTGCCCCTTGGCTGCGCCGATCGCGGCGAGGAGGTTGTCGGTGCTGGTCTCCCCCATCCGTTCCAGGCCGAGCAGCTGGTCGCGGGTGAGGCCGAACAGGTCGGCGAGATCGGCGACCAGACCGGCTTCGACGAGCTGAATCACGCGGGTGTGGCCGAGGCCTTCGATGTCGAGCTGGTCGCGGCCGGCTGCGTAGGAGAGGGCGGCGACCAGGTGGCAGTTGCGGCCGTTCTCGCAGCGCCAGCGTTGCTCACTGGAGTCGATGCCCGCGCCGCAGCGCGGGCAGACCTCGGGGAAGACGATCGGCTGTTCGTCGCCGGTGCGCAGGTGGGCGACGGGGGCTTCGATGCGGGGGATGACGTCGCCGGCGCGGTGGACCATGACGTGGTCGCCCAGGCGCAGGTCGCGGCGGGTGATGTCGGCCGGGTTGTGGAGGGTGGCGTAGGTGATGGTGGAGCCGTCGATCTCGACCGGTTCGAGGACGGCGCGCGGGGCGATGATGCCGGTGCGGCCCACGTTCCACTCCACCTCCAGCAGCCGGGTGATCTTCTCCACCGCCGGCAGCTTGTAGGCGATCGCCCAGCGCGGGGCGCGTGAACCGGATCCGGCATCCCGCTGGTCGGCGGACAGGTCGGCCTTGATGACGATCCCGTCGATCCCGAACGGCAGCTGGGCCCGCAGCGCGGCGATCTCCTGAACGCGCGCCAGGACCTGCTCCGCCGTTTCGGCGGTGACGCCGGGCACGGCGGTGTGGGCGGTGGTGTTCACGCCGAGCTCGGCGGCCCGCTCCATCAGATCGCTGTGCGCGCTCTCGCCCAGCCGCGTCGTGAGTGCCGCATCGGTGTCGGGCAGCGGGAGCAGGCCGTAGCCGAAGAACGTCATCGGCACGGTGTACGCGCGGTCCTTGGCACGCAGCGTGCCCGCCGCGGCGTTTCGCGGGTTGGCGAACGGCTGCCCGCCGTGCGCGGAGCGCACCTCGTTGGCGTGCTCGAACTGGTCGGTGGTCATCAGGACTTCGCCGCGCACCTCCACCGTGACCGCCTCGGTGAGCTCCCGCGGCAGGCCTTCGACGGTGCCGATCGCGTGCGAGACGTCCTCCCCGGCCGTCCCGTCGCCGCGTGTGATCAGCCTGGTGAGGCGGCCGCGGGTGTAGCGGGCGGCGATCGCGAGCCCGTCCAGTTTCGGTTCGACGCTGAATCGCTGCGCCTCGTGGCCGATGCGCCGGGCCAAGGACGCGGTCCAGGCGGTGAACTCCTCGGCCGAGAACACGTTGTCCAGGCTCAGCATCGCCACCGTGTGCGGGACGTCCCCCTGCGCTGCGCCCCCGGCGACCTTCCCGGTCGGCGAGTCGGGCAGCACCTCCTCGGGGTGATCGGCCTCCCATGCGGCGATGCCGCGCACCAGCCGGTCGTAGGTGTCGTCGTCCAGCACCGACGTGCCGCCCGCGTAGTAGGCGGCGGACGCCTTCACCGCGTCCTCGACCGCCTGCGCGTAGGCGGCGGCATCCACGATCACTGCAACAGGTGTGGTCATGCCCGTCATCCTGCCTGCCACCACTGACAACGCCCCGGGCGCGCTTCACCGTTCATGGGAGTGGTGGTGGAGCCTTTGGCCTCGGGCCCGGGAGTCGGCTCCGATTCCCGCCTCGGCCCGCGGCCCCACCTTCCGTGCGCGGGACATGACCGAGGGGCCGGCGAAATCGCCGGCCCCTCGGGTTTCAGTAGCGGGGACAGGATTTGAACCTGCGACCTCTGGGTTATGAGCCCAGCGAGCTACCGAGCTGCTCCACCCCGCGTCGGATGACCCCACTCTACGCCAGAATTCGCGGCCCTCACACCAAGATCGCCCGCCATGAGCCGCACCGGCGGTGCGATCAGCTCGAAGCGGGCCCCGAGTCCGGGCGGGCCTTCACGCCGGACCCGGCGCCACTTCTGATGCGGCCTGGGCGAAGGCCCGGATGATCGGGGTGTCCTTGCTGGTGCGCCGGAGACGGGAAGGCGGACGCCGACTCGTCCGCCGCCGCGCAACCGGCGGTTCGGTGAAGCGCCGGGTGCCGACCCCAGCCCCCTGATGTGCCGGCGAGCGTGATCGCTCCCCCTGCTCGGGTGTGCTCGTGGACGCGGGACGGAGGAGGTCACCTGCCAGGCGCCGATGACGTCACAGTGCCTTGCGGTGCACGAGGGCCGAGAGCACGAGTGCGCCCGGCAGCAGGGGCAGCCAGATCGTCAGGACGCGGTAGCCGATGACGGTCGCGGTGGACAGGTCCAGGGGGGCGTCCAGCGCGACCATGGTGAACACCAGGGCGGCGTCCACGGGGCCGATGCCGCCCGGCGCGGGCACTGCTCCGACCGCGGTGCTGGCGGCGAGGAACGCGAAGACCACCTGTGGCCAGGACAGCGGCAGACCCAGCGAGGCCCCGACCGAGGCGATCACGCTCGCCTGGAGGACCGGGGCGATGGCCGAGCCGCCCCAGAGGGCGAGGACGCGGCTGGGCCGGGAGTGCAGCAGCCGTACGTCGGTCAGAGCGGTGCGTACGAGGTCGAGGACGGGGCGGCGCAGCGGACGTACCACCGTGATGAGCAGGGCCGGCACGGTCAGGCCGATGGTCACGCCACCGGCGATCACGAGCAACGTCCGGTCGTCCGGGACGAGTTGACCGAGTCGCAGCAGGTCGGGGAAGGCCACCACGAAGACCAGGAGCACCAGCGTCTTCGCGATCGGTTTGACCAGCGAGTACAGGGCGAGCGAGGCGGTGGCCCGCGCGAGGGGGATGCCGTGGCGCTGCAGGAAGCGCAGGGTGACCGCATGCGCGCCGATGCTCGCCGGAAGCACATGGTTCGCGGCACCCGCGGCGAACTGCGACGCGAGCAGCGGCCGCGGCGGAAGCCGTTCAGGTACGGCTCCCTGCCGGACGACCGCGGCCGCCACCCAGCCCAGACAGGTGAAGAAGAGCCCGGAGAGCAGCCACCAAGGGTCGGCGGAGGCCAGCCGGGCGGCGCCGTCGGACACCGCGTGCCAGTCGACCGCCGCCCACGCGCCGATCAGCAGGAGCGGGACCAGACTCAGCACCCCGCCGGCCAGGCGTGCGGCGGAGGGGGAGCGGACGGGGGCCGGGGCAGGGAGCGGCCCGGGGAGTTCATCGAGCGGGAGCAGGGACATGGCGCACGTCGTCCTTCCACGTCGCGCACCGCGCGGTGCGGGGCGGACGAATACAAGGCGAGGCAGGAGGGGACGGCGGAAACGTGCCCGCCCGGTGTGACGCCATGGTGTCCGGGAGCCGAAGGAGCGCGGGCGGGTGGGCGACGCGGCCCGCACCCGTCGTCCCGCACCGCGTGCTCCCGACGCGGTCCACCCCCGTCGTTCCGCACCGCGTGCTCCCGACGCAGGTGATGTGTACTTGCCTGGTGAGCCACGCGTTCTCGAAGCATGCGACTTCGGTGCGGCGGAACATCTCGAGGATCGGATGGAGGGTGCGGACGGAAGCGCTGGGTGCTCGGTGCGGGGCGCGTGTCAGGGCCACGTCTGGGGCATCGGTGAGCCCGCGCTGAGGGAAGGATGAGAATCAGGGAACTCACAGCTTGCCCACAGTCGGCTCACGCCGGGCCGCAAGGTGGCGCCGCGCGAGGGCAGTTGCGTACGGCCGCCCTGTCCCAGGGGGTCGGGCCCGGACGGACGGCCGGTGGGTCGGCCGGGTGTCCCTCCGGATCCCGCCCCGTCAGATCGGGTAGTGCGCGCGGTCGACGGCCTGCGCGGTGACCCACCGGGCGTCGGTGAACACCTCGGCGCCCGCCTGCCCGCCGGACCGGCTGCCGCCGTACCGCCTGGGTGCCACGCCCGGGTGCACCAGGCCTCCTCACTGGACGGGGAGCGTCTGTTCGGCCCAGATCGTCTTTCCGGTGCCGGTCGGGCGGGTGCCCCAGCGGTCGGTGAGCTGGGCGACGAGGAGCAGGCCACGGCCGCCCTCGTCAAAGGTGCGGGCCCGGCGCAGATGGGGCGAGGTGCTGCTGGCGTCGGAGACCTCGCAGATGAGGGCGCGGTCGCGGATGAGCCGGAGCTGGATGGGGGCGCCGCCGTAGCGGATGGCGTTGGTGACCAGTTCACTGACGACGAGTTCGGTGACGAAGGCGGCCTCGTCGAGCCCCCAGTCGGTGAGCTGCTCGGTGGCGTACTGCCGGGCGGTGGCCACCACCGCCGGGTCGGCGGGCAGGTCCCAGACGGCGACCTGCGCGGTGTCCAGGGCGCGGGTGCGGGCCAGCAGCAGGGCTACGTCGTCGGCGGGGCGCTCCGGGAGCAGGGCCTTGAGCACGTTGTCGCAGACGTCCTCCAGATTCCCGGCCGGGGCCGCGAGGGAGGCGCACAGCGCGGCGGTGCCGGCGTCCACGTCGAGGTCGCGCGCCTCGATGAGACCGTCCGTGTAGAGGGCGAGTACGGCGCCTTCGGGCATGTCCAACTCGGTGGACTCGAACGGGAGGCCCCCGACCCCGAGCACCGGCCCCGCGCTCACCCCGACGACCTCCACGGTTCCGTCCGGGTACAGCACGGCGGGCGGGGGGTGTCCGGCCGAGGCGATCGTGCAGCGGCGGGCGACCGGGTCGTACAGCGCGTACAGACAGGTGGCACCGATCTCGCTGCCCATCCCGCTCTCGTCGGCCGCCAAGTGCCCTACCAGATCGTCGAGGTGGGTGAGCAGCTCGTCCGGGGGCAGGTCGACATCGGCCAGCGTCCACACCGCCGTCCGCAGCCGTCCCATCGTGACGGAGGCGTGGATGCCGTGTCCGACGACGTCTCCGACCACCAGCGCCACCCGGGTACCGGACAGCGGGATCACATCGAACCAGTCGCCGCCCACGCCCGCCTGGGAGAGCGCCGGAAGGTAGCGGGAGGCGAACTCGACCGCGGCCTGCCCCGTGACGACCTGCGGCAGCAGACTGCGCTGCAGGGCCAGCGCGGTCGTGTGCTCCCTGGTGTACCGGCGGGCGTTGTCCACGCAGACGGCGGCGCGGCTGGCCAGCTCCTGCGCCAGTGACACGTCGTCCTGGTCGAAGGCATCGGGGCTCCGAGGGGTGAGCATCCGTACGAAGACCGCCACGCCGAGGGCGGTACCGCGCGCCACCAGCGGTACGGCCATCAGCGAGAACTCCCTGTCGTCGCACCCCCGCAGTTTGGCGGCCCGCTCGTCGTGCCGCGCGAGCCAGGTGTCGAGGTCCGCCTCGCCGGTCCTGGTGAGCACCGCGGCGCCGGTGGCCAGCGCGTGGGCAGGCGGCGAGGACGGCGGATAGACGTCCGCGCCGCCCAGGTCGATGGCCGCCTCGGGTACGCCGGCGGTGCGGGAGTGGTGTGCGACGCGGCGCAGCTGCAGATCGTCGGCCACCGGGCCGGCGACGGGTTCCTCGCCCTGGAGCACCGAGTCCAAGAGGTCCACGCTGGCGAAGTCCGCCAGCTGGGGCACCGCGAGCTCGGCCAGCTCCCGGGCGGTGTGGATCACGTCCAGCCGTGTACCGATACTGGTGGCGGCCTTGTTCAGCAGCGCGAGCCGCTGCCTGGCCAGGTGCTGCTCGCTGCTGTCGAACGCGGCCAGTGCGACCCCGAGCAGGTGCCCCGAGGGGTCCCGCAGCGGCCACATCTCGGAGTTCCACGCGTGCATCCGCTTCCCCGAGGGCGCCCGGGTCCAGCTCTCGTAGCGCACCGGCTGCCCCGTCTCGACCACTTTCCGCAGATGGCGCTGGAACCCGCGGCTGTGCTCCGCGTCCTCCACGGTGTCGGGGTAGAAGCGGCCGAGGAACTCCTCCTCCGCCCGGTCCATGACCCGGCACGCCGTGTCGTTCATCCGTAGATAGCGCTGCTCGATGTCGAAGATCGACATCGACACCGACGCCTGCCGGAACGCGAGCTCGCCCAGTGTGCGGCCCCCGTCGTCAGGCGCCGCGGTGATCACGTATCCCCCCGGCTCCCCCCTCTCGCCCCGCAGCGGGCAGACCCGCAGTGCCAGCTGTGTGCGCCGCCCGTTCCGCAGCCGTATGCCCACCACCGCGCCGCCGCCCTCCCGCAGCTCCCGCCAGGCCGTCTCGGCCTCCGGGGCGATCAGCTGCGACACCGGCCGCCCGGTGATCTCCCGCGCGGTGTATCCCGTCAGCAGGCGCGCACCCTCGCTCCATCCCGTGATGATCCCTCGTGCGTCGACCACCGCCATGGCGTCACCGGCCGTGGTCGCCCGCCCCCCATCGCCCGGCAACGTCACCATATGTACAAGAATGATCCGATCGGGCAGTGGCATCAAGCCAGGGGTCTGACACGGCCACGGGGGACTGCCCGCGTGGTCGGCTCGCCGGGCCCGGGCGGCGATTCCCACCCGGTTCCGCACCGGGAGCTTCGGCTGAACGCCGGCGAGGTGCGTCTTCACCGTCGACCGGGAGGCGTACATCGACGCGGCGATCTCGGCGTTGATACGGCCGAGGCGACCAGGCCTACGACGTCCAACTCGCGGTCGAACAGCGGTTGTCGGGGCAGCGGGACGCGGGCGCGACGGGCGTCCGCGCCCGCGAACGGTCGCGGTGATGCGCTCGAGCAGGCGGACCGTGACCGAGTGCCGACGCCGGCAGATCCGACGCCTCCGCGGGGAGGGCCGGCCCTGTTCTGCTCACGCCCCCGTAGCGCGAGGGTGTTCTCAGCCGCGCGGCGCCGGCGCGAACCCGTCCCCGCGCGGCCGGGGATTCGGCCTGCTGCGCGAGCCTCGCGGTCGGTCTGGGTGTCCAGGCCATCAACGCGGCGTTCGGCGGGACCGGACAGCTCGTGTCCATGTTCGTGTTCATCGTCCTGGGCCTGCCCTCATCGGGCGCCACGGTCCCGCTCCAGGCCGTCCCCGACTTCTACCGCTTCCTGTCGATCTTCGAGCCCATGCGCCAGCTCAGCGACGGCGTATGCGCCATCCTCTTCTTCGACGCGGGCCTCACCCGAGCCTGGACCATGATCGCCGCCGGTGCCGCCCTCGCCCTGTTCTTCGGCTTCGCGATGACCCGTCACTACGACCGCAAAGGCCTGTACCGCATGACGCCTCAGCCCGCCTGAGGCAGTGGCGATGCCGCCGCGGAGGAAGGCCGTCGCCGCGTCGATGTCGGCCTCCAGGTCGCGGTGGATCCGTTCGGTGACGGCCGCCGCCGCGGTACCGACGCGTACGCTGGGCCTACGCCTTGCGAGCCACCGCCCCGTACATGGCGATGTCCTCGTCCCGGATCCGCTCGGTCTCCGTGCCGTCCGGATGCCACTTGTGGACCTGGGTGATGCCCGGGTCGACGAGGTCGAACCTCCCGTCAGCTCGTCGCTCATGCTTCCCAGGACACTTGTCATCCCGGCGGCGGTGAAAACCACCCGAGGCCGCCCCGCCGTTCGGCGGGGGATTCCCGCCGAACGGCGCGTACCCGCCGACCGCGCCGCCGGGCACCATGAACGCACTGGTCACACCGCAGTGGCCGTGACGCGAGGAGCCGCCATGACCGCCGAGCCGACGATCGCCGCAGGACGGGCAGCCGCCGGGCAGGTCCCTCCGCCGCCGCCCTTCGACCCGGAGCTGGCGGCCGCGCTGGAGCTGATCGCGGAGGAGATCCCGCCCGGTTTCACGGCGGAGCTGATTCCGGCGCTGCGGGAGGGCACGAACCACATGCGGCCCTCGGACGACGAGCTGCGCAGGGACGGCGCCTTCCAGGTCGAGGAGCGGTCGGTGCCGGGGCCCGCGGGCGCGCCGGACGTATCGCTGCTCATCTGCCGGCCGACCGGAGCGAGCGCACTGCTGCCTGCCGTGTACTACACCCACGGCGGCGGCATGATGCTCGGCGACAACCGGATGGGCGTGACCGAAGCGCTCGACTGGGCCGAGGAGTTGGGCCTTGTGGTGGTGTCGGTGGAGTACCGGCTCGCCCCCGAGCATCCGCATCCGGCGCCGGTCGAGGACAGCTACGCAGGGCTGGTGTGGACGGCCGCGAACGCCGAGGAGCTCGGGATCGACCCCGACCGCCTCCTCGTCGCCGGGGCCAGCGCCGGGGGCGGACTCGCCGCGGCCCTCGCGCTGCTGGCCCGGGACCGCGGTGGGCCCGAGCTGATCGGCCAGCTGCTGATGTGCCCGATGCTGGACGACCGCAACGACTCGCTGTCCGGCCACCAGATGGCCGGGCTCGGCGTCTGGGACCGTACGGCCAACGCGACGGGCTGGGGCGCGCTGCTGGGCGAGGGTGCCGGCGGCCCGGACGTCTCGCCGTACGCGGCCCCGGCCCGGGCGGCCGATCTGTCCGGACTGCCGCCGGCCTTCATCGACGTCGGCTCCGCGGAGACGTTCCGCGACGAGGACATCGCATACGCCGATCGGCTCTGGCAGGCGGGTGGCCGCGCCGAACTGCACGTGTGGCCCGGCGGCTTCCACGGCTTCGAGATGTTCGCCCCTCAGGTACCGCTGGCCCAGGAGAGCCGGGCCACCAGGTTGCGCTGGTTGCGGCGGCTGCTGGGCGCCTGATCGGCGTCGCCGACCCGGGGTGGGGTACGACGTCGATGTCACGCTGGTGACGTTTCCGCCCCGGCCGCTCCTGCCGCTGCCCCTGTCGCTCCCGCTGCCCCTGCCCGTCCCGTATTCGGGGGGCTGCCGCTCCCCGGACCCCCGCTGGGGCCTTGAGTGCCTCGTCCTCGAACGCCGGACGGGCTGAAACACCTCCGTGCTTGGCAGGGCGGGGGCGTGGCCGCAGGATGGTGCCTGTGAAAGAGCTGGCAGGACGGCTCGCGGCGCTCGACCCGGACGCGGGGGCCGCGCTGCAGGTCATCGCGTACTTCGACCGCCTCACGGAGGGGCGGGTCGGCCTGGAGGCCTTGGTGCGCGGGGCCGCGGTGCTGTCCGGCTGCCCCGTCCGGCTGGTCGACGAGCGGCGCGGTGTACGGATCAGGGTCACGCCGGATGGACGGCGCGACGACTCCGCAGGGGCCGTCGACCCGGCCTGGCCGTGGGCACCGCTGGAGCCCGCGGACCCATCGGCGACGGAGCCCGCTCAGGCCGCCCTCCCCGAATCCCAGGCCGCCCTCTGGCTGGAGCGCCCCGGCCCGCCCGACGGCGTACAGGCCATGATCCTTGAGCGGGCGGCGCGCGCCGTACGCGACGTCATGGACCGGACACGCGGGTGGGCGCCCCCGGCCGTACCCGCGGCGCACGACCCCGCGCTGGTGGAGGTGGTGCTGGACGCGTCCGCACCACAGGCCGCGCGGTCCCACGCAGCGGCTCAACTGGGGCTCAAGCGAACCGAGTTGGTGCGGGCGGTGGCGCTTCACGAGGGCGGCGCGGAACTCGTGCCCGCCGGTCGGCGCACAGCCGGGTCGCGGCGGGCCGGTGTGGGACCCGCCGTCGAGCCGGCCGAACTGCCGCAGTCGTGGGCCGCCGCCCGGACCGCGCTCCGGCTGACCGCGGAGGGCACGGCCCGGGATCCCGGGGCGCGCACGGTGTACGCCGAGGAACTCGGCGGGCTGGCCCTGCTCGCCGCCGCCGTGGGCCCGGACACCCCGCCGATCCCCGACGTGCTCGCCGTGGAGCGCGCTGTCGCCGAGGCCACTTGGGCGGCCGCGACCCTCCATGCCGTGGCCTCCGCCCCCAGTCTTCGCGCTGCGGCCGCCGAACTGACGGTGCATCACTCGACCCTTCAGGAACGCCTCGCGCAGGCCGAGCGCATCCTGGGCTGGGACGTGAACTCCCCCCAAGGGCGCATGCGTCTTCAACTTGCCCTGGCCATAAGGAAGCTGCAGCGAACAGCGGCGGACACCGGGACGGGGCGGGCGGTGCCCTCGGGGTGACGGTGGTCGCCCCGTCGCGCTTCGAGACGCGCATCGCCGCGAGCGCCCGGCGGCGGGCCGCGACGGCTCGCGCTACGGCCGCCGCCCTCCGTACCGCATCTCCCGAGGGCTCACCCCGAACCGCTGCCGGAACGCCGTGCTCAGCGCGCTCGCCGAGGAGAAGCCGGAGGCGTACGCGAGGTCGGTGATGGTCAGATGTTCGCAGTCGCCGCATTGGAGGCGCTCGCGGACGAGCCGGAGGCGTTCCTCGCGTATCAGGTCGCGCGGTGTGGTGCCCGCCCGTTGCAGGGCCAGTTGGATCTGGCGCAGGGACCAGCCGAGGGCGCGGGCCATGGACGTACCGGTGAGGGCGGGGTCGGATGCGTGCTCGCGGACGTAGCGGCGGACCGTGGTCTCCACGTCGGTCAGGTGCCTCGACCCGTCGGGGCGGTCGTCCCCGGTGACGAGCATGCACAAGAGCTCGACGATGCGGTCGGAGACGGCGTTGAACTGCGGATCGGTGAGGTGGAGGCGTTCGGTGTGCAGGTTGTTCAGCATGTCGCCGACCACGCGGCCGAGGCCTCTGCTCAGGTCGAGGCCGGTGGCCAGCGGCGACTTGCGGTTCAGCGGGCCGTTCACCTCACGGGCCGGGATGGTGAAGATGAACGCCTGGGTGGACGCGTCCTGGAGGCACTCGAAGGGGGACCCGAAGGAGACCAGCGTGCCGGTCCCCGGCGTCAGCCGTGCCTCCTGGCCGTCCTGCCGCAGAACGAGCTCTCCGCTGAGCGGGAGCAGCAGGCGGTAGTCCTCGTCGGGGTCCGTCCGGACCTGCCTCGCGGTTCTGCTGTACTCGATCTCGTCCGACCGGAATCTGACGAGCTGATAGGCCTCGGTGCGCTGGCGGACCGTCTCGCCGCGGAAGTTGTCGGTGTGCGCGTACCGGTACCCCATCCGGGACTGGTAGGAGCCGATGTGCTCGCTCCAGAAATCGGCCCGCTCGCCCGGATTCACCTCACCGGTCGACTGTGATTCCACGAGGTAGCTTCCCGCAGTCAACGACACCCTCAACTCCTGTGTGCGGCTGGCGGTAGTTACGCGCCGTCAGCCTAGTGCCCACAGCCGGTGCGTATGACAGCAACTTCCTTGCGCGCCGGGGCAAGCGCGGGCGCCGACGCGTGGCTACCGTCGTGCGGCGCGTCCACTCGCGACCCACCCCCCACTCTTCCCACTGTCCTTCCCTTCAACTCACGTACGTATTTGAGGACTTGAAGACTCATGACCGAACGGATACCGGAGGCAGCGTTCTGGTGTGTGGCCGTCGGCCTGCTCGCCGTCACCGTGCTCCTGCTGCGCCAGCGCGGGATCACCGGGAGGCAGCGCAGCCGCAACACCGAGCTGGCACAAGGGCTGCGGGCCCGGGACGAGGAGCTGCGCCATCTGGTCGCGGTCCGCATCCCGGCCCTTGAGGACGACCCGCACCAGCCCCACCCCGCCGTGGGTCTGCTCGACGCCCGGCTCGCCGACACGGACTTCGCGAAGTGCCTCGACAGCGTTCTCGACCGGTTCTCCGGAGCCGTGGAGCACGCGCAGTCCCGCGCCGACCAGTCCGCGAAGGCCGCCCTGAAGGCGTCGATTCGCTCCATCCAGGCCCTCGCCAACGAGCAGCAGGTGTCCATCTCGGAGATGCAGGACCGGCACGACCACCCCGACGTGCTGCGCGACCTGCTCGAAATCGACCACACCAACGCCCAGTTCGGGCGTCGGGCCCAGGCCATCGCCGTCCTGTGCGGCTCCTGGCCGGGGCGGCAGCGCGCCACCTCCGCGCTGATCGAGGTCGTACGAGGCGCGACCTCCCGGGTCCGCGACTACCGACGCATCCGGATCAACGGACAGGTCGACATCGCCGTCGAGAGCCGCGCGGTGGAGCCCGTGGTCCTCGCGGTCGCCGAACTGTTGGACAACGCGGCCCGCCACTCGCAGCCGAACACGACCGTCGAGGTCAACGTGCAGTCGGTGCACAACGGTGCCTGCGTGATCATCGACGACGCCGGCGTCGGGATGGACGGGCAGGCGACGGAGCACGCCGCAGCGCTGCTCGCCGGCCGGGACGCGGTGGACGTCACCCGCCTCGACGACCCGCCCCAGTTCGGCTTCGCCGTCATCGGAGTGCTCGCCGCGCGGTACGGATTCAGCGTCTCGGTGGACACGCGCTCCCCGTACGGCGGCGTGCGCGCGGTGGTGTTCGTACCGGCGGCCCTGCTCACCCACGCGGACACGGTCCAGCAAGCGCCGCCGCCGGCCGAGCCGACACCGAAGCCCGCGCGTACGACGACTCGTACGTCCCCTCGTACGACCGAGCCCGCGGAGGCCATCACGGCCGGAGGACTGCCCAAACGGCGGCGTCGTGCGCCGCAGGCGTCGGCGACCGCCGGAGAGCGAACCGCCGTGCCGACCGAGGAGATCGGCGGCCGGTCGGCCGAGGAGAACGCCCGGCGCATGGGCGCGTTCGCGCGCGGCACCCGCTTCGGCCGGGCTGCCCAGGACGCCTCCGCCGCCGACGAAGCCCCCCACGAGAACGAAGGGAACACACAGGGATGATCGCGCCCATGACCAACGAGCTGGGGTGGATGCTCGACGAGGTCCTGAAGGTGCCGGAGGCGCGGCACGCGATCCTGCTGTCCGCCGACGGCATGCTCCGGGCCCACTCCGCCGACATCGACCGGGACGACGCAGAGCGGCTGGCCGCGGGCCTGTCCGGGGTGCAGTCGATCAGCCGCAGCACGGCCGAGTTCTGTGGCAGCCCGAACACGCCGTGGCGGCAGACCCTGATCGAGTTCGCGCACGGGTACGTCTTCCTCATCGCGGCCGGCGAGGGCGCGTATCTCGCGGTGTCGACGACGGAGAACGTCGACATGGAGGCGGTCACCTACCGGATGCACAAGCTGGTCGACCGGCTCGGCAAGGAGCTGACCAGCCCGGCCCGGCAGGACGCCGGCAGCCCGGCATGACGCCCCGGCGCCGTCCCGGAGAGCGGCTGGTGCGGTCGTACGTCGTCACGGACGGCCGCGCCCACCCGTCCCGCAACACCCTCGACCTGGTCACGCTGCTGATCGCCGCCGACGATCTGCCGCTCACCGGCCTGAGCCCGGAGAAGCGCCGGCTGATGGAGCTGTGCAGGCCCGGAGCGCTGTCGGTCGCCGAGGTGGCCGGGCATCTGGAGCTGCCGGTCAGCGTCACCAAGGTGCTCGTCGCCGACCTGATGGACAGCGGTCACATCGTCACCCGCGCGCCCATCCCTTCCGCCCGCCCTTCCGACACCCGCATCCTCCAGGAGGTGCTCGATGGGCTCCGCGCCCGCCTCTGACGACGTCTATCTGCGCCCCAGTGTGCAGACCGCGGTCAAGCTGCTGATCGTGGGCCACTTCGCGGTCGGCAAGACCACCTTCGTCGGCGCGCTGTCCGAGATACGGCCGCTGCGTACCGAAGAGGTCATGACCCAGGCCGGCGCCCTCGTCGACGACTTGGCCGGTACCAGGGACAAGACGACCACCACGGTCGCGCTCGACTTCGGCCGCCTCACCCTCAACGACGCCTTGGTCCTCTACCTCTTCGGCACCCCGGGACAGCAGCGCTTCACCGAGCTGTGGCAGGACATGACCCGGGGAGCGTTCGGCGCGCTCGTCCTCGCCGACACCCGGCGCCTCGACCATTCCTTCGAAGTCATGGGTGTACTGGAGGAGTTGGGGCTGCCCTATGCCGTCGCCCTCAACGACTTCGACGACGCACCCGCTCACGATCTGGAGGAGGTGCGCGAGGCCCTCGACCTGCTGCCCTCGACCCCGCTCGTACGCTGCGACGCCCGCGACCGGGTTTCCTCCACCGAGGCGCTGATCGCCCTCGTCGAATACCTGCTGACCCGCACCGGCGAAAGCCGCCCAGGCGAACTGGAGCACGCGTGACCGCCGTACCACCACCGGGCTGCCCCTTTCACGAGCCGCTGCACGGCCCGGAGTTCGCGGCCGACCCGGCCGCCGTCTACCAACGGCTGCGCAGGCTCGGACCCACCGCCCCCGTGGAACTGGCACCCGGAGTCCAGGCGACGCTCGTCACCTCGTACGAGGCCGCCCTGCACGTCCTGCGCAGCCCGGAGACCTTCTCCAAGGACCCCCGTCGCTGGAGAGACCTGGCCGACGGCATGGTCCCGATGGACAGCCCGGTCGTGCCGATGATGATGTACCGGCCCAACGCGCTGTTCACGGATGGAGAGGAGCACCGCCGGCTGCGCGGCGCGATCACCGACAGTCTGGCCCGGGTGGAGCCGAACACCCTGCGCGGTTATGTGGAGCGCAGCGCCGACACGCTCATCGACCGGTTCGCGCCGCTCGGCACGGCGGATCTGCTCGGCGAGTACGCCCAGGTCCTGCCGCTGCTCGTCTTCAACCACCTCTTCGGCTGCCCCGCCGACTATGGTGTGCGGCTGGTCGAGGGCATGTCCGGGATCTTCGACGGGGTGGACGCCGAGAAGGCGAACGAGCTGCTCTCCACCACCCTGCTCGACCTGGTCACGCTGAAGCGGGCCGAACCCGGGCACGACATGACGTCGTGGCTGATGGCGCACCCCGCCTGGCTCACCGACGAGGAGATGATCCACACCCTCGTCGTGCTGATGGGCGCCGGCACCGAGCCCCAGCAGAACCTGATCGCGAACAGTCTGCGGCTGCTGCTGTCCGACGACCGCTTCGGGGGCGACCTGTCCGGCGGCAGCCTGCCGGTGGAGGACGCCCTGGACGAGGTGCTGTGGACCGACCCGCCGATGGCCAACTACGCCGTGCACTATCCGATGCACGACGTCGTCTACGAGGGCATGACGCTGCGCGAGGGCCGTCCGCTGGTGGTGAGTCTCGCCGCCGCGAACACCGATCCGTCCCTGACGAGCGATCAGCGGGCTGGCAACCGTGCCCACTTGGCGTGGAGCGCGGGCCCGCACAACTGCCCGGCGCAGAGCCCGGCCCGGCTGATCGCGGCGGTCGCGGTGGAGAAACTCCTGGACCGCCTCCCCGATGTCGAACTGTCCGTTCCCTTGGGGGAGTTGGTCTGGCGGCCGGGCCCGTTCCACCGTGCGCTCGCCGCGCTGCCCGTACGCTTCCCGCCCACCGCGACGGTCGTGCGGCCCGACGGTGAGCGGCAGCCGCACGCGAGTGCCGTTCCGGCACCCGCCACGGAGCCGCCCACCGAAGGGCCCGACCGGCCGAGGAGCGGCTGGGCCCGGCTGCTGGCGTGGTGGCGCGGGGAGTGACCTGCGTCTACCCGATCCTGGCGGGCAGGGAGCGATGGCCGTTGGAGATGAAGGAGTCCACCGGCCGCAACTCCTCGGAGAGCACGGCGAGTCGGAGATCGGGGAACCGGTCGAAGAGCGCGGGGAGCGCGACGCGGGCCTCCAGGCGGCCCAGCGGGGCACCCAGGCAGTGGTGCACGCCGTAGCCGAAGGCGAGGTGCTCCTTGTCGGCGCGGGTGACATCGAAGCGGTCGGCGTCCTTGCCGTGCCGCTCGGTGTCGCGACCGGCGGCGGCGTACGCGGCGAGGATCGCCTCGCCCTTGCCGATCACGATGTCGTCCGGGCTGCCGAGTTCGGCGAGCGGCAGGTCCTCCACGGCGTACCGCAGGGGCAGGCTTGCGACCGGCGCGTCCACCCGCAGGGTCTCCTCGATCACGTCGTCCCAGGTGGCGCGGCCCGCGCGGACGTGGGCCAGCTGCTCCGGCCGGGTGAGCAGGGCGTGCACGGCGTTGTCGATGAGATTGACCGTGGTCTCGTGCCCGGCGCTGATCATCAGCACCAGGGTGTCGAGGAGCTCCTGCTCGCTGAGCTGTGTGCTGCCCTCCTCGTCGCGGGCCGCGATCAGCCCGGTGGTCAGGTCGTCGCCGGGTGACTCCCGCTTGGCGGCGACGAGTTCGGCCAACACGACGTACAACCGCTCGTAGGCGGCGGTCATCTCGCCCGGGTCGGCGGAGGTGTCGAAGATGCGGTCCACCAGCCGCCGCAGCTCGGGCCCCCGCTCCTCGGGCAGGCCGAACAGCTCACTGATCACCTGGATCGGCAGCGGGTAGCAGAGTTCCTCGCGCAGATCGACGACCCGGGACTCGCGCCCGGCCTCCGCGATCCGGTCGAGGAGCCGCTCGGTGATCTCCTCGATACGGGGCTGGAGCGCGGCCGTCCGGCGTGCGGTGAACGCCTTGGAGACCAGGATGCGCAGGCGTTTGTGGTCGCCGCCGTACGCGGTGAACATGTTCTGCACGGCGACCCAGGTGAACAGCGGCCAGTCCGGTGTGATCTCCCCGTTCGCGAGCCGGGGCCAGTGCTGCCGGGCGTCCTTGGACACCCGGGGATCGGTCAGCAGCCGTTTGAGCAGCTCAGGACTGCTGACCGCCCAGGCCTCCACGCCACCGGGGAGCGCCACGAGGGTCGCCGGCCCCCTGGCGCGGATGCGGGCGGCTTCTGCGTGAATGTCGCGGCCTGTCGCGTCTATCACTAAGGGGCTTGGGTTTCCCATCGGGAGCCTCCCTGGCACTCGAACGTCAACATGGCACGTCACGCTACGCGGGAGTACGGTTCCCCAGCGAGACCGCCTGACGCCAAGTTCGTACGCGGGCAACTTCCCTGCGCATACACGCAAGTGGTTCTAGGCAGCCTCGGTCGCCGCCCGCTGCTGTTCACGGCGGCTTCGCAGCAGTCGCCTGCGTGGCTGCTGGTCCGGGAGCCAGCCGAAGGCGAGGCAGCTGCCGGTGGCTCCGAGGAGCAGGCCGATGAGGAAGCCACCCAGGTTGGAGGTGAGCCAGGTGCCGAGGGAGAGGAGGATGCCGAGCAGGGAGTAGAAGAGGCGCTGGGTGGGGTTGAAGAGGATCAGCAGGCCGCAGAGCAGCATCAGGGTGGGGAGAAGGTAGCCGGCCAGGCCCTGCATGCCGATGTGCATGACGACCTTCAGGGACGCCTTCTCGGTGAGGAGGATCTCCGCCCCGGCCAGGGTGAGCAGCAGACCGCCCCAGAAGGGGCGGTGCGCGCGCCACTGCCGGAAACCGGACCTCAGGTTCCGGGCGGAGGACATCAGCAACCCGTGTCGCTGAAGCGGAGTTTGAGACCGGGGAGCTTGAACACCGCTGCGGTGGTCGCGTAGTTGGTCTGACGCAGATTCGCGATGCGCACGGTGTCGGCCTGCTGGCTGAACACGCCCTTGGGGCCCTGGACTCCGGCCTTGTCGAGCGTGCTGGCGTCGTTGCCGATCTCGATGTTGTCGAACGAGGCGTCACCCGACAGCTCGGTCGAGTCGGTGGTCAGATGGCTTGCCTGCACCTTGTCCGAGCCGCTGCCCGCGGTGATGAGCAGGTTCGTGCCGCCCAGGTCGACGCTCTGGCACAGCTTGGTGAGCGTCGCGTTCTTGATCGCGGAGGTGACGACCAGGACCTGGCCGCCGGTGTCGCCGGCGTTCGGGCTGCCCTCCGCCATGTTGTCGAGGCCGCCGAACTGCTCGAAGCCAGTGCCGTTGAGCTCCGTCGCCGTGACCGTGAACGGCATGCCGGAGATGGCGAACTGGACACCCAGGGCGCCCTGGGCGGTGAGGATCATCAGCCCCGCGGCGATCGCGGTGGCAGGCACCGCCATCACGGCGGCGCGGCGCAGCCGGACCCGCCCGCGTCTGTCCGACGCGTCGGTGGCGGAACCGCTTTCCGCGCTCTCGGGGGTCTCGGGGGTGGAACCGTTGGACGCCGTGGCGTCCGAGGACGAGGCCATGTCTGCTCCCTGGGCATGGTCGATGCGGGTAGGGGGTCCAGTGGCACGTTGTCCTGGCGCGGACAGCGGCTGCGGCGCACGCCTCCTCGCCTCTCCCGGAGGACGCAAGGGCTTTCTCGTTACGCGACAGTAGCCGCCGAGGAAGTTACCCGGGGTTACATTCACGGGTCAAGTGACCTGTGGGAAAAGAGTGTTGGTTGTGCGGCGCCTGTGAACACGACACGGTGACATGGCCGCGTTGACCTTCAACTTCCTTGCTCCGCCTTGACGTTGACCCTTCACCAGGTCTACAACTCTCCCTTGTTTCCCACGGATCCGTGGCGCCGGATCCCTTGCGGTGTGCGCAAGTCACCTCCCGGACCCCGACCTGTACGGGGCTGTCGTGACATGTCCGATCGCGCAGTGCGCCCCCTTGTCCACCCCCCACCCCGTGGCACCGGCGCGGTCGCCTTCCCCCCTGGGCCGTGACCGGTCGCCCGGCTGTCGCTGCCGGTCCGTGGCGTGCGGAGAAGGCGCCACGGCCCGGCGGCGGTTCACCCCCGCACGCCCCGCGCCCCCGCGCGGCCAGGCACCCCACACCCCTTCGGAGAAGAGGCACCCCCCATGCGTACTCGATCCCTCCTTGCCCTCGTCGGCGTCGCCGCGGCGCTCTCGGTGTCCGCGGCCGTCCCCGCCTCCGCGGCCGACACCCCGGTGCTCACCACCGGCGCCGCGGGTGGAACCCCCGTCGCCACCGGGGACGTCCTCAGCGCCTCGCTGGCGAGCGGCACCGCGGCCACGCTCTACTCCAGCAGCACCGGCACGAGCGGTGTCTCCTGCTCCTCGTCGACCTTCACCGCCACCGTCGCCGACAACCCGGCGGCCCCCGGTGTGGCCACCGAGTCGCTCACCGGGCACACCTTCGACAGCAGCACGTGCACCAGCAACGTGACCGGCGTGCTCGGCGTCACCGGCATCACCGTCGACAACCTGCCGTACACCACCACCGTGGCCTCCGACGGCACCGTCACCGTCACTCCCGGGGCCGGCTCCACCATTCAGACCACGGTCAAGCTGCGCACCCTGCTGGGCAGCATCACCTGTGTCTACCAGGCACCCAGCCTGTCCGGGACGGCGAGCAACACGGACAACAGCATCGCCTTCACCAACCAGCAGTTCACGAAGACCTCCGGCTCGTCCCTGTGCTTCGCCAACGGCTACTTCACCGCCAAGTACGCGCCTGTCACGGACACCGGCCAGTCCGGGAGCCCGGCAGTCTTCGTCAACTGACCGCTCAGCGGCGGCGCCGGATGGTGACGGCGACCCCCACGGTGAGGAGGAGTGCCGCGATCCCCCCGGCCACGAGGGGGAGCGCGGCGCTACCGCCCGATGTGCTGTCGGCGGCGGGCGCCAGATGATCCGGCGCGGTCTCCCGGGCCGGTGCGGTGGTCACCAGTGACGGCGACTCGGTCGTCGGCGACGGGGACGTGGTCGTCCGCGCCGGCGTGGGCGTCCGCTTCGCCGGTGCCGACGACCTGCGCGTGTTCTGAGGGGCGGGCGTCGACGCCTCACGCCCGCCGGACAGAACGACGTCCGAGCACGAGTAGTACGTATCGGTCGTGCTCGAGTTCTGCCAGATCGTGTACAGCATCTGGCGGCCGGTCCGGCCGGACGGCAGTGTGGCCTTGATGCGGTAGGCGCCGTTCACCAGAGCCGGGTCGGTGGCGGTGGCGAACGGCTGCGCCGGCAGGTCGGACCACTTCAGGGGCCGGGTCGGGTCGTAACCCGGCTTGGTGAGATACAGCTTGAAGGTCCCCGTGTGCGGGATCGTCGAGCTGTACGTGAGGGTGAAGCTCCCGCCGGGCCTCAGCCGGGTCGAGGGCCAGTCCGCGCGGGCGAGGTCGAGGCCCTTGTAGGCGGGCAGGCCCCCGCTGCACAGCTGCCCGTCGGGAATCACCTGGCGGTCCCTGCCGTTGACGCCGGCCACCCTGAGGTTGTCCCAGGCCGTGAAGGGCGCGCCGTTCGCGGCGATCGCCGACTTGCAGGCCGCGGTCCGGATCAGACTTCCGCCTTCGGGAGAGCAGGCCGCGACCCGGCTGACCGGATCCGTCGGCGCGCCGTGCGCCTGGGCGGGCGCCGCGGCCCACGTCGCGAGGAGCAGCGGAGCCGCCACGGCGACAGCGGCCGCGGTGGCGGAGCGGTAGGCGGTCATCCGGTGGGTCTCCTCGGTACGTCGGCGGAGCGGACCGGGAATGCGGCGCGTGGCTGGGAGCCGTCGCGGCGGATGCCACCGCACGCGGCCTGGACGCACTCCTGGCTCGGGGCACAGTGAAGTACGGGGCCGCGGGGCCGAACGTTCAGCACCGTGATATGCGCGAAACGGCATTTTCTTGGCCAACTGCCCTGATCCGAGGGTCGGTTACCGGCCAGATCGAGGGTTTCCCCTGTATCCCTCTTACCTGGCCTTTGCCTATCGTTCGAGCACAGGCGACCCACAGGAAACCCCTCGCCGGGTCGCACGCGCATGGCCGGTCACCGCGCCGCTTTCTGGATTTGCACCCCCCGCCGCTTCGACGACGAAGCGAATCGACCGCTGCTCCGCATCGCACCGCGCTGCCCGGAGCCGGGCCCGAAAGGCAAGCCCTTGCGTCCCTCCCCCTCCCCCTCCGGCAGACGGAAGCTGCTGTCCGTCGCCGCGATATCCGCCGCGCTGCTGGCCGGAACGACCACCACGGTGGCCGCACAGCCGTCCACCGGGACCGTGCGGGTCACCCCCACCGCGCAGGCGGCCGCCGCCCCGGCGGAGCGCCTGATCGTCGGCTACAAGTCCGGCGCCCCCGAGGCCAACTCCAACAAGGCCGCCGACGCCGACGCCCGGGTCAAGGGCGAGAAGGCCGGTGAGGACCTCGACTTCCAGCGCCGCCTCGGCACCGGCGCCGCCCTGGTCGACCTCGGCACCGGGCTCAAGAAGGCGGACGTCGCCGACGTCATCGCGCAGTACCAGGCCGACCCGCAGGTCGCCTACGTCGTACCGGACCGCCTCAACAAGCCGCAGGCGGACCCGAACGACACCGAGTACGCCAAGCAGTGGGACCTGTTCGAATCCACCGCGGGCATGCGCGTCCCGGGCGCCTGGTCCACGTCCACCGGCAGCGGGGTGACCGTCGCCGTCATCGACACCGGCTACGTGGCCCACTCCGACGTCGCCGCGAACATCGTCGGCGGCTACGACTTCATCTCCGACACGGCGGTCTCGGTAGACGGCGACGGGCGCGACAGCAACCCGGCCGACCCGGGCGACTGGTACGCGACCGACGAGTGCGGCACGGGCACCGGCTCCAGCAGCTCGTCCTGGCACGGCACCCACGTGGCGGGCACCATCGCCGCAGTCACCAACAACAACAAGGGCGTCGCGGGCATCGCGTACAACGCGAAGATCTCCCCGCTGCGTGTCCTCGGCAAGTGCGGCGGCTACGACTCCGACATCATCGACGCCATCACCTGGGCGTCGGGCGGCAGCGTCTCCGGGGTCCCGGCCAACACCAACGTCGCCAAGGTCATCAACATGAGCCTCGGCGGCTCGGGCGCCTGCACCTCCGCCACCCAGAGCGCCATCAACGCCGCCGTGAACCGCGGTACGACAGTCGTGGTGGCCGCGGGCAACGACAACGACAACGCCTCCAAGTACTCCCCGGCGAGCTGCAGCAACGTCATCACCGTCGCCGCCACCGGCCGTACCGGCTCCCGGGCCTCGTACTCCAACTACGGCTCGATCGTCGACATCGCGGCCCCCGGCGGCGAGATGAGCACCGGCACCGCCAACGGCATCCTGTCCACGCTCAACTCCGGGACGAAGACGCCGACTTCGGAGTCGTACGCGTACTACCAGGGCACCAGCATGGCCACTCCGCACATCGTCGGCCTGGTGGCGCTGATGAAGTCGGCGAACCCGTCGCTGACCCCGGCGCAGATCGAATCGGCCATCAAGTCCAACGCCCGTGCCCTGCCCGGCACTTGCTCGGGCGGCTGCGGTGCGGGACTCGCGGACGCGACCAAGACCGTCCAGGCGGTGGCGTCGAGCGGGGGCTCGACCGGTGGCACCACCTTCTCCAACACCACCGCCCTGTCGATCCCGGACGCCGGCTCCGCCGTCGAGTCGTCGATCGCGGTCAGCGGCCGCAGCGGCAACGCGCCCTCCACACTCCAGGTCGGCGTCGACATCACCCACACCTACCGCGGTGACCTCGTCATCGACCTGGTCGCGCCCGACGGCTCGACGTACCGTCTGAAGTCCTCCAGCTCCTCGGACTCCGCGGACAACGTCAGTGCCACCTACACGGTCGACGCCTCCAGCGAGACGGCCAACGGCACCTGGAAGCTGCGCGTCCAGGACGTGGCCGCGCAGGACACCGGCACGCTCAACAGCTGGAAGCTGACCTTCTAGCAGACCGGTTGAGCTCTACGGGGGGAGGGGCCGTCCGACGCGCACACGTGTCGGCCGGCCCCTTCTGCTCGGCCGGTACGGTGAGCGGCATGCCCGAGCGCGCCGAATTCCCCGATTCCCCCGATTCCGCAGCTCCCGCCGACGCCCCCGTGATCCTCAGCAACGCGGTGGGCTCGTTCCCCTGGAGCGTGTTCGCCGAGCGGCACCCGGCGCTCATCCGGAAGGTGCGGGACGCCTTCCCGTACGGCCCCGAACAGCACCGCGCGCTCGACGCCCTGCTCAAGAGCAGCACCGAGGGAGTCATCGAACCGCTCGGCGCGCAGGCGTCGGACCGGGAACAGTGGGATGCGTGGGGGCGGAAGTACTTCGGGCGATCCTGGTTCGACGTGCCCTTCCTGTGGGCCGAGAGCTACTGGTACCGCCAACTCCTCGAAGCCGTCGCGTACTTCGCCCCGGGCCCCTGGAAGGGCATCGACCCCTTCCGCCCCTTCAAGCTCGCCGAACTCGACACCCCGGAGGCCGCCGAGGAACTCTCCGCGCTGGACGCACTCGCCGAGCGGCCGGTCGAGGACCAGGAGCAGGCGCTGCTGCACGGCTCGCTGTGGGGCAACCGCGCGGACCTCGGCTTCCGCCTGGCCGCCAAGGAGGGCGAACCGGCGGCCGATTCCCCGCTGGTCGCCAACGACAGCGAGCGGCTGCGGGCGTTGTTCGCCGGCGGCACGCTCTGCCTGGTCGCGGACAACGCGGGCCGGGAACTCATCCCCGACCTGCTCCTGATCGACCATCTCCTCCGCCACCACCGCGCCGGGCGGGCCCTCCTGCACATCAAGCCCTACCCGTACTACGTCTCCGACGCCACGACCGCCGACGTGCTCGACGCGCTGCGCCGCCTCACCGCCGCCAAGGGCGCCGCCGCCGACTCCGGCCACCGCCTCTGGTCGGCCCTGACCGACGGCCGCCTCGTGGTGCGGGCCCACCCCTTCTCCTGCGCCCCGCTGCCGTACGCCGACATGCCCGACGACCTCCGTCAGGAGTTCGCCGAAGCCGATGTGACGATCATGAAAGGCGACCTGAACTACCGCCGCCTCATCGGCGACCGGCTGTGGCCCGCCACCACCCCCTTCGCCGTCCCCACCGCGTACTTTCCCGGCCCGGTGGCCGCCCTGCGCACCCTCAAGTCCGACGTCATCGTCGGCCTCGACGCTCGCACCGAGTCCGCGCTCGTCGCCACTGAGGATCAGCGCTGGCGCACGAGCGGCACGCATGCGTTGATCCAGGTGAGGTCATGACGTCTCAAGTCACCTGCGCCGGAAGCGTCTTGAGGCCGTTGATGAAGTTCGAGACAAGGCGTCGGGGAGGTCCGGCGGTGCGTAGTGCAGGCAGGGCGCGCAGCGTCTCCTCGTAGAGCACGCGCAGCTGCAGCCGGGCGAAGTGGGCGCCGAGGCAGACGTGCGGGCCGTCGCCGAAGGAGACGTGGGGATTCGGGCTCCGGGCGAGATCGAGCCGGTGCGGATCGGTGAACACGCGCTCGTCGTGGTTGGCCGAGGCATGGAAGACGACCACCTTGTCGCCCGCTCGGATGCGCTGCCCGGCCAGTTCGGTGTCGACGGCCGCGGTGCGACGGAAGCTGAGCACGGGGGGATGCCGGCGCAGCAACTCCTCGACGGCGGTACCGAGAGGGAAGCGGCCCGAGCGCAGTCCGTCGTACGCTTCCGGGTGTTCCGCCAGCGCCAGCAGGCCTCCGGGAGCCGCACTGCGTACGGTGTCATTGCCCGCGACCGTGAGCAGGAAGAAGAACATCTCCAGCTCGGCGGGGGCGAGTTCGGGGTCGGTAGCGAGGGTGGTCATCACATCGTCGCCGGGACGGCTCTTCTTGTGGAGGGCCAATTGGTGCGCGTACCCGAACATGTCCCGCAGCATCCCCGGGGAGCGCGGATTGACGGGCCGGCCCCGCGCGTCGAGCACGGGCTCGCCCGCCTCGTCGGGGTCCTGGTAGCCGATGACCCGCTGCGTCCAGTGCAGCAGCAGCTCCCGGTCGCGCTCCGGCACGCCGAGCACGTCCGCGAGGTTGAGCAGGGCGTAGTCGTCGGTGACAGCGGAGACCAGGTCGCAGGTCCCGTCGCCGGACCTAGCCCGGTCCACCGCCCGCCCGAGCAGCGTACGGGCCCGTTCGCGCGCCACCGACTCGAAGCGTTCGACGCGGCGCGCAGTGAAGGCGCGGCTGACCAGACGCCTCAACCGGAGGTGTCCCGGCGGATCCTGATTGAGCATCATGCGGCGGATGAACGGCAGGTCGTCCGGGTCCGGATCGCGGATCTGGGTCGCTCCGAGGTACGACGAATACACCTCCGAGTCCTTGAGGACCCGGACCACGTCCGCCTGCCGGGTCACCGCCCAGAACCCCGGTCCCGCCGGCCAGCCGAGCACCTCGGGCTCCTCCTGCCAGGCCACGGGGTGACGGTCGCGCAGGGTGCGGTACGCGACATGGGGGACCCCATCGGCGTACCGCCGTGGATCGAAGACGTCCGGCACGGGCGGCGCGGTCTCGCGCGCGAGGCTCACGCGGGGCCGCCCTCGCCCGCGCGCCCGGCCGTGGCTGCGCCGGAGTCGTCCGAACACCCGGAAGCGGGCGCGCCCGCGTCGTCCGCGCGCAGGAAGTCCTCGACCACGCGGATCAGCTCCAGAGGGGTTTCGTCCATCGCGTAGTGGCCCGCTCCGAGCAGCTCGCGCACCTCTGCGCGGGGGTACCAGCGCAGCCAGGTCTCCCGCATCAGTGCCGCCGAGAGCGCGGGATCCAGTGCGCCCGTCACGGCCAGCGCGGGCACCCTCGACCCCTCGGCCTCGGTGTGGAAGTCCTCCCCGGCCCAGGAGTCCAGCCAGGCCCGGAACGCCTTCGCCTCGCTGACGGCGAGCGAGCGGGCCACCATCCGGTCCAGCCAGATGGCCGGGCGGTGGCCGCCCGTCGTGAGGTCGATGATGGCGCGCCGGTTCTCCGGCTTGTGGGCGGCGTCGGCGAAGAGTTCCCACTGGTCCGCGGGCATCGGGAGCCCCGACGCGGGCACCGGAGAGACACCGACCAGGCGGCGCAGCCGGTCCGGGGCGAGGGCCGCCAGACGTTGGGCGACGGCGCCGCCCATCGAGTGACCGATCACCGAGAACCGCTCCCAGCCGAGCCGGTCCGCCAACTCGACGAGATCGGCCGCCGCCTCGGCGGTCGTGTACGCGCCGACCGCGTCCTTCGCCTCTCCGTAGCCCCGCAGATCGACCAGCGCGTACTGGAACGCGGCGCGGTCCAGATCCGGCAGCACCGCCGTGTACGCGGACCGGTCGGCGAACCAGCCATGCACGGCGAACACCTTGTGGGCGCCGTCGCCGTGCACTTCATGAGGGAGCACGAAGGAGGTCATGCGACCACGGTGACCCGGAGGATGCGGGTCGGCAAGGGCGCGCGCGGCACGTCCGTGAGACACGTCAGTGAGGACACATCCGTGAGGCGCGCGCGGTGGCCACGGAGGCGCTGCCGGATGCGCTGGCGTGGGTGGCGGAGGAGGTGCTGGCGGGGGCCTGAGAGCACGAGCAGAAGGCTTTCGCCCCGCGCCCCTTTTCAGGGGCGCGGGGAACTGCGCAGGCGGAGGGGGCGAAATCCGCCCCGCGGTCGCCCCAGCCGTACGACCTGCCACACCATCCGGTGGTCCGACCCCGGCACGGTCCCGTCCCCGACGAGCCGGTACAGCGGATCGTCCGAGGTGGGCCAGAAGACATCGTTCCCGCACGGGAGAAGCCCCGAGGCCGGCGGGGCGCCGGCCAAGGCGCGGCCGCGCCTCTCACGCCGCGCCGCGCTCGCCGACATCGCCGGAGCGGCGTCGGCCGAAAGGGCAGGTGATCTGGCAGCCGTTGCCTGTACGCCTGGCCTTCACGCATCGAAAACGGGTGGATTCACGCGATGGTGTGATCATGTCCGGGCAGTCGGATGTCGCCGGGGGCCATGGGTAGTGCCCGGCCATGACGCAGCCGTTCGAACTCCCGCACTTCTACATGCCGTATCCCGCACGGCTGAACCCGCATCTCGACGAGGCACGGGCTCATTCCGTCGAATGGGCCCGCGGAATGGGCATGCTGGAGGGCTCCGGCATCTGGGAACGGTCCGACCTCGACGCACACGACTACGGCCTGCTGTGCTCGTACACGCACCCCGACTGCGACGGAGCCTCACTCTCCCTGATCACCGACTGGTACGTGTGGGTGTTCTTCTTCGACGACCACTTCCTGGAGACCTTCAAACGCAGCCAGGACCGCGACGGCGGCAAGGCCTACCTGGACCGGCTGCCCCTCTTCATGCCGCTGGACCTCTCGACCCCCGTACCGGAGCCGGAGAATCCGGTCGAGGCGGGCCTCGCCGACCTGTGGGCGCGCACGGTGCCCTCTATGTCGGTGGAATGGCGCAAGCGCTTCGCCGTGTCCACGGAGCACCTGCTCAACGAGTCGATGTGGGAGCTCTCCAACATCGACGAAGGGCGGATCGCCAACCCCGTCGAGTACATCGAGATGCGCCGCAAGGTGGGCGGTGCCCCGTGGTCGGCGGGTCTCGTCGAGTACGCGACCGCCGAAGTGCCCGCCTCCGTCGCCGGATCCCGGCCCCTGCGCGTGCTGATGGAGACCTTCTCCGACGGTGTGCATCTGCGCAACGATCTTTTCTCGTACCAGCGGGAGGTCGAGGAGGAGGGCGAGCTCAGCAACGGCGTCCTCGTCCTGGAGACCTTCTTCGGCTGCACCACCCAGGAGGCCGCCGAGACCGTCAACGACATCCTCACCTCACGGCTCCAGCAGTTCGAGCACACCGCCCTCACCGAAGTGCCCGCGCTGGCCGAGGAGAAGGGGCTCACCCCTGACGAGGTCGCGGCGGTCGCGGCGTACACGAAGGGCCTGCAGGACTGGCAGTCGGGCGGCCACGAGTGGCATCTGCGGTCGAGCCGCTACATGAACGAGGGGGCGCTGGAGGGGGAGCGGCCGTTCGGTGTCGGCGGGTTCGGCACGTCCGCCGTGGACGTCGGGGCCCTGCTCTCCGCGGCCGGGGCGGAGCGGCTGCGCTCGTACACCCATGTCCCCTTCCAGAAGGTCGGACCGTCCCGACTCCCCGACTTCCACATGCCGTTCGAGGTGACGCTGAGCCCGCATCTGCCGGGCGCCCGCGAGCGCCTCACCGGCTGGATGCACGCCATGGGCATGCTCCAGGAGGGCGTCTGGGACGAGGACAAACTCGCCGCCTACGACCTGCCGCTGTGCGCGGCCGGCCTCCACCCGGACGCGACGGCGGAGGCCCTCGACCTCGGCTCCCAGTGGCTGGCCTGGGGCACCTACGGTGACGACTACTACCCGCTCGTCTTCGGCAACCGCCGCGACCTGGCCGCCGCCAAGCTGACCACCGCACGCCTGTCGGCCTGTATGCCCGTCGACGGCGAGGCGACTCCGGTCCCGGTCAACGGCATGGAGCACGGACTCCTCGACCTCTGGCAGCGCACGACGGCCGACATGACCCCGGACGAGCGGCGCACACTACGGGCCGCGGTGGACGTGATGACGGAGAGCCGGCTGTGGGAGCTGTCCAACCAGATCCAGCACCGCATTCCCGACCCCATCGACTACCTGGAAATGCGCCGCGCCACCTTCGGCGCCGACCTCACCATGGGCCTGTGCCGCCTGGGGCACGGCCCGAAGGTCCCGCCCGAGGTCTACCGCAGCGGCCCGGTCCGGTCGCTGGAGAACGCCGCTGTCGACTACGGGATGCTCATCAACGACGTCTTCTCGCACCAGAAGGAGATCGAGTACGAGGGCGAGGTCCACAACGGCATCCTCGTCGTGCAGAACTTCTTCGGCTGCGACTACCCGGCCGCGCTCGGCGTCATCCACGACCTGATGACCCAGCGCATGCAGCAGTTCGAGCACGTCGCCGCCCATGAACTGCCGCTCCTGTACGAGGACTTCAAGCTCTCGAAGGAGGTGCGCGGGATCATGCAGGGCTATGTCGTGGAGCTGCAGAACTGGATGGCCGGGATCCTGAAGTGGCACCAGGACTGCCATCGCTACGGCGCGGCGGACCTGGCCCGGCGCGCCCACGGCTTCGTGCCGGACCAGGTGCCCGCGCTGCCGTTCAGCCGGCCGGGGGTTCCGGTATCGGCCGCTGTGCGGCCGGGCTCTCCTGTCGCTGTCTGACACTGGCCCGGGCCGCCTCGGAGAGTTCCGCGAGGAGCGCCGCGGCGGCCTCGGTCAGCTCGTGGACCTCCGCCGCGAGAGAGGCGTCGGCCGCGGCGGCACGGGCCAGATCCTGGTGTTCCTCGACCATGTGCGCGCCGAGCCGAGTGCCCCTCCAGTGCGGCAAGGTGTCGTCCCAGGGCTTGGCCAGCGCGTCGCGCAGAAGCCTCAGCCCGCCTACGGCCGCCACGAGTTCGCCTGCCTCCCGCTCCATCCGGGCGAGGGTCAGCAGTGCGCTGACCCGGGCCTCGCAGGTGTCCCTCAAAGGCACGTACAGGCGGTAGGCGCGCAGCGCCTGGAAGGTGTCGCCGAGTTCCGTGAACTCGTGTGTCAGCGAGAGCAGTTGGAATTCGTCCGATCTGGACGGCCTCTTTCTGAAGGCGCGCAGGCCGATGTCGTCCAGTCGGCGGATCAGAGCTGCGCGGGCCGGTTCGGTCAGGCCCTGCTCCCGAGCGAGGGCGGTCCAGGTGGTCAGCGGTTCGTCCTCGGGGTCGGTGCCGAAGAGGGACGCGTCGAGGCCCTCCGCCCACTCCCGCAGCTCCTCCCCGCTCGCCCCGGGCTCGGGCATGCCACCGAGTCCGCACCAGGTGTCGTACGTCGTCTCGCGGACCTCGTGAAGCAGCGGCAGGTCCTCCGGCCGACCGTGCAGTCCCACCAGGACGGCGGCGAGGCGCAGTTCGTCGGTCATGGAGGACTCGGCCTCGTGCTTCAACAGCTGCCGCAGCAGCGGGAGGTCGGTGTCGCGGCGGTCGAACTGGGCGGCGCGCAGGGCGAGTACGCGTCGCACCGGGTCCTGGGCCACCTCGTCCCACGCCGTACCGGCCCGCAGCAGCGCCAGATCGGCGCGGCCCCGGTCGAGGACCGTCTCCCGGAACGGGGGACGGGGATGCCGGTCGAGGAGCTGGTAGGCGCCACCCTCTTCGGCGTTGAGGAGGAGAAAGTCGGGCTCCGTGCGCAGCAGCGCCGCGTGCAGCAGGCCGATGAGCTCCACGGGTGACCGCTCGGGCAGGCCCAGTGCCGCCCGGAGTTCGGTGCGCTCGGTGTCGATCCCGTGGTACTCCCGGATCTCCTCCTCCGTCTCGGCGATCTCCGCGAGGATCTTCTCCTCGCCGTCGCTCGGAGCGAGGTGCAGGTAGTCGTGCCAGCCGGGCAGTCCGACCAGGATCTCCAACGCCGCGTCGACACTGTCCCCGATGATTCCGGCCGAACCCTCGGAATCGGCGTACAACACGGACCCGTCCGCGCACACGAAATACGTACCGCCCGTGTCGTCGCCCGCTATCGGCCGCAGCGCGCCGTCCGAGGCCAGCCTGACACTCTCGACGTGGTCCGCGCGGGTCAGGTCGAAGTTGAAGGGAAACGCGGCCAGTTCGGCCAGTCGAGGGTTCTCCCGGAGCAGCCGGAGGGCGTGATCGGTCATGTCACAGAACGTAACAGCCGCCACTGACAACGCGTCGATCATGTCACGCCGCCGTGTGCGCCTGTGGTCAAACGGGCTGCCCCTCGCTCGCGACGGCCGCGTGGGCGACGGCGGCTCGCGCGAGCGCCCGCACGATCGGGTGCGGCCGCGAGCCGTCCCCGGACAGCTCCGGCTGGAAGAGGGTGGCCAGGTAGAAAGGGTGGCTGGGGAGTTCGGCGACGCGGACGCGTCCGTCCTCGTCATGTCCGCTGAAGCGCAGTCCGTACGCGCGCAGGGTGTCGAGGTGGCGGGAGGGCCCGTACGCGCAGAAGTAGCGCTCGACCGTCCGCTCGGAACCGATCACCGACCGGGCGAGCGAGCCGGGCTCGACCGTGACGGTGGCCTCGTGGCCCACGAGCGAACAGGCGAGGGGCTCGATGAGGAAGTCGTCGGCGCCTGGGTCGTTCTCGGCGTGCGCGACCCGGGCGAGACCGCACACAGTGCGGGCGTACTCGAGCAGGGCGTGCTGGAAACCGCCGCAAGTACCGAGGAACGGGACGCCGTCCTGGCGCGCGGTGCGGATGGCCGTGAGCACTCCCGCCTCACTGCGGTACGGGCTGCCGGGCAGCACCCACACGGCGTCGAAGCCGCGTACCGCCTCCTCGTCCTCGGCATCGTCGGACGGGACCCAGTAGGCGTCCAGGACGATCCGGTCGCGGGCGGCGAGCGCGTCGAGGAGGAGCGGGACGCGGGTGTGCGAGACGACGTTCGGGGAGCGGTCGCCGACCAGGGCGATCCGTGCGGTCCGTGCGGTGTTCGTGGTCATGCCGTTCATCCTGGGCGGGCCTCATGGTTCACGTCCAACGATGATTTCTGCACCCTCGATAAGCAATGCTGATGGGGTGCGGGATCCTGAAGCGCATGGACCCGCATCTCCTGCGTACGTATGTCACCGTGGCCCGGCTCGCGTCCTTCTCGGAGGCCGCGCGCGAGCTCGGCTACACCCAGTCCGCGGTGTCCCAGCACATCGCCGCGCTGGAACAGGACCTCGGCGCACCCCTGCTCACCCGGCGTCCGGTCGCGCCCACGGCCGCGGGCGAGCGGCTGCTCGAACACGCCGGACCCCTGCTGCTGCGCCTGGACGCGGCCCGCGCCGACGTCGCCCGGATGGCGGCCGCGCCCGAGCACGGGCTGACCCTTGCCGCCGCGCCGACCGCGCTCGGACCGCGTACCCTCGCGGCGCTCCCCGCCGCCGGCGTGACCCTGCGCGTGCTGGCCCGCGACGACATCCCCGCGGCGGTCGCCACCGGCACCGCGGACTTCGGCCTCGTCGACGGGCTCGCCGCGCCCAGCGACCCCCTCCGGCTGCCCGACGTGGCGCCGCTGACCACGCACGGGGTGGGCGAGGAGCCGGTCTGCGTACTGCTCCCGACATCCCATCCGCTCGCTCGGCGCACGGGCGTGCGCCTCGGCGACCTCGTCGACGCGCGCTGGCTGGACGCCCCCGGCGCGGGACTGCCGCTCGACCAGCTTCGTGCCGCGAACGGCAGCGGCGGCTTCCGTCCGGCCCTGCGCTACGAGGGCACCGACATCCATACCCTCACCACCCTGGCCGCCTCGGGACACGGCCTGACCCTGCTGCCGCGCACGACCGCCACCGGTGTGCCCGGAGCGGTGGCCGTCCCGCTGGTGGCGCCCCGTCTGGTGCACCGCAGGGAACTGGTGCACGGCGGATCGCTGCGGGGAGCCGCGGCGACCATGGCGGACAAACTTCTCGAACGCGCTTGACAGTCTCACTCGTTCGTGGATCGTCGCGCGCCGGGGCGCAGGGTAGAGCAAGAGCCGGAGGCGGTCCGTAGAGCATCTGCCGGAGGCGATCCATGGAACAGACCGCGTTGCGTCCCAAGCCGATGCCCGGTCGGGAGCCGGTCGGCGGCCGTCCGCCCGGCAGCCCTCGGCGCCCGCACGCCGCGCGGCGGCGCGGCAAGCGGTTGATGAGTCTGCTCTTCGGCCTGTTCGTCGGGACGGTGCTGGTCCTGTCAGGTGTCGGACTCGGCACCGTCGGCGCCACCGTGATCGGCATGAGCAAGCTGGCGGATCTTCAGAAGCAGGCCGGGGCGCAGGGGGCGGCGGGGCAACCCGGGCGGACCTCCGGTGCGCCGCAGGTGGGCGGCTCCAAGTCGGCGTCCGGGGCCGGAAGTCAGTCCCCTTCGAAGGCACCCGGGCAGGAGCCAGTGAAGGCCACCCTCGGCGTCGAGGCCGTCGACGCGCCCAAGGATGCGGGCGCGCTCGTCGTCGGTGTGCACATCCCCGGCCCGGGCTACACGGCGGGCCTGACCCGCGGGGACGTCCTGCTGGCCTTCGGCGAGAGCCGGATCGAGTCGGCCGCCGACCTCGCGCGCGCGGTCGCGGCCGCGCACCCTGGGACCACCGTCACGCTCACCGTGCGCCACGCGAACGGCAGCCGCCGGCAATTGTCCACGGTGCCAGGGATCGTGACGTGACGTCAGGCGCCTCCGCCCGAATGCCATGTCCGACGCCCCCTCAGGCGACCCTGAAGTGGCTCGTCAACCGCCCCTCGTCGTCCAGCACATGAAACGCGAACCCAGGAGGAGCGTCCCGGTCCGCGACCCCGTCGCCCTCCCAGGGCAGCCGCAGCGTCCAGGTCACACCGGGGCCGACGACGAGCGGCCGTCCGGCGAAAGCAGTGGCCGCGGGCGTATGCGCGTGACCGGTGATGAGCCCCACGACCTCGGGCCTGCGCTCCAGCAGGGTGGCCGGCGAGCGCGGTTGGCGCAGCTGATACGCGTCCGGCAGCGGATGATGCAGCGCGACGGGCGGGTGGTGGAAGGCGGTCGCGCACCCGTTCGGCCCGCTCCGTGGCCCGCGCGGTCCGGTCCAGATGGAGGTCGCTGATGTGCGCCAGTACGAGCATGCTCATCCCCTCGTCACCCTAATGGATTATGGACATCTAGGCATTAGCTCTAACGGGACAGCAATGATCAGCCATTAGATGGGTGGCCGGAAAAGGGCGCGCCGCACGAAACCGGAAGACGTGCCGCACAAGGAAGACGTGCCGCACGAAACCGGAAATGGGGCTGGCCGCACGAGAGGCGGCACGTCACGATGGCTGCATGCTGAGCACCCTTCTCGCCTTCCTCGGCGCCTGCACTCTGATCGCGGCATCGCCCGGCCCGAGCACCGTGCTGATCATCAAGCGGTCGCTGCGCAGCAGGCGATCCGGCTTCCTGACCGTGCTCGGCAACGAGACCGGCGTCTTCATCTGGGGCGTCGTCGCCGCGTTCGGCCTCACCGCACTGCTCGCCGCCTCCGAGATGGCGTACGACGTCATGCGGATCGTCGGAGCCGTCGTGCTCGTCGCCTTCGGCGTCCAGACGCTGTGGCAGGCGCGCCGCTCCAAGGAAGCCGTGGACGGCGGCTGGGAGGACGCGGAGAAGAGCGCCTGGGCCTCTTACCGGGGCGGGCTGCTGCTCAACCTCGCCAACCCGAAGGCGGCCATCTTCGCGATGTCCTTCCTGCCGCAGTTCGTGCCCGAGGGCGCCCCGCATCTGCCCACGATGGTCGGTCTCGCAGCACTGTGGGCGGTCTACGAGGTCGGCTACTACGGCCTGTACGTGTGGTTCGTCGGCCGGATGAAGGCCGTGCTGTCCCGGACCGGCGTGCGCCGGCGCCTGGAGCAGGTCTCCGGAGGCGTGCTGCTGCTCCTGGGGGTACGCCTCGCCCTGGAAAGCTGACACGCGGCGGCGGAAACCGGCTCGCGCGCGCCTCACCGGAAGGGCAGGATGCTGCCCGTAGCCCCCTGGGGAACTCCGGACACACGGAGGCATGGATGACCGGCACGCCCGCGCCCTTCACCGCCGGTGACTATGAGGCCCGTATGCGGCGCGCGGCCGAGGCCGCCGCGCTCGCCGGGCTCGACGGCGTCCTGGTGGCGCCAGGGCCCGATCTGGTGTGGCTGACGGGATACCGGCCGGTGGAGACCGAGCGGCTCACTCTGCTGGTGCTGAGGGCCGGCGAGGACCCGGTCCTGGTCGTGCCCACTCTGGAGGCGCCCGACGCGGCCAAGGCGACCGGCGCGCCCGCGCTGACTCTCCGCGACTGGACCGACGGCAAGGACCCGTACGAGGCGGCCGCGTCCCTCCTCGCCCCCAAGGGACGCTTCGGCGTCAGCGACAACGCCTGGGCCCTGCATCTGCTCGGCCTCCAGAAGCGCTTGCCGGACACCCGCCACGTCGCCCTCACCGAGGCCCTGCCGATGCTGCGGGCCGTCAAGGACGCGGCGGAACTGGAGCGGTTGGCGGCCGCGGGAGCGGCCGCGGACGCAACGTTCGAGGAGATCCGGAAGGTTCGCTTCGCCGGCCGCAGGGAGGCCGATGTGGCCGCCGACGTCGCCGATCTGCTGCGGCGGTTCGGCCACTCCCAGGTCGACTTCACCATCGTCGCCTCGGGGCCGAACGGCGCCAACCCGCACCACGAGGCCGAGGACCGGATCATCCAGCGCGGCGACATGGTCGTCCTGGACTTCGGCGGCCTCAAGGACGGCTACGGCTCCGACACCTCCCGCACGGTCCACGTCGGCGAACCGGACGACGAGGAGCGCAAGGTGCACGACATCGTGCGCGCCGCCCAGGAGGCGGGCTTCCGTGCGGTGCGGCCCGGAGCAGCCTGCCAGGATGTCGACCGGGCGGCCCGCGCGGTCATCACCGAGGCCGGGTACGGCGAGTACTTCATCCACCGCACCGGGCACGGGATCGGCGTCACCACCCACGAACCGCCGTACATGATCGAGGGCGAACAGCAGCCCCTCGTACCCGGAATGTGCTTCTCCGTGGAGCCCGGCATCTATCTGCCCGGCCGCTTCGGGGTGCGCATCGAGGACATCGTGACGGTGACCGAGGACGGCGGACGGCGCCTCAACACCACCTCCCGCGAGCTGGTGATCGTCGACTGACCGACCATCGGGAGCATTCCCCGAGGCCCCGAGGCCCCGAGGCCCCGAGGCCCCGAGGCCCCGAGGCCCCGAGGCCCCGAGGCCCCGAAGACCCGAAGACCCCGAGGCCTCAACACCCCAACCCCCCCAATGACAACGGCGCGACCATGACCCAGGCACCGACACCGACCGCGGACACCGTCCGCCGACTGGTCCGTTCGCTGCTCGCCGACGACGTTGCGGCGGGTGCGGGACCAGACGTGCGGCCCGTCGCCGAGGGCGGCGAGCACTCCACCTGGTGGGTCGGCACGCGCCATGTGCTGCGGCTCGCCCAGGACCGCGACGCCTCCGTACGCCAGCGTCGCGAACTGCGGCTGCGCGACCTGGTACGCCCCCACATCGGAGTCCCGATCCCGGTGAGCGTCGCGCACGGCGAATGGGCGAGCGGACTGAGCTGCACCCTGGACACCAGACTGCCCGGCGCCTCCGGCGAGAGGCAGGCCGTCTCCGCCGTCGGTGAGGCAGACCTGGCGGGACTGCTCACAGGGCTGCGCGAAGTGCCCGTACGCCAGGCCGAGACGCTCGGCGTCCCGCGCACCGCGCCGCGCTCCCTGGAGGCGTTGCGCACGGCCGCCGCGCACGCCGCCGAGGAACTCGCCGCCGCCGACGAGTTCGACCCCGCCCGCCTGGCCCAGCTCACCGCTCCCGCCGCGGTCCAACTCGCCGCGCAGCCCGCCGCCGCGATCCTCGTGCACCACGACCTCAAGGGCGAACACCTCGTGGTCAGCGCCGACGGCCGGGTGCGCGGCGTCCTCGACTGGACCGACGCGGTGATCGGCGACCCCGCCGAGGACATCGCCGGGCTCGCGATCGCCGTCGGCGCCCCCGCGGCCGTACGCGCCGCCACGCTCGCCGGCTACGGTGCCCGCCCCTGCCTGCGCGGCCTGTGGCTGGCCCGCTGCGACACCGTGATCCGCCTCGCCGACCGCCTCCAGGGCCGTGACGACAGTCCCGTCCCGCTGCTGGAGACACAACTGCGCCGCGCCTGGGAGGCGATCCTGCTGGAACGGGTCACCGATCTGCGGGACGGGCTGGACGAGACGCCGTAGGCGAGAGGGCCGGGCCCGGGCCGCGTGGGGCGCGTCTCGCTGCGTCGCGTCAGGCCACGTCTTGCCTCGTCACCAGCTGTGGCATCACCGACGGGCGAGAGCCTCATGCCTGGGTCAGCACGACGCACGACTCGCCCGGCACGCTGAGCACCCCGTCCGGGTCCGGCGCCTCGACGGGCTCCCAGGCGGCCAGCACGCGCGCATGGCGAATGCCGAGAGGGATCGCCACGGTCTCCTTCGAGAGATTGATGGCCACCCGGACGTCACCGCGCCGCAGAGCCAGCCAGCGGGCCTGCGCGTCGTGGGCGACCCTGACCGCCGCGAGATCGGGGTCCGAGAGGTCGGCCTGGCGGCGGCGCAGGGTGATCAGGTCGCGGTACCAGGCCAGTACGCGCGCGTGGGGTGCCTTTTCGGGTTCCGACCAGTCGAGGCAGGAGCGGTTCCGGGTCGCCGGGTCCTGCGGGTCGGGGACGTCCTCCTCGGCCCAGCCGTGCGCCGCGAACTCCCGGCGCCTGCCCCGCCGTACGGCCTCGGCGAGCTCGGGATCGGTGTGGTCCGTGAAGAACTGCCAAGGCGTTCCCGCGGCCCACTCCTCGCCCATGAAGAGCATCGGCGTGAAGGGCGCGGTGAGTGTCAGCGCGGCGGCGCAGGCCAACAGCCCGGGGGAGAGGGTGGCCGAGAGCCGGTCGCCCTGGGCGCGGTTGCCGACCTGGTCGTGGGTCTGGGCGTATCCGAGCAGGCGGTGTGCCGAGACGCGGGTACGGTCCAGCGGGCGGCCGTGAGAGCGTCCGCGGAAGCTGGAGTACGTGCCGTCGTGGAAGTAGCCCGACGTAAGCGTTTTCGCGAGCGCCAGGAACGGGGCGCGCGCGAAGTCCGCGTAGTAGCCCTGTGCGTCGCCGGTCAGTGCGGTGTGCAGCGCGTGATGGAAGTCGTCGTTCCATTGTGCGTGCAGACCGAGACCGCCCTCCTCGCGCGGCGTGACGAGCCGAGGGTCGTTCAGGTCGGACTCGGCGATCAGGAAGAGCGGCCGGCCGAGGTCGTCGGCGAGCGCGTCCACGGCCGTCGACAGCTCCTCCAGGAAATGCACCGCGCGCGTGTCGCGCAGCGCGTGCACCGCGTCCAGGCGCAGCCCGTCGAGCCGGTAGTCGCGCAGCCACGCCAGCGCGCTGCCGACGAGGTACGCGCGCACCTCGTCCGAACCCGGCGCGTCCAGGTTCACGGCGGAGCCCCAGGGCGTCTGGTGGGTGTCCGTGAAGTACGGCCCGAACGCCGGCAGATGGTTGCCGGAGGGGCCGAGGTGGTTGTGCACCACGTCGAGGACGACGCCCAGGCCGAGTTCGTGTGCCCGGTCGACGAAGCGCTTCAGTGCCTCGGGGCCGCCGTAAGGTTCATGCACGGCCCACAGCGAGACGCCCTCGTACCCCCAGCCGTGCTGTCCAGGGAAGGGGCACAGCGGCATCAACTCGACGTGGGTGACTCCCAGTTCCGCCAGGTGGCCGAGCCGCTCGGCGGCCGCGTCCAATGTGCCCTCGGGCGTGTACGTCCCCAGGTGCAGCTCGTACAGGACCGCGCCCGGCAAAGCACGCCCTGCCCACTCGGTGCGCCAGTCGTACCGCCCCTGGTCGACCACCGCGCTCAACCCGTCGGGGCCGTCCGGCTGCCGCCGTGAGCGGGGATCGGGCAGCACGGGGCCGTCGTCCACCGCGAACCCGTACCGCGTCCCGTCCTGCGCGTCCGCGTCACCCGTCCACCACCCGGCACGCTGCTGGTCGCGCTCCAACGCGCGCGTGGCGCCCGCGCAATGGAGCGTCACCCGGTCGGCCTGCGGTGCCCACACCTCGAACCGCACAGACGGTTCCCCCTTGTCAGCTCACCGTGACATAGCCTGTCCATGGTGCTTCACGTGAGATCAATTCGCTTTCGAATCCACCCTTTTGCCGCGTGTTTGCCGCCCTCTTGTCACGCGGAACACTCCGTCCGGCCGCAGCGGCCGTTTCCGTGTTTTCTGGACACCCCGCTCTCGCTGCCCGACAATCACCAGCGTGACGTCGTCTTTCGAGTTCCACACGTACCCCGCGCGGCTGTCCGACGCGGAGCGCGACCGGGCGCTCAAGGCGCTCCGTGACGGCGTCGCCCTCGGTCGCCTCTCGCACGACACGTTCATCCGACGCATGGAGCTTGCGCTCGCCGCTCGCAGGTCCGACGAACTCGCCGTGCTCACCGCCGACCTGCCCACCGAGGGCCGCTGGTCGAAACTGGTGTTCGGCACCGTGGAGGCGGTCTCCGGTTTCACCGTGCGACTGCGCAGGGCCTGGCAGGCCGAGCGGCTCCCGAAGCTGCTGCTGCCCCACCCGGGCAACCCGTACCCGCTGCGCATAGGCCGTGACCCCGCCAGCGGACTGCGGCTCAACCACGAGACGGTGTCCCGGGTGCATGCCGAGCTGAGCCGGCAGGGCGGGCTCTGGGTGCTGCGCGACCTGGGCTCGACGAACGGCACGACCGTCAACGGACGGCGCGTCATCGGGGCCGCCGTCGTCAGGGACGGCGACCAGATCGGCTTCGGGCGGATGACGTTCCGCCTCGCGGCGGAGTGAACCGTGACGTCGGAGTGAACCGTGGCGTCGAATTGAACTGTGGCGTCGCGGCTGACCCGAGGCGTTGAGGGCCCGCCTCGGAGGGAGCCCTGACGTGCCGCTCTGGGTGGGAGCGAGTCTGACGTTCCGCCCTGGGGCGGAGCGAGTCTGGTGTGCCGCTGTGCGCGAGTGAGTGCGACGTCCGCCTTGCATGGGGCAGGCCCGGTCGCATCGACCTCTGGCCTGGGATTCACCCACCGATTTCCTCAACATCCCTTACGTTCCGTGGTGTTGACGTACCCCCAGAGCCGTGACTGACTGTGCGTACACCATGCACATCAGGTGAACCGACGGCACCACATAAGTGGAGGTGTGCCCTGCCACCACTCCTCCGCTACCCGACCGTGGACGAGCTGGGCGCCCGTGCGGCCGCGCTCGTCGCCCGCCGGCCGAAGGACGCACGGTTGCGCCGCGTGGGCACCTCACGGGCGGGCACGCCGCTGTGGCTCCTGTCCGTCGGTCACGGCAGTCGCCAGGCCCTCGTCGTCGCAGGACCGCACGCCAACGAACCCGTCGGCGGTGCCACAGCGCTGCGCCTGGCCGAACGGGCGCTCGCCGACCCCCGGTTGACCGAGGGCGCGGACGCCACCTGGAACCTGCTGCTGTGCCTGGATCCCGATGGCGCCCGCCGCAACGAGGCCTGGCTGTCGGGCCCGTACGCCCTCGGCAACTACTTCCGGCACTTCTTCCGGCCAGGCTTCCTGGAGCAGCCCGAATGGCTGCCCGAGGGCGCGGACGGGGCCACCCTCCCCGAGACCCGCGCCCTCCTCGACCTCCAGGACGAACTGCGGCCCTTCCTGCAGTGCTCCCTCCACGGTGTCGACGTCGGGGGCGCCTTCGTCGAGCTGACCCGCGAACTGCCCGGCCTCGCCCAGCGCGTCGCGCACACTGCCGCGCGCCTCGGTATCCCGCGCGAACTCGGCCCGTACGACACCCTGTACTGGCCGGCTCTGGGGCCCGCCGTCTACCGCATCCCGCCGCCGCGCAGGGGCGGCCTGGCCGCCGCCATCACGGAGGCGGCGGTCGAGTCCACCTGGTTCCACCCGCACCCGTACGGCACGGTGACGGCGGTCGTCGAGGCCCCCATGTGGGGCGTCGCGGCCGTGGAGGACCCCACGCGGCCCGCCGACGCCGATGCGATGCTGCGCACCATCAGCCGCATGCTGCGCCGCGACACAGGGCTCCTGGAGGGGATCCTCGCGCGCGTACGGCCCAGCCTCGGCGCCTCCCCGGACGTGGCCTGCCTCCTCGCGCCCGTCGACGACTATTTACTGGTCGGCCCCGGACTCGCCGACTCCTGGGACCCCGACGTGTACGACGCCGGGGCGCGCCCCCTGCCGCCGCTCGACACCGCTCGTCTGACGGCGCTGCGCCTCGCGGGACGCCGGGTGGCGCTGCGCACGGCCGGGCTGCTCCATCAGCTCGTGTCCGCCTCCGGGCACGACCCCTGCGGCGTGCTGCCGGAGCTCGACCGGCTCATCGACGAGTGGTGCGCCGACTACCGCGAGGGCTGCGGGGCGCGCTGGATCCCGGTCGCCCGCCAGGTGGAGTACCAGGCGCGCGTGGTGCTCGCCTCATTCGAACTCGCCGGGCGACTCGCGCCCGCGCGCTCCCGTTCGGGTGAGTCCGGGTGGGGTTCGGAGCCGGCGGTGCCGATGCACCTGGAATGACGAAATCCACTCCGACGAAGACGGTTCGAGCGAAAACCCTTCAGGCGCAGACCATGCAAGCGAGAACCGTTCAAGCGAGAACCGTTCAAGCGAGAACCGTTCAAGCGGTACGTGCCGGTCTGCTCGCTGTCGCCGTCCTCCTCACGGTGGGTGCCGCCCCGGTCCAGGCGGCACCCCAGGAGTCCCTGTCCGGCAACTGGCTCTACCTCACCGTCACGCCCGGCGACGCCCACTCCAACGGCACCCCCGGCACCCTGCTGCTCTGCGACCCGCCCCTGGGACACCCGCACGCGGCACAGGCCTGTGAGGAACTCCGCGCCGCCGGAGGTGACATCTCCCGCATCCCGCCCCGGGCCGACGCCCTGTGCCCCTTGATCTACGCCCCGGTGACCGCGTCGGCGCAGGGCGTATGGGAAGGCCGCCGCGTCGCCTACACGCATACCTTCGCGAACTCCTGCGTGATGGTGGCCGAGACGGGAGCGGTGTTCGAGACGGCGGACTGATCGGATCGAGTCGGGCGGTGGACCGGCACGCGCGCGTACGCCTCGAAAACCCCTCACGCCGCGTTCTCGCGCGCGTGGCGCGCCGCCGCCACCACCGTACGGGCCTGGTGTTCGACTTGGTGCTCCAGCGGCACCCAGCGGGCGCGGAACCGTTGGGCGAACGCGTCGCTCCACGCTGCGACGAGGGCTTCGAGGCGCTGCGCCTCGCGGTCGTCGGCCTCCCGGAGGACGCGCAGCAGCATCGCGGCGGCCCGCAGCGGGAGCCGGCGGCCGAACGCGTCGACACTGCCGACGTACGCCATCGTCGTGTCCGGAGGCGGCGTCTGGATCCAGTCGTCGGCCAGGCCCGGCACCAGCTCCAGCGCCCACTTCGCGGCGCGCAGAAGCGGCCCGTCGGGTCCAGGCAGCCGCGGCAGGGCCTCCGTGAGCACCGCCTCCACCTGGAGTGCGTCACGCACCAGTCGGCGCGCCAGCCGCCGCATCGCCGCCGCGGGGGCGGGGTGCGGCGCCGGATCGTCCACCAGGTCGCTGGCCCACATCGGTACCTCGACGACAGCGGTCAGCCCGCCGTACCGGTGGGCGTGGTACCAGGTGCTGTGCCGGGCGTCGTCGGGCATGCTCGGGTACGCCGCGTCCGAGCCGGGCGCCGGCATCACATGCACCCCGGGCCCCGAGGCGGGCCAGCCGGCGGCGTCCGAGGCGGCCGTCTCCACCGGGATGTGCAGTTCCGCCGCGGACTTGGCGAACGGCTCGGCCAGCCCCGGGATGTCCTTGGTCAACTGCACCCAGCTGCCGCCCAGATCGGTCCCGTGCAGCGTCACCTGGAGGTAGGGCCGCAGCTCGTCGATGACCCGGGTGAGGGCGCGGGTCTCGGGCGGCAGCCGGTCGGGCGGCAGCACGGAAGGCGACCACTCCGGCTGCTCGGGGCCGGCCGGACGGAAGAAACCCAGGTGGTAGTCGAGCAGTGTGCGCGGCGCGGGCGTCACATGGAGGCTCGCCCCGTCCGGGTCCGCGCAGAGCAGGAAGTGCCAGGAGGTCTCGGCCCGCAACTCCCACTCGAGCAGCGCGCGCTCGGCCAGCGCCAGCAGGGTCGAACCGCCCGTCGGTTCGTTCGCGTGGGCGCCCGCCACGACGAGGACCGCGCGCCGCGCGTGGCCGACGGACAGCAGGTGAAGAGGTCTGCCCGCGCGCGAGACGCCCACTTCTCTGAGGACGCACAGGCCGGGTCGGTGAGCCGCCAACGCCCGGGCGGACGAGACGATTTCGGTCACACTGGGGTAGCGCAACTCCGGCAGGAGACTCACCCCCGACTTGTCCGCCCTGCGTCGCTTTCCGCAGTACTCCACGGACTGAGTGAACTGTCAAGGAGTTGACGGGGCGGCTCCCGGGGGCGCCAGGTGGCATTTACCGCTGGCAGGGGGGTGTGCACCGCCAGAGGAAGGACTCACCGTCGGCGAGGACTGCGTGGCGTGCCTTCGGCCAGGACTGCGTGGCTCGCTGTCGGTGAGGAGGGTGTGGCGCTCTCCGCCGACCTGCTCCGGAGACGTGCCCCGCCCCGCTTCCCGCCGGTGCCACCGACGGGTGGTGAGGGGCCTGCGCCGATGCGCCCACTTCACCCGTTCGGGCGTACGGGGACTGCGGTCCGATCACATCGGTGGTCGGCTGAGAACTATCGCGCGTAGGTCCGGCGCGCACATCCTAGGTGGGAGGCCGCCGGTGCTGTGTCCTCACGGCCTTCCCGGCGAAGACGCGCCCGCGCCGACGGGAGCACTGCCCGCGCGGCCGCTGTCGGCGCCCCGGGGGACCGGGGTGGTGAATCCGTTCGCGCCGCAGGGCCCGCCCGCGCTCGAGAGACCGTTGGCGCCACCGAGCGGGGCCGAGGCCATGTGCCCGCGCCCGGAGAGCGGCTCGGCGCCGCCGAGCCTGCTCGCCCCCGGCACCGAGCGCGACCCGTACCCGCTGTACCGGACCCTCCGTGAGCGGCATCCCCTCGTGTACGACGAGCCCTTCGGCGCCTGGCTGGTCAGCCGGTACGCCGACGTCCGCGCCGCGCTCGCGGACCCGCGGCTCGTCGTGCCGCCGCCCGGGCGCACCCTCGCCCACCTGGAGGGCGGCACGCACAGCGCGCACCGGGCCCTCGTCTCACCGGCGTTCCGCGGGGCCGCGCTGGCTGCCCTGACCGCCGGTGTCGAACGCACGGCGTATGTCCTCGCCCGCCGTCTCGCCGCGCGCCAGGAGGCCGATCTCGTCGCCGAGTTCTGCCACTGGCTGCCCACCGCGGCGGCCGTCGCCGCGCTCGGGCTGCCGTACGAGGACACCGCGCGCGTCCATGCCTGGTGCCGTACGGGCCTCGACCACCTGGGCGGCCACCATCCCGAACTGGACGCGTTCCTGCGCCCGTACATCGCCCGCCGCCGTGCCCACCCGGGCGTCGATCTGCTGTCCGCGCTGTGCACGGCCCGGGCCGACGGGCACCCGTTGCCCGACGAGGCCGTGTCGGGGCTGGCCGGGACGCTCCTCGGCGCGGGCGGCGAGGCGACCGCCCACGCGCTCGCGTCATTCCTCGCCAATCTCCTCGACCACCCCGGCCAGTTGGGGATGATCCGCGCTCGTCCCGCACTCACGGCCGGTGCCTGGGCCGAGTCGCTGCGCCGCGATCCGCCGCTGCACGTCGTCTCGCGCCGGGCCGTCGAGCCCATCGGCGCGATCCCGGCGGGCGCCACCGTGGCGTGTCTGCTGGGTGCCGCGGGACGCGACCCGGCACGGTTCGCCGACCCGGACCGCTACGACGCCTTCCGCGCCGACCCGGGTGAGCTCGCGTACGGCTCCGGACGGCACTTCTGCCCGGGCGCGCTGCTTGCCGGGCTCACGGCGGAACACGGCCTGCACGCCCTGCTGACCGCCCTGCCGGACCTGCGCTGGGCCCCGGGCTTCCGGCCGGCCCCTCAGGGCCTGATCAGCCGCTCTCCCCGGACCCTGCTGGTGCGCCCCCGCTGACCCGCTCCAGCAGCACCACGGGCAGCCGCTCGAAAAGCTCCTCCACGCGCGCGTGCCCCGTGAACTCCCTTCCCGGGGAGAGCACATCGGCCCAGCGGCCCTCGGGGAGCGCGAGCCGGGTGTCGCGCCAGCCACCGGCCTCGGCCAGCCGCAGCGACATCCGCGTGACGGCCGTGATCACCTCTCCGGAGCGTACGAACGCCACACAGTGCCCGGCGCCAGGGCCCTGCGCCACCAGCGGCGCGTACGTCGCCGAGTCGCCGAAGACGGCCGGGCGCCGCCCGCGCAGCCGCAGCGCGGCCGTCGTCAGCGCGGCCTTCTCCGAGGGCCGCTCCTGCGGCGCGAACGGCTGCCGGTTGTCCGGGTCGACCAGCGCCAGGTACTCGCCCTCGGTGCCCTGGTAGACGTCCGGGACCCCGGGCATCGTCATATGGACCAGAGCGGCCCCCAGGACGTTCGCCCGCACATGCGGTGCCAGGGAGGCCCGGAAGTCGGTCACGAGCCGTCCGGGCGTCCCGCACGGCCCCTCCGTGACGAAGGCGCCGACCATGTCCTCGTACGCGGGATCCTGCTCCGTCCAGGAGGTGTGCAGTCCGGCCTCCCGGACGTGCTTCAACAGGGCGCCCTGGACACGCTCTTCGGAGGCCGGGCCGAGTGCGAACACCGTCTGCCACGCGGCCCACGCCAGCTGCGGGTCGGGCACGCCTGTGCCACCCCGGGTCACCTCCGCCAGGACGTCGGCCCACCGTGCGGGGCACTGGGTGAGCACCGAGAGCGCCGCGCGTACGTCGGCGCTGCGTTTGGTGTCGTGCGTCGACAGGGCGGTGCCGGTGGCCGGCCAGTCGCGCTGCACGCGCGCGCAGTAGGCGTGGAAGTCCTCCGGGGACACGGCGGGAGCGCCAGGGTCGCCGCCCACCTCGTTGGCGGACAGGAGGGGCACATAGCGGTAGAACGCCGTGTCCTCCACGGACTTGGCCCGCAACGCGGACGAGGTCTGCGCGAACCGGGCCCTCAACTCCGCGTGACCGGGCCCGTCACCGGCCCGCCCGATCACCAGATCCCGTACGACGTCCACGGCATGTGCCTCCTCGGGCACCGTGAAGACCGCCCGGGCCTCCTCGGCGGCCTCCTCGGTCACCACCAGGGAGGCGTCCGTGGAGGGGTAGGGCCGGTACACCTCGAGGCGTACGAGGAGTTCCCGCAGCGCGGTGGCCAGGGCCCAGGGGGCGTGATCGCGCAATGCCGGGTCCGGGGACGCTGCGCACACAGCGCTCACCACGCGCGTGAGGCGGTCGACCTCCGTGGCCAGCTCGTGCGTGACCACCTTGTACGCCGCCCTGCGCACCGTCGACTCCCAGTGGCCGCCCCGGTCGGCCTGAGGGGCCGCGAACCGTCGGTACTGGCCGAGCAGTTCACCCGCGCCCGCCGGGTCCGTGAAGAGGCCGTCCACGTGCCGCAGCGCGTCGTAGCCGGTGGTGCCGGCGACGGGCCACGCGGCCGGGAGCGGCTCGCCGTCCGCGAGGATCTTCTCGACCACCGTCCAGCGGCCCCCGGTCGCCTCGTGCAGGCGGCGCAGATACGCGTCCGGGTCCGCGAGTCCGTCCGGGTGGTCGATGCGCAGCCCCTCGATCACGTCGTCGTCGAGCAGCTCAAGGATCTTCGCGTGGGTCGCCGTGAACACCTCGGGGTCCTCGACGCGCACGCCGATGAGCTCCGAGATGCTGAAGAAGCGGCGGTAGTTGAGCTCCGTACGGGCCAGCCGCCACCACACGGGGCGGTACCACTGGGCGTCGAGGAGTCGCGGCAGCGGCAGCCTCTCGGTGCCTTCGCGTAGCGGGAACACATGGTCGTGGTAGCGCAGTACGTCACCGTCGACCTTCAGATGGTCGATCTCCGTGCCGAGCCGGCCCCCGAGCACCGGCAGCAGGAACCGACCGTCCTGGGCGTCCCAGTCGATGTCGAACCAGCGCGCGTACGGCGACTCGGGGCCCTCACGCAGCACCTCCCACAGCGGGCGGTTGTGGCGCGGGGCCATCGCCATGTGGTTCGGCACGATGTCCATGACGAGGCCCAGGCCGTGCTCCCGCGCGGTGCGCGCCAGGGAGCGCAGCCCCTCCTCGCCGCCCAGTTCGGCCCGCACGCGCGCGTGGTCCACCACGTCGTAGCCGTGCGTCGAGCCCGGGACGGCCTCCAGCACGGGCGAGAGGTGAAGATGCGAGACGCCGAGCGAGGCCAGATACGGCACGGCCGCCTCGGCTGCCCCGAAGGGGAACTCCGGCTGCAACTGCAGCCGGTACGTGGCGGTCGGCACGGCGGGAACCACCGGGCCGACCGCCGAGTCCGCAATCACCGGGTCGGGACGCTCAGGTGTCATGCGAACCTACGTACCCGCCCCGCCGCGTTTCGTGTCATCGACGCATGCATACGGGCCCGCACGCGTGGCTGGCGTCGCATGATGGGAAACGCGGGGCGCGGCGGCACACGGCGCGGAGGGCACGACGCCGGTGCCGCACGTCGACGCGAAGGACGCACCGGCCCCGACCGGCTGGGTGAACCGGACGCGGGACGCGCGTCACGACACGCACGGGATGCAGGATGAGCCTCTCGGCACGGACGGTACGCCGGGCCCGCTCCTCGGCACGGCCGGCACGAGGGACACGCCCCACCGTGTGAACAGCACGCTTGATGCCTATCTCGGCGTCCTTGCTCTGACCGGTGCGGCGCTCCCCGTCGTGTCCTTCCTCGGTCGGCTGCCCACGTCACCATCCAGTTCGGCAATGTGCTCCTCGTCGCGCGGACGAGTGGCTCGCTGGGGACAGCGGGGCTGGTCGGTGGCGCGCTCGCCGCCGGGCAGGTGGCCTGCGGCTCACCGAGCGGGCCGTGCCGCCGGCGCGGCCGGCCGAGGCGATGGCCGTCGCGACGAGCGCGATGGTCGGTGGCCAGGCCCTCGCCGTGGCCCTCACCGGACGCCTGGCGGAGTCCTGCGGCCCCACCGCCGCGTTCGCGGTCGGAAGCGCGCTCGCCGCGCCCGCCTGTGCCCTCGCACTGACGGCGCGCCCGACGACGTACACCGAAACCGAAAACGACCCCCACGCGCGCGTGCACCCGGACAACGACCCCCACGCGCGCGTGCCCGAGGAGAACAAGCCCGCCTAGGCAGGCCGCTGCAGCACCGTCAGGCTCCGGTCGACCAGCGTCAGCCGGTCCCCGGCCTCGACCTTGGCGCCCGTCCCCGGCGCCACCCCCTCCGGGCGGGAGGTGTCGACCACGACCTGCCACTGCCGTCCGTGGTCGACGGGAACCACGAACTCCAGCGCCTTCGGCGAGGCGTTGAACAGCAGCAGGAAGGAGTCGTCGGCGATGCGCTCCCCGCGCGGGCCCGGCTCGGAGATCGCGTTGCCGTTGAGGAAGACGGACAGCGCCCGCGCCTGCGCGGAGCCCCAGTCGCGCTGGGTCATCTCCTCGCCCTCGGGGGTGAACCACGCGATGTCGGACAGCTCGTCGTGCGTGCCCTGCACAGGCCGCCCGTGGAAGAAACGGCGTCGCCGGAAGACGGGATGGTCGCGCCGCAGCCACACCATCGCGCGCGTGAAGTCCAGCAGCTCGCTGCCGCCCTCCGGCCACGACACCCAGGCCAGCTCGCTGTCCTGGCAGTACGCGTTGTTGTTGCCGCCCTGGGTGCGCGCGAACTCGTCGCCGTGGCTGAGCATCGGCACGCCCTGGGAGAGCATCAGCGTCGCGATGAAGTTGCGCATCTGGCGGGCCCGCAGGGCGAGGACGTCCTCGTCGTCGGTGTCACCCTCGGCACCGCAGTTCCAGGACCGGTTGTGGCTCTCTCCGTCGCGGTTGTCCTCGCCGTTGGCCTCGTTGTGCTTGTTGTTGTACGAGACGAGGTCGTGCAGCGTGAAGCCGTCGTGGCAGGTCACGAAGTTGATGGAGGCGAGGGGGCGGCGGCCGTCGTCCTGATAGAGGTCCGACGAGCCCGTCAGCCGGGACGCGAACTCCGCCAGTGTGCGCGGCTCGCCCCGCCACAGGTCCCGTACGGTGTCGCGGTACTTGCCGTTCCACTCGGTCCACAGCGGCGGGAAGTTGCCCACCTGATAGCCGCCCTCGCCGACGTCCCACGGCTCGGCGATCAGCTTCACCTGGGAGACCACCGGGTCCTGCTGGACGAGGTCGAAGAAGGACGACAGCCGGTCCACCTCGTGGAACTGCCTGGCCAGCGTGGCCGCGAGGTCGAAGCGGAACCCGTCGACGTGCATCTCGGTGACCCAGTAGCGCAGCGAGTCCATGATCAGCTGGAGCACGTGCGGGGAGCGCATCAGAAGGGAATTGCCGGTCCCCGTGGTGTCCATGTAGTAGCGGGGGTCGTCCGCCAGGCGGTAGTACGAGGCGTTGTCGAGGCCCCTGAAGGACAGCGTCGGGCCCAGGTGGTTGCCCTCGGCCGTGTGGTTGTAGACCACGTCCAGGATGACCTCGATGCCGGCCTCGTGCAGCGCGCGGACCGCCGACTTGAACTCCAGGACCTGCTGGCCGCGATCGCCCCAGGAGGCGTACGCGTTGTGCGGGGCGAAGAAGCCGATCGTGTTGTAGCCCCAGTAGTTGCTGAGGTTCATGTCCACCAGACGGTGGTCGTTCACGAACTGGTGAACGGGCATCAGTTCCAGTGCGGTGACGCCCAGTTCCGTCAGGTGTTCGATGATCGCCGGGTGTGCCAGTGCCGCATACGTGCCGCGCAGCTCGTCGGGCAGCTCCGGGTGCATCATCGTGAGGCCCTTCACATGGGCCTCGTAGAGCACCGTGTGGTGGTACTCGGTGCGCGGACGTCGGTCGTCGCCCCAGTCGAAGTACGGGTTCACCACGACCGACGACATGGTGTGCGGCGCCGAGTCCAGGTCGTTGCGCTTGTCGGGGGTCCCGAAGGGATAGCCGTACACCTCCTCGCCCCACTTCACCGAGCCGCTGATGGCGCGCGCGTAGGGGTCGAGGAGCAGCTTCGCGGAGTTGGCGCGCTGCCCGCGGCCGGGCGCGTACGGCCCGTGCACCCGGAAGCCGTACCGCTGTCCGGGCATGATCCCCGGCAGATACGCGTGCCGGACAAACGCGTCGGTTTCGCGCAGCTCAACCGCCGTCTCCGAGCCGTCGTCGTGCAGCAGACACAGCTCGATACGGTCGGCGGCCTCCGAGAAGACCGCGAAATTGGTACCGGCGCCGTCGTACGTGGCACCGAGTGGATATGCCTCTCCAGGCCAGACCTGCATGGATACGACTCTTCCAGTAGTGCCGTGCCCCTGGGGGCGACTCCGAGCCGAGTCTCCCCGAAAGTGATGGAACCTCCTATGACTTACGTCCCTCTTACCCGATGACCAGGCATACGTCGTATGCCGACCAGTGGGGCTCAAGCGACTCCTGATGTCATAGGGGGAGTAGGGGGAAATGTGCGCAAGATAGTGCACCGCCATCTGGGCAAGGTGGTGGCAGGTGCGGCCATAGCGGTGGCCGGGACGGCCGTGATGGTCGGAATCACACTGCCGGGCACGGCGGGGGCCGACGACTCGGGCGGGGGCCAGGGCGCCAACGGGACCTCGCAACAGGCCGGGCAGCAGGGACAGTCGGCGGTGCAGCCGGGTGTCGTCGAGGAGGCGCCGGCCCAGGGCGACAAGGGCAAGGGCCGCGACCCGCTGACCGACGACGAGATGAAGCGCGTCCAGCGGATCGCGCTGAACCAGCAGTCGTTCAGCGCCAGTGAGAACGTCGAGGGCAAGCGCGGCCCGCAGCGCATCAGCGTCGACCTCGCCGAACCCGAGGCGAACGAACTGGACGACCCGAACGCGCCCCGGCGCGCGGATGTGTCGTTCTACGACTACAAGAACGACACGCTCGTCACGAAGACCGTCAACCTCGACACCGGGAAGGTCGAGAAGACGGGCACCCAGCACGACGTCCAGCCGCCCATCAGCCGCGACGAGATGATCGAGGCCGCCAAGCTGCTGATCGCCGACCCGCTCGGCGCGGGTCTGAAGGCGGACTTCAAGGACGCCACCGGCAAGGAACTGACCTCGCCCGACCAGCTGATGCTCAACAGCATGGTCTACCGCGCGACGTCCGGCGCCCAGCCCGCCGTCCTCGACGCATGCGGCGAGCACCGGTGCGTGCGGCTCTTCCCGAAGGTCAAGAACGGGCCCTGGATCGACAGCCGTGACCTGGTGATCGACCTGAGCGCCCGCAAGGTCGGAAAGCTCGGCTGAGCACGGCCTTCTCTCACCTCCCACCTTCACTGCTTTCCGCAAGGAGTCACTTCTTCATGCGCGTCAACAGAAACAGCCGTGCCCGCAGCCGGACGGCGGTGGGCCTTTCGGTGCTCGCCCTGGCCGCCGGCGCGACGACGGCCGCGGGACCGGCGGTCGCCCAGCCCAAGAGGGCCTCCGCGGCCGCCGCCGACTGCAGCGCGGCGTACAAGATCGAGCAGAAGCTCTCCACCGGCACCACGTGGCGGATGTGCTGGCACTACGAGAGCGAGGCCGGGCTCGTCCTGGAGAACATCTCCTACCAGCCCCCTGGTGAGGCCCACCCGATCAAGGTCCTCGCCAGCGCGAAGCTCGCCCAGATCGACGTCCCCTACGACGACGGATCGGTCGAGTACAGCGACCTCACGGGTGCCGGCTTCGGCCAGGGTTTGATGGACATGGCGCCCGGCGAGTGCCCCGGCGGCACCATCAAGACGGTCAAGGTTCCCGAGGCCTGGGACCCGCAGCACGCCAACGTCAAGGGCCTGTGCGCCACGACCCGTTCGCGCGGCCACGCCTACCGCATGCAGTCCGACACGGGCAACAAGGTCTTCCAGAAGCAGGGCAAGGACCTGTTGATCTACACGGTCAACAAGGTCGGCTGGTACGAGTACATCACCGAGTGGCGCTTCCAGGACGACGGCACCCTCAACATGAACGTCGGCGCCACCGGCAGCCTCTCGCCCGGTGACTACGACGCGGGCGACGGCCGCGGCTGGCCGCTCGGCAAGGGCGCCAAGGCTTACGCCACCAGCCACAGCCACAACATCTTCTGGCGGCTCAACTTCGACCTCGACGGCTCCTCCAAGGCCAAGGTCGAGCAGTACGACTCCGCGGTCAGCCCGCCCGCGCACGGTGCCGAGGCCCCGAGCAAGAAGACCACGCTCACCAAGGTCACCAAGGAACTCGCGGGCGACGCGAAGAACTCGCGCTGGTGGCGCATCGTCAGCAACACCGGCAAGAACAAGGACGACCACGCGCGTTCGTACGAGATCGTCCCGGGCGCGACCACCAAGTACCTCGGCCGCCCCTTCACCAAGCACGACATCTACTTCACCGAGTACAACAAGTGCGAGCAGTTCGCCAGCGACAACCTGCGCAACTGCGGTGCCGGACACGGCAAGTCGGTCGACAAGTGGATCGGCGGGCAGACGCTCACGCACCCCGTGGTCTGGGTGAACTCGGGCTTCCACCACATCGCGCGCGACGAGGACCAGCAGCCCATGCCGGTCCACTGGCAGGGCTTCTCGATCGCCCCGCGCGACGTCACTGCTATGAATCCGCTCACTCCTCCGGAGCTCGCGGACCAGAACGGCCATGTGGAAGAAGGTCGTTGAGAAACGACCCTGTCCATCGGGCTGCACCGCCCACCGCTCCCGGAGTACCCTTCCTTGATCGTTGACTAGGGGAGAGCTCGGGGGAGCGGAAGGCGGTGCGCGGGTGGGCTCGGGAGGGCTGGAGTTGCCTCCTGGTGACGAGGGTCACGAGGGGAACTCCACAGATGTCCCACCCGGCGCGGTGTCCCTGGCACGGCCGATGGAAATGGGATCCATTGGACCGGAGTTGGACTGGGGTGCCGACGCTTGGCGCGAGGTACGTACGCGCGCTCAGCGAGCCGGGCGTGCCTACATCTGGCTGAACCTGGTCGAACAGCGGCTGCGCGCGGTCGTGGCCGCTGTTCTCCGTCCCATCTACGAACCCGTCCACGGCGACGACTGGGTGGTCGCCGCCGCAGGACCTGCCGGACAGGAATGGGTCCAGCGCGCGGTCGCCGTACGCGAAGTCAGCCGCCGCAAGGGGTACTTGCTCGATCCCGCCGACGACAACGTGCTCAGCTTCCTCACGCTGCCGCAGTTGCGTGAGCTGATGGTGCAGCACTGGCCCTGCTTCGAGCCGTACTTCGACGAGCGCCGGGACGTCGAACTCGCCCTGGACGAGCTGGAAGTGACCCGGAACGTGGTCTCCCGCAACCGGGCCCTGTCCGAGGCGGTCCTCAACCAGGCCGAGCGGGCCGCGGCGAAGCTCCTGGAGACACTCGGCGCCGGCAGTGATGTGCCCTCCGCGCGCCGGCTTCCCGTGGACGCCGTCGAGGACCTGGTCGGTGACCGGTACGCGGACGTGGTCGGGGTGCACTCGGACCGCGTACGGCTGCTGCGCCAGTTCCCCGCCGAGGACCTCTTCGGCGGTGCCCGCCGCCTCGACGCCATCGGTATCGGGCTGAACCTGCTGGTGCAGAACTTCTCCGGACGGCGGCTCGTACGTCTCGCCGAGTCCGGCTGCCGGGTGCGGCTGTTGTTCCTGAATCCCGCCTCCAGCGCGGTGAAACGTCGTGAGCGCGAACTCGGCATCAAGCGGGGCGAGTTGAGTCGCGCCGTCGAGATGAACATCCTGCACATGCGCCGGGTGCGGTCCAAGCTGCGCGATCCGGGCGCGTTCGAGATCCAGGTCTTCGACGAGACGCCCCGCTTCACCGCCTACCTGGTGGACGGGGACGGCTCGGACGGCATCGCGGTCGTGCAGTCGTATCTGCGACGCACGCGCGGCATGGAGGCGCCGGTGCTCGTGCTGCGTGGCGGAGGCCGATTGGTCAAACCGGATGACACCACCGAAGAGGGGCTTTTCCCGACATATCGCGAGGAGTTCGAGGTGGCCTGGGCGGATTCGCGACCGGTGTCCTGAAATGCCGCCCCTCCCGGGAAGCGGAACGCGGTCCTCTGATTGTCAGTGGCTCATGGGATCGTGGAGACCACTGGGGGAAAGCACCATGAAGAAGGGGGGCCGCCCATGGGCTGGCACCGGGAGCTGCTGATCGGCTTCGACCTGGAGACGACCGGGACCGATCCGCGCGAGGCGCGGATCGTCACGGGGGCCGTGATCGAAGTCAGGGACGGAGAGCCGATAGGGCGCCGTGAGTGGATGGCCGACCCGGGCGTGGAGATCCCGGCGGACGCCGTGGCGGTGCACGGGATCAGCAACGAACGGGCGGCGGCCGAGGGCCACCCCGCCGACCAGGTCGCCGACGCGATCGCGGGCGTCCTCGTCGCGTACTGGAAGACGGGCGTCCCCGTCGTCGCGTACAACGCGGCCTTCGACCTGACCCTGCTCTCCGCCGAACTGCGGAGGTACGCACTGCCGTCGTTGCGCGAGCGCCTCGGCGGCATCGACCCCGCTCCGGTCATCGATCCGTACACGATCGACCGCTCCGTGGACCGCTACCGCCGCGGCAAGCGCAACCTCGAAGCGGTGTGCACGGAGTACGGGGTGGCGCTGGACTCGGCCCATGACGCCTCGGCCGACGCGCTCGCCGCGGCCCGGCTCGCCTGCGCGATAGCCGGCCGCCATCCGAAGGTCGCGGCCCTCGGCCCCGCGGAGCTGCACCGTCGCCAGATCGAGTGGTACGCGCAGTGGGCGGCCGATTTCCAGAGGTTCCTGCGCCGCAAGGGGGAGGCGGACGCGGTGGTGGACGGGACGTGGCCGCTGCGGGACCTGGCGGACGAGAAGGTCTGACCGGGCCTCCGGTTCAGAGGAACGGGGCCCGGCGCAGGGCCGGAAGAGGCCGGCGCACGGTCAGAAGGGGTACCAGCGCACTGTCTCGTCCCCGCCCCGCAGTGACGCCACCCGGCGCTCGAACTCGGCCAGGGCCTTGGGGTTCGTCGGGGCATGCTGGGCGACCCAGGCGCAGCTGGCGGTCTCGCGTGCTCCGCGCAGGACGGAACAGCCCTCCCACTCGCGGACATCCCAGCCGTATGCCTCGGTGAACGAGTCGTACGCCTCGACCGGGAGCCCGTAGCGGTCACGGGAGAGGGCCATGACCACGAGGTCGTGCTCGCGCAGGTCGGCGGAGAAGGTCTCCAGGTCGACCAGGACCGGGCCGTCGGGGCCGATGTGGACGTTGCGGGGCAGCGCGTCGCCATGGATGGGACCCGGCGGCAGATGCGGGGTGAGCGTGGCCGCGGCATCCGCGAAGCCGTCGCGCCGTGCCCGCAGATACGCCGCGTCCGCGGGGTCGATCGCATCGCCGGCCAACCGCAGCCAGCGCTCCACACCGCCCAGCAACTCGCGGGGCGGCAAGGAGAAGGAAGGGGAGGGCAGTGCGTGCACCACCCGTAGGAGTTCGGCCAAATCGCGCGGTTCCGCGGGGCGTACGGGATCGGGCAGCCGGTGCCACACCGTCACCGGGTGCCCCTCCACCAGCAGTGCCTTTGCCTCGGCCGCCCGCACCGCGGGGACGCCCGCCTCGGCGAGCCAGACAGCGATGTCCAGTTCCCGCCGCGCGCGGTCCAGGAGTTCGGCGTCGCGTCCCACCTTGACCACCAGGTCACCGGCGGCGAACACCGCATTCTCGCCGAGGGCGAGGAGCGTGGCGTCGGGCACCGGCCCCGACAGCACACCCGCCGCGGCCAGTACGTCCCGCGCCCGTGCCTCGTCCATCCTTCGCCTCCGTGTTCTCGTGCGGTGCCCGCCCCGTCCTCACCGGCAGCGTCGTGTTCACGCCATCCGTCGGCCAGTGTCGCATTCCCACAGGTCGGACGGCATGCGCAGTGCCTTGACGCCGTAGACCACCTTCACGACCATGACGGGGGCCGCTCGGGCGGCCAGACCGTCACGAGCCGCCCAAAGGAGCCGATTCCATGACATTGGCGACCGCGACGAGGCGGTCGGTGAAGCAGGTGCCCGGCAGCGGCAGGGACCGGCGTCGCGCCGACCACGGGGCCTGGTTCCTGGTGCTGCCCGCGCTCATCCCGATCCTGGTGCTCAGTGTCGGACCCCTGCTGTACGGGATCGCGCTGGCGTTCACGGACTCGCAGTCGGGGCGGACCACGGCTACGCAGTGGACCGGGGTCCTCAACTTCCAGGACCTGCTGCACGACACGCTGTTCTGGGACTCGTTCCGGATCGGTCTGCTGTGGGCGGTCGGGGTGACCGTGCCGCAGTTCCTGCTCGCACTCGGGCTCGCCCTGCTGCTCAACCAGGAACTCCGGTTCCGCTGGCTGGCGCGGGCCCTTGCGATCATTCCCTGGGCCATGCCCGAGGTCGTCGTCGGCATCATGTGGCGGCTCGTCTACAACCCGGACGCGGGCATCCTGAACGAGACCCTGCGTGACCTCGGCCTCGGCGACGGCCGCGACTGGCTGAGCGGCCTCGGCACCGCCCTGCCCGCCGTGATCGTGGTCGGCGTCTGGGCGGGCATGCCGCAGACCACGGTCGCGTTGCTCGCCGGGCTGCAGAACACCCCGCGCGAACTGCACGAGGCGGCCGCGATGGACGGAGCGGGCGCGTGGCGCCGCTTCCTGACCGTCACCTGGCCGGCCCTGAGACTGGTCGCGCTCGCCATCACGGCGCTCAACTTCATCTGGAACTTCAACTCGTTCGCGTTGGTCTATGTGCTGACCAACGGAGGACCGGGCGGCCGTACCCGGCTCCCCATGCTCTTCGCATACGAAGAGGCCTTCCGCTACGGGCAGTTCGGTTACGCGGCCGCGATGGGCTGTGTGATGGTCGCGGTGATCTCGGCGATCCTCGCGGTGTATCTCGTGGGCCGTCTGAGAGGAGATGAGAACACGTGAAGACCGGCAAAGGGGCCCGCACGGGCCAGTACCTCGCCCTCCTCGCCTATCTCGTCTTCCTTGCCTTCCCCTTCCTCTGGCTGATCTCCACCGCCTTCAAACCGGCACGTGAGCTCGCCAGCCTGCATCCCACCTGGATCCCCAAGGACCCCACCCTCGCCAACTTCCGACAGGCCTTCGACGAGCAGCCGCTGCTGCGCGCCGCACTCAACTCCCTGCTGGCGGCGCTCGGCGCGGCGCTCATCGCCGTACTGATCGCGACCCCGATGGCGTACGTCATGGCGCGCCACCGGACGCTGCCGGCCAGGGCCGCCTCCGGGTGGGTCGTGGTCAGCCAGGCGTTCCCCTTCGTGCTGGTGATCATTCCGCTGTTCCTGGTCCTCAAGAACCTCCGGCTGATCAACTCACTGCCCGGACTGACCATGGTGTACGTGGTGTGGGCGCTGCCGTTCGCACTGTGGATGCTGGTGGGCTATGTGCGGGCCGTGCCCACCGAGTTGGAGGAGGCCGCCGCCGTGGACGGTGCGGGCCGGGTCCGGACCCTGGTCTCCATCACGGCGCCGCTGCTCGCGCCGGGCATCGTGGCGACGGCGCTGTTCGCGTTCATCAGCGCGTGGAACGAGTTCTTCTTCGCGCTCGTGCTGCTCAAGACCCCGGAGAAACAGACGCTCCCGGTCGTGCTCACGCATTTCATCGGGGCGGAGGGCGTAGCGGACCTCGGGCCGCTGGCCGCCGCGGCGTTTCTGGCGACCCTGCCGTCGTTGGTCATCTTCGCGATCATCCAGAAGCGGATCACGGGCGGCATGCTCGCCGGGGCGGTGAAGAGCTGATGCGGACGAGACTGCTGGCGGTCCTGGCCGTCTTCGGCCTGTTGCTCACCGCGTGCACGGACAGCGGCGGTGGATCGGGTGGGGTGATCACCCTCCACTTCCAGTCCCTCGCCTGGCAGCAGGAGTCCGTGGCCGCCAACAAGGAGCTGGTGCAGGAGTGGAACGCTGCGCATCCGGACGTCAAGGTCGAGTACGTCCAGGGCAGTTGGGACAGCGTCCACGACCAGCTGCTCACCTCCTTCGAGGGCGGTGAGGCACCCGACATCATCCATGACGCCTCGGACGACCTCGCGGACTTCGCCTACGGCGGCTATCTCGCGGACCTGCGCGGGCTGCTGCCCGAGCGGCTCAAGTCCGATATACCGCAGCACAGTTGGGAGACGGCGACCTTTGGGGGAGGCGTCTATGGTGTGCCGTTCCTCCAGGAGCCGCGGGTCCTGATCGCCAACGCCAAGTGGCTGAAGGAGTCGGGCGTCCGCGTCCCGACTCCCGAGAAGCCCTGGAGCTGGGACGAGTTCCGCGCGATCGCGAAGCAGCTGAGCGGCAAGGGCAAGTACGGCGTCGCCTGGCCGCTCAAGGAACCGGTCTCGGCGACGCTCAACCTCTCCCTCTCCACGGGCGGGCAGATGTTCCACCGGGACGCGGACGGCAAGGTGACCGTCCGCTTCGACGCGGCAGACGCGGTGGTTCCGCGGACCGTGCACGACGAGGTGAACACGGACAGGAGCGCGTCGAGCGCGACGCTCGGCATGGGCGGCTCCGACACGCTGCCCGGGTTCTTCGGCGGCAAGTACGCGATGGTTCCGCTCGGCTTCTCCTATCGCCAGCAGATCGCGCAGCAGGCGCCGAAGGGCTTCGACTGGCAGGTGCTGCCCGCTCCGGCCGGCGCGGACGGGCTGAGTCAGGGTGTCAGTCCCCAGACCCTGTCCATAGCCGAGAGCAGCCCGCACAAGAAGGAGGCCTCCGAGTTCATCGACTTCCTGCTTCAGCCGAGGAACATGGCTCGGCTGGCCCTCGGTGACTGGATGCTGCCGACTGGAACACAGGCCCTGAAGGACCCCGCCCTGCACACCGCCAAGGACGACTGGGCGACCGGTACGGCCCTCGCGGCCCAACTCCGTTCGGCACCCGCCCAGTCCGTACGCGGCTACCCCGAGTGGAAGGACAAGGTCGCGACGCCCGCGTTCCAGGAGTACTACAGCGGGGCGATCGGATTGAGCGAGCTCCGCAGACGGCTGGTGAAGGACGGCAATCTGGTGCTGGCCCGCTATCAGCGCTGAGGACCTCGGGCTACTGGTAGCAGTTGCCGCTGCACAGGACGGTGATCGTGTCCGCCTCGCTGGTGGTCGTCGAGGACTGGGTGACCTGGGTGCCGGAGACGGGGACCTTGCTCGTGTCCCAGGGCATCGGGAGCGCCATGGCTTGCGCGCCTCTGACCGTGGTGCCGTCGGGCGCCGCGGATACGCTATGATTGATCTTGAGCGAACCGCCGGAACCTTCCGCGGTGAGCCCGGCGTTGGTGGTCCAAGGAAAGACGTCCCGCTTCCTGCGGGGAGATGCAGGTGCAAGGCCTGCCCGGCGCTCCACACAGCCCCGCCCCCGGTGTTTCCGGGGGCGGGGCTTGTTTCTTGTGTGCGGCCTCTAAGCCCTGCCTCCCGCAGCGCCCACACCTCCCGGAAGTCCGCGTACGCGTCGGCGTACCGCTTGCCCGCGGAGCGATCCAGCGCAGCCGCTCCAGCGGCACCACGCACGACGATCTCGTCGAGACGAGTCTCCACGGTGAACCGTCCCTCTCGTGACAGCGTCGGACCCCCCATGTCGTCCTACCGCTCCGCCGTCCGCCGTCCGCCGTCCGCCGCCCCGCGGCGGCGCCCCCCATAGGCGTACGGGGCGTGCCGGGCATCGCTCCGGCTCCGCGTCCGACGGCGTCTCACCGGCGTACGGCGAACAGAGCCCCGGCGTCGTGCGCAACACGCCGTGCGCATCACGTTGCGCGTGGGAAATGAGATTGCACGAGACGTATCGTCTCGTCTAGCCTCGCCGCATGACCACTCGTCGCGCCCATATCGCCATGTTCTCCATCGCCGCCCACGGCCATGTGAACCCGAGCATCGAAGTGATCCGGGAGCTCGTCGCACGCGGGCATCGCGTCACGTACGCGATTCCGCCCGCCTTCGCCGAAAAGACCGCCGAGACCGGGGCCGAGCCGAAACTGTGGCACTCGACGCTGGCCACCGATGACGACCCGGATGCCTGGGGGACCGAACTGATCGACAACATCGAGCCGTTCCTGGCGGACGCGCTGCAGGCCGAGCCGCAGCTCGCGGCGGCGTACGCGGGCGACGAACCGGATCTGGTGCTTTACGACATCACGGCGTACCCCGCCCGGGTCCTCGCGCACCGCTGGGGCGTCCCGATCGTGCAGCTCTCGCCGAATTTGGTGGCCTGGGAGGGGTACGAGGAGGAGGTCGGCAAGCCGATGTTCGAGCCGCTCAAGAGGACCCCGCGCGGCAAGGCGTTCTACGAGACCTTCGCCCGCTGGATCGCCGAGAACGGCATGGACCTGAGCGTCGAGGACTTCATGGGCCGTCCCGACCGTTGCCTCGTCCTCATCCCCAAGGTCCTCCAGCCGAACGCGGACCGTGTCGACGAGAAGCGCTACACCTTCGTCGGCGCCTGCCAGGGCGACCGCGCCGCCCAGGGGGACTGGCAGCGGCCCGCCGACGCCGAGAAGGTGCTGCTCGTGTCGCTGGGCTCCAGCTTCACCAAGCAGCCCGGCTTCTACCGCGAGTGCGTCAGGGCCTTCGGCGATCTGCCGGGCTGGCATGTCGTGCTGCAGATCGGGAAGTTCGTCGATCCGTCGGAGCTGGGTGAGGTGCCCGGCAATGTGGAGGTGCACCCATGGGTGCCCCAGCTGTCGGTGCTGCGGCAGGCCGACGCGTTCATCACGCACGCGGGCGCGGGCGGCAGTCAGGAGGGGCTGGCCACCGGCACGCCGATGGTCGCCGTACCGCAGGCCGTCGACCAGTTCGGCAACGCCGACATGTTGCAGGCGCTAGGTGTCGCCCGCCACGTACTGACGGAGACGGCCACCGCCGAGACTCTGCGCGAGGCCGTCCTCTCGATCGCTGACGATCCCGAGGTGGCGCGCCGCCTGCACGAGATCCGGGAGCAGATGGCACAGGAAGGCGGCACACGACGGGCGGCCGACCTCATCGAGGCCGAGCTGCCGACCGGGCTGTAGGCCTCGCGTCGAGGCCGAGCCGCGCCCGGGGGCAGGAGCAAGTGGCCCCTCGTCGTGCCGCGGAAGCTCCTTTGGAGGGCATGAGGAAAGGGCCTGTTGATTCCTCGGGGGAACCAACAGGCCCTCATGCGGCGGAAGTCACCGCCCAGCCGCATACCTCCGGGCTACACCCCGGCCCGCTCGCCCTCCCGGGCCGCCGGCGGCAACACGGCCTCCGGCGCCTCGTCGTGCGTGAGGTCGGGCAGCCGGTTCAGCCACTTCGGCAGGTACCAGTTGCGCTCGCCGAGCAGGGCCATCACGGCGGGGAGCAGCACACCCCGGATGATCGTCGCGTCGATGAGCACCGCGGCGGCCAGGCCCACACCCATCTGCTTCATGGACTGCATGGACAGCGTCCCGAAGATTGCGAAGACGGCGACCATGATGACCGCGGCGCTGGTGACGACGCCGGCCGTGGTGACCACCCCGTGCCGGATCGCGTCCTTGGTGCTGCGGCCGCGCAGCCGCGCCTCACGAATCCTCGAGACCACGAACACGTGGTAGTCCATCGAGAGCCCGAAGAGGATCACGAAGAGGAACAGCGGCAGCCAGGTGATGATGGCACCGACGCCCTCCGCGCCCACCAGGGACGCGCCCCAGCCGTGCTGGAAGACGGCCACGAGGATGCCGTATGCCGCGCCCACCGACAGCAGGTTCAGCACGATCGAGGTGATCGCGACCGTCAGCGAGCGGAAGGAGAGGAGCATCAGCAGGAAGGCGAAGACCACGACGAACGCGAAGACCGGGAGGACGGCTCCGCCGAGCTGGTCGTTGAAGTCGTGCGATCCTGCGACCTGTCCGGTGATCGGCGCCTGGACGCCGTCGACCTTGCCGAGCGTGGCGGGCCGCACCTGGTCGCGCAGCTTCTCCAGGCTCGCCCCGGCCTTGTCCAGGTCGGAGCCGCCGACCAGCGGTACGTAGACGTAGGCGATGTTCTGCGCGTCGTGCAGCTTGATCTCGACCGGGCCGCGCGAGGCGCCCGAACTGATCGCCCGCGCCTTGAAGTCGGCGAGGGCGCTCTTCACCTCGGGGGCGTTGATGTCCTTCGCCTTGACGACCACCTCGGCCGGCTCGGAGCCGCCCGGGAAGGCGTCGTTGACGCGGTTGTACGTCTGCACGATCGGCAGCGAGTCGCCGAACTCCTGGTCCAGCGTGAGGTTCTGGGTCTTCATGCCGATCGCAGGAGCCGCGATCGCCAGCAGCGTGCCGGCCGCCACGAGGACGGAGACCAGCGGCTTGGCGAGCACGCCCCGCAGGACGGCGGTCCAGAAGCGGCTCTCCCCGTTGGTGCGGGCGGCGCGGCGCTCCATGGCCTTGCGCAGGAACGGAATCCGGCCCTTCTCGACCCGCTCGCCCAGCAGCGAGAGCAGCGCGGGCAGCACGGTCACCGACCCGACCATGGCAACGGCCACGACCATCAGCGAGGCCAGGCCCATCGCCTCGAACTCGGCGAGCCCGGTGAAGAGCATGCCGGCCATCGCCACGCACACCGTGACACCGGAGACGATGATCGCGCGGCCACTGGTCGCGGCGGCGACCCGCAGGGCCGTCTGGGCGTCACGCCCGGCCGCGCGCTCCTCGCGCTCACGGCGCAGATAGAACAGGCAGTAGTCGACGCCGACGGCCAGACCGACCAGCAGCATCACGGAGTTGGCGGTGTCGCTCATCGGCATCAGATGGCTGACGACGCCCATCAGGCCCATCGTCGCCATGATCGCGGTGATCGCGAGCGCCACCGGGAGCAGCGCCGCCACCAGCGCGCCGAAGGCGATCAGCAGAATGCCGAGGGCCACCGGTACCGCGGAGAGCTCGGCCTTCTGGAAGTCGTCCCCGAACGCGTCGTCGAACGTCTTCATCATGCTGGCGCCGCCGATCTCCTCGATCCGCAGCCCCGAGTGGTCCTTCTGCACGCCCTTGACGGCGTTCAGTACGGGCTCGACCCGGTCGCCCGCGGTCTCCGAGTCGCCGCGCATGTCGAACTGCACGAGCGCGCTTCGGCCGTCCTTCGAGATCGTCTTCGTGTCGTACGGCGACGTCACGTCCGTGATCTTGCCGGTGCCCTCGACCGCCTTGACGACGGCGACGACGGCGCTCTTGAACTCGGCGTCCGTGGCCTTGGTGTTCGCGTCCTTCGCCTGGATCAGGACGGTCTCACTGGCCGGCTCCTTGATGTCGGCGTCCTCGATGATCTTGGCGGCGGTGTGCGTCTCGCCCTTGAGCTGGTCGCTCTCCTTGACATCGACGCGGCCCGTCGCCGAGCCGAGCCCCATCGCCAGGACGACGAACAGCACCCAGATTCCGACGGCCGCCCATCGGTGCCGGGCGCTCCAGCCGCCTGCCCGGGCGGCGATGCCCCGCACCCGTGTATCTCCGTTCCCCATGACGGGCCAGCCCCCTTGTGCGCGGTGACAGCCCCCTGCCGCCACCTTTCGTTATGAAGGTATGGGCCGGATAAGAAGGTCTCGTCGTGCTGCCTGGTGAACCCCCGAGGGCTCGACTCCTCCCCTCGGACCCCGGGGTCTCCGCACTGGGGAGGATGGAAGCCCCTTACACGTAACGAGACTTCTCGGGGATGTGGATCAGGGTGTCCGTTCTGTCGGGTGGAGTCCTCTTTTATTATTTCGAAGGGTTGTTGATTAAGTCACAGCTCTATGTAGGTGTTGAACTGTGCGGGCCGATCGGACAGTGTTTCGTGCCAACCCGCAGGTAACTTTCGGTGCGGGCCGCGGCCGTCGCGCTCACCCCCACGGGGCGCGACGGCCGCTTTATGGTGTGCGGATGACGACGACGTACGCGGCGCTGCTGCGCGGGATCAATGTGGGTGGCGCCAAGAAGGTGCCGATGGCCGAGCTGCGCACCCTGATGGAGGGACTCGGCCTCGCCGATGTACGCACGTATCTCCAGAGCGGCAACGCGGTGTTCAGCAGCGACCACGGCGACGAGGAGTCCCTCGCCGCGGAGCTCGCCCAAGCGATCGAGAAGCACTTCGGCTTCACCGTCGGCGTGCTGGTGCGCGACCACGCCTATCTGAAGGCCGTGCGGGAGGCGTGCCCGTTTCCGGCCGCCGATCTGGAGGCCAAGCAACTGCACGCCACCTACTTCTCCGGGCCCGTCGACGCCGAGCGCTTCGCCTCGGTCGATCAATCGGCCTTCCTGCCGGAGGAGTTCCGCCTCGGCGACCGCGTCCTGTACCTGTATGCCCCCGACGGCCTGGGACGCTCCAAGCTGGCGGAGACGCTGTCGAAGCCGCGACTGCTCAAGGGCATCACGGCCACCTCCCGCAACTGGAACACCGTCGTCAAACTGGAGGAGATGACCGGTGCTTGAGCACAACGCCCCGGTCGAGGCCGCCATCGAGGGCGAACTGCGTCTGCTCGACCCGGAGATCCGCCGCTCGCCCGAACTCGTCGGCGCGCTCCTGCACCCCGACTTCCACGAGTTCGGCGCATCGGGCCGGATCTGGGACCGCGCCTCGATCGTCGCCGCGCTGGCCGGCGAGAACGAACCCGGGGCCCGGCCCGCCACCGCCTCCCGCATCAAGGGCGTCCAGCTCGCGCCCGACCTGGTCCACCTCACCTTCGACACCGACAACAACGGCCGCCGGGCGCACCGGAGTTCACTGTGGCGGCTCACCGAGGAGAGGTGGCTGCTGTACTTCCACCAGGGGACGCTGTACGACTCCGACGCAGCGTGACTTTTCGTACGCCGCCGTAGGTCGTGTACGAGGTGATCTCGTCCGGGACGGTGAGGCGCGGATCCTCGTACAGCCGTCGCAGCTCGTCCTCGGATCGGGCCACCGCGACGGTGTCGACCAGCGCGATGTCGTCCTCGGTGAGCGCCGCGTCGTCGAGAATCTCGGGGCCCCAGCCGTCCCAGGGGAGCACTTCGACGCCGTTGAGAGCGGCCAGATCGTGCAGGACGTTGCCCCGCACGAACCAGAGGCCCTTGAGGCGGAGCCAACTGACCCCGAACGTGCCGGGGTCGGCTCGCCCGGCCCGGCACTCCCGCCAGGCCTGCCCCGCCACCACGAACCGGTCCCTCGGCACGTCCAGTGGGTCGAAGTCCACGTCATAGGGGCCGTACGCGATCTGCGCGTCCGCGAGCCGCCAACCGCCGTCGGGAAGGCGGTACTCGGTGACCCAGTGGTCCTCGTGGAAGCCCTCGGTGAAGTACGTGGCGAAACCGCAGCGCAGCCGGGCCGGTGTGCCCGTCGCCCGCAGCAGCGCGCACAGCAGCAGGGAGAAGTCGCGGCAGGTACCGACGAACCGTTCGTCCGGCTCCCGCCGCCGGGTCAGGGGCCGCTCGGCGCGCTCCCGCAAAATCCGCAGCACGTCCGTCACGTACCGTGACTCGGCGTCCTCGGCCAGTCGCGGCTCGGGGATGGCGTACGCGAAGAGTTCACCCTCGCCCCGGTGGATGAGCACATCCCTTACGACATGGGCGAGCGCGCCCAGATCCCTGGGAAGCCCGCTCACGTCGAGGTCACCGGGATCGCTGTACGCGCTCTGCGTCAGATAGATGTCCATGCCCCGGACCCTCGGGCCTGTCCCAGGGGGAAGGTCAAGCCAGGGCGTCCGGGCGGGCCATGTCCTTGTCCGCGAGGCGTACGGCGCCCGCGCCGGTGGGACACCGTCCATGCGGTGTACGGGGTGGTCTCCGCCGATGCCGTGTACGGGTCGGCCGCCGACGGGGAAGGGCGTTCATGCCGTGATGCCGATCCGTCGTGCCTGGCGCACGCCGGTGACGAGGTACCCGATGACGAACAGCAGCCCCGCCGTGCCGAACACCGTCACCAGAATGTAGACGGGGTACATGTCGTCGCCCTGCGGATAGTGTTCCCCGCACATCCGGACCACGTCGGGACGCGTGCGGGCCGCCTCCAGGCACACCCGGTGCCCCGGCTTCGGATGGCTGAGGTCGGTGTCGAGATTCCGCACCACGGTGTGGCGGTGCTGGTCCACCGTGTACGAGATCTCCTGCCTCTGGTACTTGGTGCCGGCGTCGATGATCCGGGAAACCACGCCCGTGACCCGTATCCCCGTGTCGTCGATCAGTTCCGCCCGCTGCCACTGGAGTGTCGCCGAGCAACCTCCGGACACGGCGATCACCAGGAACAACGCTCCCAGCAGCAAGGTCCGTCTCCGCACGGCGGACAGCCTGACATGTGACGCGGCGGTGGACCAGGGCCGTGACAGCCCGCGGAGTTTGCGGAATCGTCCATGGCCGCTACACCCATCTGTGCGAGGCTCGTGGGCATGCGGTACATCATCATCGGAGCAGGAGCGGTCGGCGGTGCGATCGGCGGTCGGCTGGCCGAGGCGGGGCACGAGGTCGTGCTGGTCGCGCGGGGCGCGCACTACGAGGCGCTGCGTGCGGGCGGGCTGCGGTTCATGACCCCGGAGGGAGTGCGCACGCACCGGCTGCCCGCGGTCGACGGGCCGGTGGCACTCGGGGAGTTGCGCACCGACGACGTGCTGATACTCGCCGTCAAGACGCAGGACAGCGAGGCCGCCCTGGAGGCGTGGGGACCGAGCCCGGTCGCGGGCGGCGGTACGGCGGCCGAGCGGCTGCCGCTGGTGTGCGCGCAGAACGGAGTGGAGAGCCAGCGCCTCGCGCTGCGTCGCTTCAGCCGGGTGTACGGCGTCTGTGTCTGGCTGCCCGCCACCTTCGTCGAACCGGGGGTCGTGTCCGCCGCCGGCACGCCGCTGACCGGCATCCTGCACCTCGGGCGTCATCCGCACGGCACGGACGAGACGGCCCGCCGTATCGCCGCCGACCTGGAGAAGTCCCGCTTCGAGGCGCCGGTGGTGCCCGATGTCGCCCGCTGGCAGTACGCCAAACTCCTCGGCAATCTCGCCAACTCCATCGAGGCGGTCACCGGGGTGCTCACCAGCGGGGAGGGCCTGGCGCTCTTCCAGCGGGTGCGCGCGGAGGGCGAGGCCGCGCTCGACGCCGCCGGCATCGCGTACGTCGGTGAGGAGGAGCAGAAGAGGACCCGCGGCGACAAGATTCGCTTCGAGCCCTTCGACGGCTCCGAGCGCGGCGCCGGTTCCTCCTGGCAGTCGCTCAACCGCGGCACCGGCACCATCGAGGCCGATTACCTCAACGGCGAGATCGCACTCCTGGGCCGACTGCACGGCGTACCGACCCCGTTGAACGACCTGCTCCAGCGGCTGGCGAACACCTTCGCGCGCGAGCACAGGGAGGCCGGGTCGCTGTCGGTGGCGGAGCTGGTGCGGCTCGCCGACGAGGCGGTGGCCTCGTACGACGCGGCCGCCACGACTGCTGAATGAGCCCCCTTCGTGAGGTGTCGCGTTTCTTCAAGAGTGCTGGGCAGGCAGTTCCTACCGTGAGGTGCATGAAGAACGACGACATGCACTCGTACATGAGCGAATGCGCCGCCGAGGCAGCGCGTGTCGCGCGCGGCGTCACGGCGGAGCAGCTGACCGGGCCCACCCACTGCCCCGGCTGGGACGTCCGCACCCTGGTCAACCACTGGGTCCTCTACACCTCGCACGGCCTGGAGCACCGGGCGCTGCGCAAGCAGCTCTCCGAGGAGCTGACCGGGCGTGACTTCACGGCCGCCCCCGACTGGGCCGAGGTGTACGCGGCTCAGCTCGACCGCGCCGTCGCCGCCTGGGACGAACCGGCCGTATGGGAGGGCGAGGTCGACCTCGGGATGGCGAAGATGCCTGCCGTCGAACTCGCCTCGATGATCATCAAGGAGACGGCCGTCCACGGCTGGGACGTCGCGACCGCCACCGGTCAGGAGTACCGCATCTCGGACGGCGCCGCCCGGCTCGTCCTGGACGTGGTCGACACGCACGGCGAGCTCTACCGCCAGTACGACGGCTTCGCCGCCCCGGTTCCGGTGCCGGACAATGCGCCTGTCTTCGAGCGCGCCCTCGCCCACAGCGGCCGGGATCCGCGTCTGGCCCAGGTTGAATTGGACCATTGATACCGGGGATAATTGGACCGTGTCTCTGTGCCATTGAGTGGCTAGCCTCGACGGCATGACGAACACGTCGCCCACTCGCGTCGACTTCTACTTCGACCCCGCCTGCCCTTTCGCCTGGATCACCTCCCGCTGGATGCTGGAGGTCGAGCGGCAGCGGCCGCTCGACCTCCGCTTTCATCCGATGAGCCTGTACCTGCACAATGCCGACAACGAACTACCCGACTGGTACCGGGAGTTGGTCGACAAGTCCATCGGCCCCGTGCGGGTCGCGGTGGCGGCCGCCGAGCGGCACGGCGAGAAGGTGCTGCGCGACCTCTACACGGCCTTCGGCACCCGCATCCACGAGCGCGGGGCCGAGGACTTCGACGCCGTCGTCGCCGACTCCCTGGCCGAACTCGGTCTCCCGGCCGAACTGGCCGAAGCGGCACATGACGTGTCGTACGACGAGGCGGTGCGCCGGAGCCATGACGCGGGCAAGGAACGCGACTCCGACGCCTATGTGGGGACACCGACCATCCACGTCGAGGGAACGGTGTGGTTCGGTCCGGTGCTGCGGGCCGTTCCGCGCGGCGAGAAGGCGGCGGAGCTCTTCGACAGTTTCCGCGTCCTCGCCGCAAACCCGGACTTCTTCGAGCTCAAGCGGACCCGGACCGGCGGGCTGTCGTTCGACTGAACGATGGTCTGAAATCTGAACGCTGCTCGGATGAATCACCGCGCGAGGAAGGGACTTGCGTCGTTCTTTGCATCATTCATTGACGGTGACCCGTCATAGATCCTACCTTTCTCGGCGTTGGGTACAGCCTGATCCCACGGGAGGGGAACATGCCCATGCGCCGAAGAGCCGTCCTGGTCACCCTGATCTCCACGCTTCTGGCCCTCGGAGTACCGGGCGCCGCCTCCTCCGCCACCGAGCCCCTGTCATCCGACCTCTACGTGTCCCCGGCCGGGGACGACCACGCTGACGGCACCGCTCGCCATCCCGTTCGCACTCTGGACCGCGCCCGCGATCTGGCACGCGCCCGCGTCGCGGACATGAAGGACGACCTGACGGTCCACCTCGCGTCGGGCACGTACCGCCGCACCGAGCCGCTCGTCCTGGACGCCCGCGACTCCGGAACCGGCGGCCACAAGGTGATCTGGCAGGGGACCGGCCGGACCGTCGTCAGCGGTGGCCGCCAGGTCTCCGGGTGGCGCAAGGTCGCGGGCAGGCCCGGCCTCTGGTCCGCCCCCGCGCCCCGAGGCCTCACCGACACACGGCAGTTGTACGTCGACGGGGTGCGCGCCCAGCGGGCCCGCGGCACCGTCCCCGTCGACCTCACCCAGACCGCCGTCGGCTACACGGCGTCCTCCGACACGCTCGCCCACTGGCGCCGCCCGTCCGACGCCGAGTTCGTCTACACCAGCGGCGAGGCCCTCTGGAACATCGAGCGCAACGGGCTCGGCCAGTGGACCGAGCCGCGCTGCCGTATCGCCGCCGCCGAGGGCACCACGATCACGATGGTCCAGCCGTGCTGGGACAACTCCAACAAGCGGGTCGAGTTCCCCGACATCCCCGGCCGGACCGTCAGCATGGTCGGCCCCGGCCATCTCACCAACAGCGGCAGGGCGACCTACATCGAGAACGCGTACGAACTCCTGGACCAGCCCGGCGAGTGGTACCTCGACCGCGCCGCGCACCGCGTCTACTATCTGCCGCGCAAGGGCGAGAACCTGGCCCGGGCGGATGTCGAGGCGGCGCAGGCCGAGAAGCTGATCGACGGACAGGGGACCGCCTCCGCTGCCGTCCACGACATCGCCTTCCGTGGGCTGCAGTTCAGCTATGCCACCTGGCTCACGCCGTCCCGGCCCGAGGGCTTCTCCGAGATCCAGGCGGGCTACACCATCACCGGGGAGAAAGGCTGGGCGACGCAGGGACTGTGCCAGTACGTCGAGGGCGGCACCTGCCCGTTCGCGTCCTGGACCAAGATGCCGGGCAATGTCTCCGTCGTCCACGGGCAGCGCATCGACTTCAGTGACGACGTCTTCGCCCATCTCGGGGCGTCAGGGCTCGACTTGGGCACCGGGTCCAAGGATTCGACGGTCAACGGCACCATCTTCACCGACATCTCCGGCAACGGCCTGGAGATCGGGGGAGTGGACGGACAAACCCCCGCCTCCGGCGTGCAGGTGACGAACAATCATCTCTACGGCCTGCCCCGCGAGTTCCACGGCGGTGTCGCGATCCTCAACGGCTACACCCAGCACAACACCATCGCCCACAACCAGATCGACCACGTCGGCTACAGCGCGATCTCCCTGGGCTGGGGCGGCTGGCCCGACAAGATCGGCGACCCGGCGACCGCGAACCCCAGCCACGACAACGCCGTCCGCGACAACCTGATCTTCGACTACATGCAGATGCTCGACGACGGCGGCGGCATCTACACCCAGGGTCTCACCGGCACCTCCCTGGCCGACGGCGAGAAGGTCACGGGGAATGTCATCCACGACCAGTGGGGCCTGGGCAAGAACGTCTACACCGACAACGGCTGCACCTACGAGACCGTCGAGGGCAACGTCCTCTACAACGCCTCGTACGCCAACGTCGCCTCCCGCCACACCGACTACCGCGACGACCTCGGCAACAACGACCCGACCCTCGTCAAGGACAACTGGTGGGAGGAGGGCACGTCCGACGGCGACAACAAGGGCCTGGTGACGAGCGGCAACAAGATCATGACGGGACTGTCCGACGTACCGTCGCAGATCCTCGGCAACGCGGGTCTCGAGCCCGCCTACGCCGGTCTGCTGGGCAGCCGTGTCGGCGCTCCCTCGGCGCCCGAGGCACCCTCCCGCGCCGGCACGAGTACCGCGGGCGCCGACGCGCTGTACGTCACCTTCAACCCGAGCTTCGTGGACGGCGGTTCGCCGGTGACGGAGTACACGGCACGGGCCTACGACGCGTCGGGCCGACAGGTCGGCGAACAGAGCGTCCCAGCAGCCGAGTTCAAGCGCACCGCGATCGTCCGCATCGATGGACTCCCCTCGTCCGGCGGCCCGTTCACCGTCACCGTCACCGCGAGCAACGCTCAGGGCAGCAGCGCCCCGTCCCTGGCCTCGCTCCCGCTGACACCGGCCACCGCGAGCGTGCTCCCGGGCGCACCCACGAGCCCCAAGCTCCGTACGGCAGCCGGCGCGGCCACCGTCGCCTGGACCCCGCCGACGGCGACCGGGGACGCCAAGATCATCGGCTATCGCGTCACCGTCTCCGACGGCCGCGACCCGATCGACGTCATGGGCCGGGACGTGCTGGTCACCCAGCCCTCGGCGAAGGGAATGTTCCGGGTCATCGGCGGCCTGCGGCCCGCCACCTCGTACACCGTCACGGTCGCGGCGGTCACAGCGGCGGGCACGGGACCGACGGCCACAACGACGGCCACCACCAAGCCCTAGCCACCCACAGAGGAGGCCCCACCCCGCACGTGCCGGGGGGCGGCCGGCGGTGCCGTCAGGCGCCGACGGCCGCCGGCGCCGGTACGCGCGCCTCGTCGTACCGCTCCAGCAGGACGCGCGCCACCTCCGGCGCGGGGCCGAGCACATCGGCCAGTACGTCGGCCTCGGCGGCCCCCCGCGCGATACGGTCCGGCAGGAAGCCGGGCGCGAGGACGTAGGGGGCGACCGCGACGCGTGCGCAGCCGAGGGCGCGCAGCTCGCGCACGGCGTCCTCGGTGCGCGGAAGGGATGCGGAGGCGAACGCAGGTCGCACGGCGCACCAGCCGGTGTGCCGCCACTCCCGCGCGATTTCAGCGATCACTGCGATCGCCTCCGGGTCTGTGGACCCCGCCGAGGCCAGCACGACCCCGGTCGAGGACTTGTCGGCGGGGGTCAGCCCCGCTTCGTACAAACGCCGTTCCAGCGCGGCGGTCAGCAGGGGGGACGGGCCGAGCACCTCCGCCTGGTGGATGCGCAGCCGCGACGGGGCCTCCCGCAGCACCGCCGGGATGTCCGCCTTCGCGTGGAAGGCGCGGGTCAGCAGCAGCGGGAGGGCCACCACGTCCCGTACTCCCTCCCGTCGCCCGCCACCACCCCTCCAACGAGGCGCTTCGCGCCGCACCTCCTCTGCCAGGGACTCCAGCACCCCCTGCACCGAGGGGATGTTGAAGTCGAGGAAGCCGGTCTCCACACGCAGGCCGGGGCGCTGGGCCCGGACCCGCCGCACCAGGGCATCCACCGTCGCGGCATGGCGCGGATCGCGGCTGCCGTGGGCGATGACCAGAAGGACCGGCTGACTCATGACGGGCTCAGCTCTTCACCAGGAGACCGCGGCTGCGCAGTACCCACCGCTCCACCGGGGTGAAGATGAGCAGGTCGATGGCGATACCGACGAACAGGATCAGGAAGATGGCGAGGAAGACCATCGGCATGGAGCTGGCGTTGCGGCCGTTCTCCAGCAGTTGGCCGAGGCCCACGCCCAGGTCGGGGGAGGAGGCGATGATCTCCGCCGCCATCAGGGACCGCCAGGAGAACGCCCAGCCCTGCTTCAGACCGGCCAGATAGCCGGGCAGCGCGGCCGGCATGACGATGTGCCAGGTCCCGCGCAGGCCCGTCGCCCCCATCGTGCGGCCCGCTCGCAGGAAGAGCGGGGGCACCTGGTCGACGCCCGACACCAGGCCGTTGGCGATCGATGGGACGGCGCCGAGCAGGATCACCGCGTACATCATCGAGTTGTTCAGGCCCAGCCAGATCACGGCCGGGGGGACCCACGCCACCGAGGGCAGGGACTGCAGGCCCGACAGGATCGGGCCGATCGCGGCGCGGATGAACTTCACGCGGGCCACCAGCAGACCCAGCGGGGTGCCGATCGCCAGGGCGAACAGGAAGCCGAGCAGACCGCGCGAGACGCTGGTCCAGATGTAGTCGAGCAGCGTGCCCTGCAGCCAGGCGTTCTGGACCTCACTCCAGACGTCGGACGGCGAGGGCAGCTTGGTCGGGTCGTCGACGATCTTGAACGTGATCAGCGCCTGCCAGGCCACCAGGACCACCGCGAAGGCGACGAGCGGCGGCAGCACCTTCTGCCGGAACGTCGTGCCGAAGGACCTGCGGCCGGCGGCGGAGGACTCCAGCGCGTCGAGTCCCGCCTCCAGACCGCCCAGCTCGACGTTGTCCTTGACGGCTGCGTCGGCCTTCGTCTCAGTGCTGGCCATGACGGCGGATCTCCCCACGCAGTTGTTCGGTGATCTCGATGGACAGTTCCGCCACGGGGGCGTCCTCGATGCGGCGCGGCTGCGGAATGTCCACGGTCCACTCGCGCGCGATCCGCCCGGGACGGGAGGACAGCAGGATCACGCGCTGCGCGAGCCGCACCGCCTCGCGCACGTTGTGCGTGACGAAGAGGACGGACAGGCCCGTCTCGCTCCAGATCCGGGTCAGTTCGTCGTGGAGCATGTCCCGGGTGATGGCGTCCAGTGCCGCGAACGGCTCGTCCATCAGCAGGATCTGGCTGTCCTGCGCGAGCGCCCGGGCCATCGCGACCCGCTGGCGCATACCACCGGAGAGCTCGTGCACGCGCTTGCCGTACGCGCCCTTGAGCCGTACGAGTTCGAGCAGCTCCTCGGCCTTGCCGCGCCGATCGGCCTTCGGAACTCCCCTGAGCTTCAGGGCGAGTTCGATGTTCTTGCCCGCGGTCAGCCACGGGAAGAGGGCGTGCTCCTGGAACATCAGGGCAGGGCGCCCGTGTGTCGTGATGTTGCCCGCGGTCGGGGCGTCGAGGCCCGCGACCAGGTTGAGCAGCGTCGACTTGCCGCAGCCCGAGGCCCCCAGGAGGGTGACGAACTCGCCGGGCGCGACATCGAGGGTGATGTCGTCCAGGACGAGCTGCTGCCCGGCGGGACCGGCGAAGGACTTCGAGACGTGCTCGATGCGCGCCGCGTACTCGACCGACGTCGTGGCGTCGGCGGCCTTGGCGAAGGTCGTGGCCATGGTCGTCACCTCCTGGGAACTCATCGGGATCCGGGCTTACTTGACGCCGAGACCGGCGTCGTCGACCGTGCTCTCGCCCGCGCCCTTGAGGACCTTGTTCAGGAGCGTGAGGTCGTAGATGCCCGTCAGGTCGGGCTTCTCCAGCAGACCCGCCTTCACCGCGTGCTCCGCCTCGGTGTTGAGGGTGGCGGCCAGCGGGTCATTGGTGATCTGGATGGACTTCCAGGCCGGGTCGAGGACGTTGGCCGGGAGCGCCTTGCCGGAGTCCGACTCCAGCTGCTTGTTCGCCGCGGCCTTCGCCTCGTCCGAATTGGCGTTGATCCACTTGTTGGTCTCGACCGAGGCCTTCAGTACGGCTTCGACGGCCTTCGGGTGCTCCTTCAGGAAGCTCTGCCGCACGATGATGTTCGTGATCACGAACTTCTTGTCGGGCCACAGCGTCGACTCGTCGAGCAGTACCTTGCCGCCCTCGGCGACCAGCTTGGACGCGGTCGGCTCCGGCACCCAGGCGCCGTCGATGGAGCCGGACTTGTAGGCGTCCGGGGTGATCTTGTTGTCCGTGCGGACGACCGAGACGTCACCCTTGCCGCTCTGCGCGTCGACCTTCCAGCCCTGGTCCGCGATCCAGTTGAGGAACGCGACGTCCTGCGTGTTGCCCAGCTGCGGGGTCGCGATCTTCTTGCCCTTGACGTCCTTCAGGGACTTGATCTTCTTCGGGTTGACCACGAACTTCACACCGCCGGACGCCGAACCGCCGATGATGCGCAGGTTCTTGCCGTTGGACTTGGTGAAGCCGTTGATGGCCGGCGAGGGGCCGATCCAGCCGATGTCGATGGAGCCCGAGTTCAGCGCCTCGATCTCGGAGGGCCCGGCGTTGAAGGTCTGGTACTTCGCCTCGGTGGCACCGAGCTCCTTCTGGAAGAAGCCCTTCTGGTTGCCGACCAGCGCGGTGGCGTGGGTCAGGTTGCCGAAGTAGCCGATCTTCACGGAGTCGAGTCCGTCGATCTTCTTCGAACCGGCGGCGACCTTCGCCTTGGTGTCGTCCTTCGCCTCGGAGCCGTAGCTGCAGGCGGCGAGGGCGAGGAGGGGAAGTGCCACGGCGGCGGCTATGCCGCGACGGACAAGGGTGGAGCGGATGGCAGGCACGGGAGGTGTTCCTCTCGTTGGCCCGGCGGTCACGAGCTCTCAGGTCGTGGCCGGGAAGTCGGCAGGTCTTCGTTTTCGCAGGCGGTGGGGGGTGAGGGCGCGCAGGCAGTGCGCGTACGTCATCGCGCACATCGCGCCACTCCGCCCTGCCCGCTGCCGAGGGCGCCGCTGCCGACGCGGCCGCCCTCCTTCGCGAACGTGGAGTAGAAGTCGGTGGACGTCATGTCAGAAGTCCCACCCGTCGTCGTCGCCCTCGTCCTTGACCGGCTCCGGCGATGCGAACGACTCGCCGACCATGCCCGCGGTGAGCGTGGTGCCGTCGGCCGGGTCGATCAGGATGAACGCGCCGGTGCGGCGCGAGTCGGCGTACGAGTCGAGCGGCAGCGGCTCGGCGGTACGGATCTTGACGCGGCCGATGTCGTTGGCGACCAGCCGGCCCGGGTGCGGGTGCAGGGAGAGGTCGTCCAGCGTCAGCCGGGACGGGATGTCCTTGACGATCGCCTTGACCGTGCGGGTGCCATGCTTGAGCAGCACGCGGTGGCCGACGGTGAGCGGCTGGTCGGCCACATGGCAGACGGTCGCCTCGACATCCTGCGTGGTCGGGGGCGCGTCCTTGCTCGGGACGATCAGGTCGCCGCGCGAGATGTCGATGTCGTCCTCCAGCAGGAGGGTCACCGACTGCGGGGTCCAGGCCACGTCGACCGGCTTGCCCAGCAGGTCGATTCCGGCGATCTTCGACGTACGGCCGGAGGGCAGGACCGTGACCGCGGAGCCGACGCGGAAGGTACCGGCCGCGATCTGACCGGCGTAACCCCGGTAGTCGGGGTGCTCGGCGGTCTGCGGGCGGATCACGTACTGCACGGGCAGCCGCGCGTGGCAGTGCGCCAGGTCGTGGCTGACCGGCACGGTCTCCAGGTGCTCCAGGACCGTCGGACCGCCGTACCAGTCCATGTTCGCGGAGGCTTCCACCACGTTGTCACCGGCGAGCGCCGAGATCGGGATCGCGGTGATCTCGGGGACGCCCAGCTCGGAGGCGTACGCCGTGAACTCCTCGGCGATCGCGGCGAAGACGGGCTCCTGGTAGTCGACGAGGTCCATCTTGTTGACCGCGAGGACCACGTGCGGGACGCGCAGCAGCGCGGCGACGGCGGCGTGCCGGCGGGTCTGCTCGATGACACCGTTGCGGGCGTCGACCAGGACGACGGCCAGGTCGGCGGTGGAGGCGCCGGTGACCATGTTCCGGGTGTACTGCACGTGTCCGGGGGTGTCGGCCAGGATGAAGCGGCGGCGTGCGGTGGCGAAGTAGCGGTACGCGACGTCGATGGT
>NZ_JBITGS010000016.1:0-234516 GCF_044457265.1 Streptomyces sp. NPDC050564 | reverse complement strand
CACGTCCGCGTCTTCCCGCTGTCCAACTGGACCGAACTCGACGTGTGGCAGTACATCGCCCGCGAGGGCATCGAACTGCCCGAGATCTACTTCGCCCACCGGCGTGAGGTGTTCCGGCGCGGCGGCATGTGGCTGACCGCGGGCGAGTGGGGCGGCCCACGTGAGAGCGAGGTCGTCGAAAAACGGCAGGTCCGCTACCGCACGGTCGGCGACATGTCCTGCACGGGCGCCGTCGACTCCGACGCGATGACCCTCGACCAGGTCATCGCCGAGATCGCCGCCTCCCGGCTCACCGAGCGGGGCGCCACCCGCGCCGACGACAAGATGTCCGAGGCCGCGATGGAAGACCGCAAGCGCGAAGGGTACTTCTAGAGATGAGCGCCACCACCAGCAGCAGCGCCATCGACACGCTGCGCTTCGCGACCGCCGGTTCCGTCGACGACGGCAAGTCCACGCTCGTCGGACGTCTGCTGCACGACTCCAAGTCCTCCTGACGGACCAGCTGGAGGCCGTCGAACGCGTCTCCGCCGACCGTGGCCAGGACGCGCCCGACCTCGCCCTCCTCACCGACGGCCTGCGCGCCGAGCGCGAACAGGGCATCACCATCGACGTCGCGTACCGCTACTTCGCCACCGCACGCCGCCGCTTCATCCTGGCCGACACCCCCGGACACGTGCAGTACACCCGGAACATGGTTACCGGCGCCTCCACCGCCGACCTGGCCGTCGTCCTGGTCGACGTGCGCCACGGCGTGGTCGAGCAGACCCGCCGGCACGCCGCCGTCGCCGCGCTGCTGCGCGTCCCGCACGTCGTGCTCGCCGTGAACAAGATGGACCTCGTCGGGTACGAGGAGAAGGAGTTCGAGCGCATCGTCGAGGACTTCGCGGGCCACGCCGCCGAGTTGGACCTGCCCGGCTTCACGCCGATCCCGGTCTCCGCGCTGTGCGGGGGCAACGTGGTGGAGCGTTCGGCGCACATGGGCTGGTACGAGGGTCCGGCACTGCTGGAGTTCCTGGAGACCGTGCCGGTGGGCGTCGACGTGTCGGCCGCTCCGGCGCGCTTCCCGGTGCAGTACGTCATACGGCACGACGAAGTCCGCCGCTACGCGGGCCAGTTGGTGTCCGGAGAGCTGCGCGTCGGCGACCGTGTCACGGTCCACCCGTCCGGCGAGACCTCCGAGATCGTCGGCATCGACGTACTCGGCAGGGACGCCGGCACGGCGTACGCGCCCCAGTCGTTGACGCTGCGGCTGGCCGACGAGCGCGATGTCGCGCGCGGCGACATGATCACCGCCGGGCCCGACGCGCCCGCGCTCACGCAGGACGTCCGGGCCGCCGTCTGCCATCTGGCCGACCGCGCGCTGCGGGTCGGTGACCGGGTGCTGGTCAAGCACACCACGCGGACCGTGAAGGCGATCGTCAAGGACCTGGACGGCGCGGCGGAGCCGACCGCGAACGACCTCGGCCGGATCACCCTGCGCACCGCCGAGCCGCTCGCGCTCGACGACTACGCCGACTCCCGCCGCACCGGTGCCTTCATCCTGGTCGACCCGGCGGACGGCGCGACGCTGACGGCGGGGATGGCCGACCTTTCGTAAGGGCGCGGATGCCCTCACGTCCCGAGCGTGAGACGGGGTTTGGGGGCATCGGTGCGTCCGGTCTGCGGGCGTCGGCTGCCCGCCCGGTAGGGCATCGGCCAGCCGACGCCCGGACCCTCGTACCCCTGCTCGGCCGCCGCGTGCAGCGTCCAGTGCGGGTCGTACAGGTGCGGCCGGGCCAGCGCGCACAGATCCGTACGGCCGGCCAGGATCAGGGAGTTGACGTCGTCCCAGGAGGAGATCGCGCCGACGGCGATCACGGGGAGGCCGGTCTCGTAGCGGATCCGGTCGGCGTACGGCGTCTGGTACGACCGCCCGTACTCGGGGCGCTCGTCCGCCACCACCTGGCCCGTCGACACGTCGACCGCGTCGGCGCCGTGAGCGGCGAAGGCCCGCGCGATCTCGACGGCGTCGTCGCCGGTGGTGCCGCCGTCGGCCCAGTCGGTGGCGGAGATGCGGACGGTCATGGGCCGTTCCTCGGGCCACACGGCCCGCACCGCGTCGAACACTTCGAGCGGGAAGCGGAGCCTGCGGGCGAGCGAGCCGCCGTACGCGTCGGTGCGCCGGTTGGTCAGCGGCGACAGGAAGCCGGAGAGCAGGTAGCCGTGGGCGCAGTGCAGTTCGAGCAGATCGAAGCCGCCGCGCGCGGCGCGCCAGGCGGCGGCGGTGAACTGTTCCCGGATGTCGGTGAGTTGGGCACGCGACAGCTCGCGGGGCGTCTGGTTCCCCGGCTTGTACGGGATCGGGGACGCGGCCACGAGTGGCCAGTTGCCCTCCTCCAGCGGCTCGTCCATGCCCTCCCACATCAGCTTGGTCGATCCCTTGCGCCCGGAGTGGCCGAGCTGCACGCCGATCGCGGTGCCCGGCGCCTGCGCGTGGACGAAGTCGGTGATCCGCCGCCAGGCCTCGGCCTGCCGGCCGGTGTAGAGCCCCGCGCAGCCGGGCGTGATGCGGCCCTCGGCGCTCACGCAGACCATCTCGGTCATCACCAGTCCGGCGCCGCCGAGTGCCCGCGCGCCCAGGTGGACGAGATGGAAGTCGCCGGGGACGCCGTCCACGGCCGAGTACATGTCCATGGGCGAGACGACGACCCGGTTGCGCAGGGTGAGGCCGCGCAGCCGGAACGGCGTGAACATCGGGGGCGTACCCGCCGGACAACCGAACTCGCGCTCCACGGACTCGGTGAAGTGCGCGTCGCGCAGCCGCAGGTTGTCGTGGGTGACGCGGCGGCTGCGGGTGAGGAGGTTGAAGGCGAACTGGTGTGAGGGCTGATCGAGGTAGCGTTCCAGGTTCTCGAACCACTCCAGGCTGGCACGCGCCGCCCGCTGGGTGGACGCGACGACCGGGCGCCGCTCCTCCTCGTAGGCGCCGAGGGCCTGTGCCAGATCGGTGTGCTCCTCCAGGCAGGCGGCCAGCGCGAGCGCGTCCTCCACCGCCAGCTTCGTGCCGGAGCCGATGGAGAAGTGGGCGGTGTGTGCGGCGTCGCCGAGGAGGACCAGGTTCCGGTGCGCCCAACGGTCGTTGACGACCGTCCGGAACGTGGTCCACGCCGACTTGTTGGACCGCAACGGGCGTCCGCCCAGCGCGTCCGCGAAGATCTTGGCGCACCGCTCGACGGACTCCTGCTCGTCGAGCTCCGCGAAACCGGCCGACCGCCACACCTCCTCGCGCATCTCCACGATGACGGTCGAGGCGCCGAATTGATTCTGCGACCCGGAGGGCCTCGTTGAGGGGTGGTGGTCGGGCGACGGGCGGGAATATGGGTAGCCGTGCAGCTGCATCACGCCATGCTCGGTCTCGGCGATCTCGAAGCGGAAGGCGTCGAACGCGAAGTCGGCGGCGAGCCAGATGTAGCGGCAGCGATGCTCCTCGACGGAGGGCCCGAACACCTCCGCGTACGCCGCGCGCGTGAGGCTGCGCACACCGTCGGCGGCGACGACGAGGTCGTACGCCCCCATGAGCTCGTCGACCGGCGGGGCCTGCGCCCGGAAGCGCAGCTCGACGCCGAGCGCGCGGCAGCGTTCGTGCAGGATCTCGAGCAGCCTGCGCCTGCCGAGCGCCGCGAAGCCGTGCCCGCCCGAGGTGTGACGCACTCCTCGGTGCACGATGTCGATGTCGTCCCAGCGTACGAACTCGTCCTGGAGCGCGGTGTACACGACGGGGTCGGCGTGCTCGATGCCGCCGAGCGTCTCGTCGGAGAGCACGACACCGAAGCCGAAGGTGTCGTCGGGGGCGTTGCGCTCCCAGAGGGTGATCTCGCGGGAGGGGTCGAGTCGCTTGAGGAGGGCGGCGGCGTAGAGGCCACCGGGACCGCCGCCGATCACCGCGACGCGCAGCGGTGTGCGCGCGTCGGCGGCCGCGACCTCCGGCACGCTCGCACCCTCCGGCGGCCGCGCGCCCGCTGCCGCCTGCCGTCCGTGCCCCTCCGCCGGCACCGAGCCGGAGTCCGCCGGCAGCGCCGTGCCGCCCGCCGCCACGGCTATCGCCCCCGCCACTTCGGCGGCCGCTTCTCCGTGAACGCGGCATGGAACTCGGCGTAGTCCTCCCCGTTCATCAGCAGGGCCTGGGTCGAGGCGTCGAGTTCGACGGAGGCGGCGAGCGGCATGTCCAGTTCGGCCGTGAGCAGGGCCTTGGTCTGCGCATACGCGAGGGCCGGGCCCTCGGCGAGGCGGCGGGCCAGCCGCTGTGCGGCCTCGTCGGCGCCGCCCTCGTCGCTGAGCTGGCTGATCAGGCCGATCCGCTCGGCCTCGGGCGCGCGCACGGGCTCGCCGAGCATCAGCAGCCGGGTCGCGTGGCCGAGTCCGACGACCCGGGGCAGCAGATAGGCCGCGCCCATGTCCCCGCCGGACAGCCCGACGCGGGTGAAGAGGAACGAGAAGCGGGCCGAGGGGTCGGCGACCCTGAAGTCGGCCGCCAGCGCCAGCACGGCTCCGGCGCCCGCCGCCACGCCGTGCACCGCCGCGATCACCGGGAACGGGCATTCCCGTACGGCTCGTACGACCTGCCCGGTCATCCGGTTGAAGTCGAGGAGCTGGGCGGTGTCCATGGCGAGGGTCGCGCCGATGATCTCGTCGACATCCCCTCCGGAGCAGAAGCCGCGTCCCTCGCCGGCCAGCACCAAGGCGCGTACGGATCGCTCGCGGGACAGCTCGGCGAGCAGGTCGCGCAGGTCGGCGTAGGCGCCGAAGGTCAGCGCGTTGAGTTTCTCGGGGCGGGCCAGGGTGACCGTGGCGACCCCGTCGGCGATCTCGCACCTCAGGTGCTGCCAGTCGGACGTGTGGGCGGCGGAGCCGGTGAAGGGACTCATGACGTGCGGCCTCCTCGGGCGGGGGCGGCGCTCTGCGGCTGCTCCATGAAGTTATCACTTCTCTGTGACTGTCGTCATGAGGGCGCGATAAGGCATGGGCGGCAGAGGCTGTTCCCATGTCACGGGCAAGCGTCACGGAGTCACCGGCGATCGTCACCGCGTCACGGATCATCGATAGCCCCGTAACGATGGGACAGACCGTGCGGGGTGGGCCGTTCGTCTGGGTACGCAGCCGTATGTCGGGCCGAACGCCGGGCCGAACGTCCCTGGAGAACACGCACCGATGTCCCGAAATGGCCCGCCGAGCGCCTCTGTACGGCGGCCCCGTACCATTCACAAAGTTGAAAGCAGGACAGCCTGCTCCATGAACGGACCCGCCTTGCACAACTCCCCAGCCCCCGCCTCCTGGCGCATCGCACTGCCGCACACCGTCGCGGCGGTGCCCGTCGCCCGCGCTCTGGTCCGCACCGCGCTGGCCGAGCTGGAGCACGCGGCCGACAGCGACACCGCTGAGCTGCTCACCGCGGAGCTGGTCGCCAACGCAGTGGAGCACGCCGCCGGGGACGGTCCCATAGAGCTGGTCGTGGAGCTGATGCCGACCGGCTGCCGGGTCGAGGTGCACGACCCGGACCCGGCACCGCCGGGCAATCTCACGGTCCCCCACCAGGCCGGCGAACCCGACCCCTGGCAGGAGCACGGGCGCGGCCTCCTGCTGATCCGCACCCTCAGCTCGTCCTGCGGCCACCGCCCGACCGACTCCGGCAAGGCGGTCTGGTTCAGACTGCCTGTGGTTCCCGCTCAGCGACGGCCGCTGTAGCCTCCGCCCGCGCGGCCAGCCGGGAATGGCGGCGCCCGTAGAGGACGTACACCAGGAATCCGGCCACCAGGAACAGGGCGAACTGCACCCAGGTCGTCCAGCCCGTCTCGTACATCAGATACAGGCAGAAGCCCACGCCGAGCAGTGGTACGACGGGGTAGAGCGGCACCCGGAAGGTGCGGGCGAGGCCCGGCTCCCGGCGGCGCAGCGCGATCACCGCGACATTGACCGCGGCCATGGTGGCGAGCGTGCCGATGGTGCACAGGTTGACCGCGGCGTCGAGCGAGGCGAAGGCCGCGGGAATCGCGAAGACGACCGCGACGATCAAGGTGCCCGCCACCGGCGTCGAGGACTTGGGCGAGATCTTCTCGAAGACGCGCGGGATGAGTCCGTCGCGGGACATCGACATGAGGATGCGGGTCTGCCCGTACATCACCGCGAGCACGACCGAGGCGATGGCGACGACCGCGCCGAAGGCGATGACCCCGCCGCCGACGGTGGAGCCGGTCACCTCGTTGACGACGTACGACAGCGCGGCCGGCTGACCGCCGACCTTGTCCCCGCCGATCGCGCCGATCGCGGCCAGTGCCACGGCGCAGTACAGCAGCGTGACCAGCCCGATGCAGATCATGATGGCGATCGGGATGTTACGACGCGGGTTCCTGGCCTCCTCGCCTGCCGTGGTGATCGCGTCGAAGCCGATGTACGAGAAGAACGCGGCCGTGGTGCCCGCGCCGATGCCGCCGAGTCCGGTCGGCGAGAACGGCGTGAGGTTGCCGTCCTTGAAGGCGCTGAACCCGATCGCGCAGAAGAGCACCAGGATCGCCAGCTTCAGCACGGCCATGGCGGCGGTCGCCCGGGCGCTCTCGCGCACACCGCGCACGAGCAGGACCGAGGCCAGGGCGATCACGATGACCGCGGGGACGTTGATGACCCCGCCGTCGGCCGGTCCCGAGGAAAGGGCGGCGGGGAGCTGCAGGCCGGTGAGGCTGTCGAGCAGCTCATTCACGTACTGGCTCCAGCCGACGGCGACGGCCGAGACGGAGACGCCGTACTCCAGAAGCAGACACCAGCCGACCAGGAAGGCCGTGCTCTCGCCGAGTCCGGCGTACGCGAAGGAGTACGAGGATCCCGAGACCGGGATCGCGCCGCCGAGCTCCGCGAACGCGAACGCCGTGAAGACGCAGGTGATCGCCGCAAGGATGAAGGAGACGACCACGGCGGGTCCGGCCTGGGCGACCGAGTCGGACAGGCCGACGAAGATCCCGGTGCCGACGATCGCGCCGATGCCGAAGCAGACGAGCTGGAAGAGGCCCATGGTGCGCTTGAGGCCATGGCCTTCGAGGTCCGTGCCGGATTCGGCGATGAGGAGCTCGGGGGACTTGATACGAGGAATCCGTGGAGCGGGCATGCGGGTGGTGCTCATTTCCGGTGGTGCGGGTGCGACGCGTGGTGGGTCGCGCGGCGGCCACGGAAGGGGTGGTCCGGGCCGCCGGTCAGGATAAGGCCTGCTGAGAGGTGGGACAGGCCAGGATCTACGGGGCTGTCGTCAGGCCAGGGTCGCGACCAGGATCGCCTTGATGGTGTGCAGCCGGTTCTCCGCCTCGTCGAAGACGACCGAGTGCGCCGACTCGAAGACCTCGTCGGTGACCTCGAGGGATTCCAGGCCATGGGTCTCGTACAGCTCGCGGCCGACCTTGGTGCCGAGGTCGTGGAAGGCCGGCAGGCAGTGCAGGAACTTCACGTCGGGGTTGCCGGTGGCGCGCAGCACGTCCATCGTCACGGCGTACGGTGACAGCGCGGCGATGCGCTCGTCCCAGACCGCCTTGGGCTCGCCCATGGAGACCCAGACGTCCGTCGCGACGAAGTCCGCGCCGAGGACACCCTCGGAGACGTCCTCGGTGAGGGTGACGCGGCCGCCGCTGTGCTCGGCGAGTTCGCGGGCCCGCGTGACGATCTCGTCAGCCGGCCAGTAGGTCTTGGGTGCGACGACGCGGACGTCCATGCCGAGCAGCGCGCCGGTGATCAGATACGAGTTGCCCATGTTGAAGCGGGCGTCGCCGAGGTAGGCGAAGGCGATCTCACCGAGCGGCTTGTCGCAGTGCTCGGTCATCGTGAGCACGTCGGCGAGCATCTGGGTCGGGTGCCAGTCGTCGGTCAGACCGTTGTAGACGGGCACACCGGCGTACGCGGCCAGTTCCTCGACGGAGGCCTGGCTGTCGCCCCGGTACTCGATGGCGTCGAACATCCGGCCGAGGACGCGCGCGGTGTCCTTCACGGACTCCTTGTGGCCTATCTGTGAGCCGGACGGGTCCAGATACGTCGTCGAGGCGCCCTGGTCCGCCGCCGCGACCTCGAAGGCGCAGCGCGTACGCGTGGAGGTCTTCTCGAAGATCAGCGCGATGTTCCTGCCCCGCAGATACGGGGTCTCGGTCCCGGCCTTCTTGGCCGCCTTGAGCTCGGCGGCCAGCTCGATCAGACCGCGGAACTCCTCTTCCGTGAAGTCCAGCTCCTTGAGGAAGTGGCGGCCGGCGAGGGCGGTCGGGACTGTCGCCATGGGGGCGCTCCAGGGTTACGAAGACGGGGACCTTGGAATTCTATACGATGCCCAGAATTTCTATACGGGGACTACACGGCCTCGCGTTCCACCGGACAGCTCATACAGCGCGGCCCGCCCCGCCCCCGCCCCAGCTCGCTGCCCGGAATCTCGATGACCTCGATGCCCTGCTTGCGCAGATGCGTGTTGGTGGTGGAATTCCGCTCATAGGCGACCACGACGCCCGGTTCCACGGCGAGGACGTTGCACCCGTCGTCCCACTGCTCCCGCTCGGCCGCGTGCACGTCCTGGGTGGCGGTCAGGACACGGATCTCGCTCAGACCCAGCGCCGCGGCGATCGCACGGTGCATGTGCTCCGGGGGATGGTCGGTGACCTTCAACTCGCTGTCCTGCGCGCCCGGTTCGATGGTGTACGAGCGGAGCATGCCGAGCCCCGCGTACTGCGTGAAGATGTCGCCGTCGACCATCGTCATCACGGTGTCGAGGTGCATGAGCGCCCGCCGCTTGGGCATGTCGAGCGCCACGATCGTGCGTGCCGAGCCCGCCGCGAACAGCTTGTGCGCGAGCATCTCGACGGCCTGCGGCGTGGTCCGCTCACTCATGCCGATGAGCACCGCGCCATTGCCGATGACGAGCACGTCGCCGCCCTCGATGGTCGACGGATAGTCGATCTGCCCCTCCGACCAGAGATGGAAGGTCTCGTCACGGAAGAGCGGGTGGTGCCGGTAGATCGCCTCGAAGTGCACGGTCTCGCGCTGCCGGGCCGGCCAGCGCATGGCATTGATGGAGACCCCGTCGTAGATCCAGGCGGAGGTGTCCCGGGTGAACAGATGGTTGGGCAACGGCCTGAGCAGGAAGTCGTCGAGGTCCATGACATGGAAGCGCACCGAGGTCGGCTCCGCGTGGGCGTCCAGGAACTCCCGCTTGGTCATGCCGCCGACGAGCACGGACGCCAGCTCCGGGGCGGGCAGCGTCTCGAAGGCGGCCCGCAGATGGTCGGTGGCGAGCGGCCCGTACTCCTTCTCGTCGAAGACCCGGTCCAGCACGAGCGATCTGGCCGCCGGGATCTCCAGGGCCTCGGTGAGCAGGTCGCCGAAGAGGTGGACGGCGACCCCGCGGTCGCGCAGTACGTCGGCGAACCCGTCGTGCTCCGCGCGCGCCCGACGCACCCACAGCACGTCGTCGAAGAGCAGGGCGTCCTTGTTACTGGGGGTGAGCCTTTTGAGCTCAAGATCCGGCCGGTGCAGGATGACGCGGCGCAGCCGCCCGGCCTCGGAGTCGACATGGAATCCCATGCCTCCATCCTGACCATCCGGACGCCTGTTCACCCGCCGATCGCGGGAGCTGCGCCGCATTCATTTCGTCCCCTTGACGATAAACAGGCTCCGCCATTATCGTCTCAGTGACGAAAAAGAGGAACGAGGGGTCGCCGACATCGCCGGCGACGAGGGGGTACTCATGGCCGACATCACCCGGCGTCTCGGCTGGCGCCGTCTGCGCGGGGCGCCGACCGCCCATGTCCGGCACCACCGCTCCGGCAGCCTGGTGCACGACGGCCCCGGACTGAGCTTCTGGTACCGCTCCCTGACCGCCGCGCTCTCCGAAGTACCGGTCGACGACCGCGAGTTGGCGATGACCTTCCACGCCCGTACGTCCGACTTCCAGGACGTAGCGGTGCAGGCGACGGTCACCTACCGCATCAGCGATCCGGCGATCGCGGCCGCGCGCCTGGACTTCTCCATCGACCCCGACACGGGCGCCTGGCGCGGCGCTCCCCTGGAGCAGCTCTCGACCCTGCTGACCGAGACGGCCCAGCAGCACGCGCTCGACGTCCTGGCACGTACGTCACTGGCGGCCGCCCTGGTCGACGGCGTCGCGGCGGTACGGGAACGGATCGCGGGCGGGCTCGCCGCAGAGCCCCGGCTGCCCGCGACGGGGATCGAGGTGGTGGCCGTACGGGTCGTCGCGCTGCGCCCTGAGCCCGAGGTGGAGCGTGCGCTGCGCACGCCGGCCCGCGAGCAGATCCAGCAGGACGCGGACAAGGCGACGTACGAGCGCCGTGCCGTCGCCGTCGAGCGGGAGCGCGCCATCGCCGAGAACGAACTCGCCAGCCAGATCGAACTCGCCAGGCGCGAGGAGCAGTTGGTCGACCAGCGCGGCACGAACACGCGGCGCGAGGCCGAGGAACACGCGGCGGCGGACGCCGTTCGCGCCGGGGCGGAAGCCGCGCGCACGGTTCGTCTCGCGGAGGCGGAGGCCACCCGGTCGCTGCGCCTCGCGGAGGCGGAGGCCACACGCAAGGTGCGGCTCGCCGGGGCCGAGGCACAGGCCGCGCGCGAGGTCGGTGCGGCGCGCGCCGAGGCGCAGGCCGCCTGGCTGCGGGTCCACGGGGACGTGGACGTCGCCACGCTGCACGCCCTGACGGGCGCACGGCTCGCGGAGAACCTGCCGCGCATCGAGAGCGTCACGGTGTCGCCGGACGTCCTGACAGGACTGCTCGCCAAGCTGGGCAACGGAGCCTCGGGGGAACCGGCGTGAGTCTCGCGCCGCGGGTCGTCCTCGTCCATCGCACCACGGAGTACGAGGAGTTGGTGGCCCGGCACGGCACGCACGGGCAGGCGGCGTTCTTCCTCTCCTCCCGGGGGCGGGACATCGAGGAGGTGGCCGAGCGGCACCGGCGGGCGCGGGAGGCACTGGCCGAGGTGGTTTCGGCGGTCCCGCTGACCTGGCGGCAGGCCCGGGTGGAGCGCGCGGACCTGGACCGTTTCCTGTTCGCGCCGGAGGACGTCGTGGTCGTGGTCGGGCAGGACGGGCTGGTCGCGAATGTGGCCAAGTACCTGACGGGCCAGCCGGTCGTGGGCATCGACACCGATCCCGGACGCAACCCGGGGGTGCTGGTGCGGCACCGCCCCAAGGACGCGGGCTCCCTGCTCGCCTCGGCGCACGGCGGCCGGGCGGACGAGCTGACCATGGTCGAGGCGGTCGCGGACGACACGCAACGGCTGGTCGCGCTCAACGAGATCTATCTAGGAGCCGCGGGCCATCAGACGGCCCGCTACCGGCTGGGGCTCGACGAGTACGGGGGTGCCGTCGAGCCCCAGGCCTCCTCCGGTGTCCTGGTCGGCACCGGGACGGGGGCCAGCGGCTGGCTCCGCTCCGTGTGGCAGGAGCGGGGCGGCGAACTGCCACTGCCCGGCCCCACGGACGAACGCCTCCTCTGGTTCGTCCGCGAGGCCTGGCCGTCCCCCGCCACAGGAACGTCACTCGTGGCCGGCGAACTCATCTCCTCCGCCCGGCTGTCCCTGACCGTCGAGTCGGACCGGCTGATCGCGTTCGGCGACGGGATGGAGGGGGATGCGGTGGAGCTGGTGTGGGGGCAGACGGTGCGGGTGGGGATGGCGGAGGTGCGTTTGCGGTTGGTGGGGTGACGGGGGGTGGGGTGACGAGGGTGGGTTTTCGCCCCCTCCGCCCCTACCCGTCCCGACCAGCCTTTCGGCTGCGGGTGCGTGGGGGTTGTTCGCGCAGTTCCCCGCGCCCCTTTTCAGGGGCGCGGGGAACTGCGCAATCTTTGAGGGGGGGGCTGGGGGCGCAGCCCCCAGGGACGGGACGGGCAGGGGCGGAGGGGGCGAATTACGCTCTGACCGGCGGGCGGCGACGCGTTCAGCAGTACGGCGGCTGGTTGGTCAGGGACGCCGCCACCCGCATCCACACGCCGAACAGCCGGTACAGGGCCGGGAGTTCCCCCTGCGCCTGGACCGTCCGGCTGTCCGTGGCGGTGACTCCCGGGATGCCCAGGAGCGTGGCGGGCACGGAGGCCGACTGCCACCGGACGGCGAGCGTGGAGGCGGCAGGCGACGCCTGCGCGCGTACCTTCGGCACCGCGGCCAGGGCGGCACCGACCGCCTCCTGGATGGCTCCCCGCGCCTCCGCCGTCGGCCGCAGGTCCGCCGCGAAACGATCCCGCGCGAACTTCACCGCGACCGTGGCGACGGAGTCGTCCCACGCGGTGGCCTCGGCGCAGGCGGCGTCGTCACCGGTGAGGGCCACCACGGGTACGCCGATCGCCGCCGCGGTGGCGTGGGCGAGCCCGATCTCGCCGACCGGCCGGCCGTCCAACCACATGTCCTCGATCTCGTGCCCCATGAAGCTGTGGCTCAGCACGCCGAGCGCCCCGGCGCGGGAGTGGTAGCCGACGCAGATCACGGCGTCGTGTTCGGGGGTGAGGCCTTCGAGCATGCCCATGTGCTTGGGCTTGCCGCGGATGAGGCGGACCGCCGGGTGGAGGGCCTCGGGCAGCATGTTGCGCATGGGGCCGTGGGCGTCGTTGACCACGATGTCGGTGGCGCCGGCCGTGATCGCGCCCCGGACGGCGGCGTTGACATCCTCCGCCATCATCAGGCGGCCGCGCTCGTAGTCGCGGCCGCCGGGCTGGACATCGTCGGCGTCGACGAGGCCGGTGACGCCTTCCATGTCCGCGCTGATGTAGATCCGCACTGCGCACTCCTCAAGTTGATCACTTGAGGGACGTCCGGCACGTCTCGCGCGGTTCCGCCCAGCGTGTTTCGCCCCCTCCGCCCCTGCCCGTCCCGCCCCTGGGGGCTGCGCCCCAGACCCCCCTCAAAGATTGCGCAGTTCCCCGCGTCCCTGAAGGGGGCGGGGAACTTCACAGCCTCGGGTCCACCGGCTCCGACTCCAGCGCCAATACCCCGAACACGGCCTCGTGCACCCGCCACAACGGCTCACCCTCCGCGAGCCGGTCCAGGGCCTCGAGCCCCAGCGCGTACTCCCGGATGGCGAGCGACCGCTTGTGGTTCAGGAACCGCCCCCGCAGCCGCACGAGGTTCTCGGGACGCGTGTACTCCGGACCGTAGATGATCCGCAGGTACTCCCGCCCCCGGCACTTGATGCCGGGCTGCACAAGTCGACCCTGCGCACCGCGCACCACCGCGCCGGCCGGCTTGACGACCATGCCCTCGCCCCCGCGACCCGTCATCTCCAGCCACCAGTCGACGCCGGCCCGCACCGACTCCGGGTCACCGGTGTCGACGAAGAGCCGCCGGGTGGTCTGCAGCAGACCGCTCCCGTCGTGTTCCACAAGGCGGTCGATCAGCGCGAGCTGCTCGTCGTGCGGCACGGCGGCGAGGCTCCGGCCCTGGACGGCGAGGATCTGGAACGGTGCCAGTCGGACACCGTCCAGGCCCTCCGTGGTCCAGCAGTAGCGCCGGTAGGCGTCCGTGAACGCCTCGGCGTCCGCGGCGCGTTCACGCTGCCGCGTCAGCAGGTCCCGTACGTCGACCCCGCGCTCCGCAGCCCCTTCGAGTGCGGCCAGCGCTCCCGGGAACGCGGCTCCGGACGCGGCGCCGACCGCCGCGTACTGACTGCGCAGCAGCCCGGACGCCTTCAGCGACCACGGCAGCAACTCGGCGTCGAGCAGCAGCCAGTCCGTCTCGAGTTCCTTCCAGAGTCCGGCCTCGGTCGCGGCGGCCCGCACCCGGCCGAGGATCTCCTCGGTGACGGCGGTGTCGTCGAAGAAGGGACGGCCGGTGCGGGTGTAGAGCGACCCGGTCGGGCCTCCCCCGACACCGAAGCGCTCGCGTGCCACCCCCGCGTCCCGGCAGACCAGCGCCACCGCCCGCGAGCCCATGTGCTTCTCCTCGCACACGACCCGGGCGACCCCGTCCTCCTTGTACTGCGCGAAGGCTTCGGCGGGATGCTCCAGGTAGCCCTCGATGTGCGAGGTCGCGGTCGGTGCCATGGTCGGCGGCAGGTACGGCAGCAGCCGTGGGTCCACGGCGAAGCGGCTCATGACCTCCAGGGCCGCCGCCGCGTTCTCCTCGCGGACCGACACGCGTCCGGCGTACCGCGTCTCGACGACCCGCCGGCCGTGCACGTCCGCGAGGTCGAGCGGACGGCCCTCGTGACCGCCGGGCGCCTCGGAGGCGAGCGGCCTCGTCGGCTCGTACCAGACCTGCTCGGCCGGTACGTCGACGAGCTCGCGCTCCGGCCAGCGCAGCGCGGTGAGCTTGCCGCCGAAGACGGCACCCGTGTCGAGGCAGATGGTGTTGTTCAGCCAGGTGGCCGTCGGAACCGGGGTGTGACCGTAGACGACGGCCGCCCGGCCCCGGTACTCCTCCGCCCACGGATAGCGCACCGGCAGCCCGAACTCGTCCGTCTCACCGGTCGTGTCGCCGTACAGCGCGTGCGAGCGCACCCGCCCCGAGGTCCGCCCGTGATACTTCTCGGGCAGACCGGCGTGGCAGACGACGAGCTTGCCCCCGTCGAGAACGTAGTGACTGACGAGTCCGTCGAGGAACTCCCGCACCTGCTTCCTGAACTCCTCGCCCTCCTCCTCCATCTGCGCGATCGTCTCGGCGAGGCCGTGGGTGTGCTGGACCTTGCGGCCCTTGAGGTAACGCCCGTACTTGTTCTCGTGGTTGCCGGGCACGCACAGGGCGTCGCCCGAGCCGACCATGGACATCACCCGACGCAGGACGCCCGGGGTGTCCGGGCCGCGGTCGACGAGGTCGCCGACGAAGACGGCCGTACGGCCCTGCGGGTGCGTTCCGTCGACGTAACCGAGCTTGCCGAGCAGGCTCTCCAGTTCCGAGGCGCAGCCGTGGACGTCGCCGATGATGTCGAAGGGTCCGGTGAGGTGCGTCAGGTCGTTGAACCGCTTCTCGGTACTGACCTCGGCGCTCTCGATCTCCTCCACGCCCCGCAGGACGTGCACCTTTCTGAACCCCTCGCGCTCCAAGTGGCGCAGCGAGCGGCGGAGTTCGCGGATGTGGCGCTGGATGACGCGACGCGGCATGTCGGCGCGGTCGGTGCGGGCGGCGTTGCGCTCGGCGCACACGTCCTCCGGCACGTCCAGCACGATCGCGATGGGCAACACGTCGTACTTCTTGGCGAGTTCGATCAACTGGCGGCGGCTCTCCTGCTGAACGCTGGTGGCGTCCACGACGGTTCGCCGGCCCGCCGCGAGCCGCTTGCCCGCGATGTAGTGCAGTAGATCGAAGGCGTCGCCGCTGGCGCTCTGGTCGTTCTCGTCGTCGGCGACCAGGCCGCGGCAGAAGTCGGAGGAGATCACCTCGGTCGGTTTGAAGTGCTTGCGGGCGAAGGTGGACTTGCCCGAGCCGGACGCGCCGATCAGCACCACGAGGGACAGGTCGGTCACGGGCAGGGTGCGCGCCTTGGCGGGCGTCTCGTTCGTCATGCGGCCTTCTCCTCCTTCGGGGCGGTGAGCGTGAATGTGGCCATCTGCGTGGGCGGGCCCACTTCGGGGTCGTCAGGGCCGACGGGCGTGAACTCCACGGCGTAGCCGTGACGTTCGGCCACCGTCCGGGCCCAGGTCCGGAACTCCTCCCGCGTCCATTCGAAGCGGTGGTCGCCGTGCCGGGAGTGCCCGGCCGGGAGGGTCTCCCAGCGGACGTTGTACTCGACGTTCGGCGTCGTCACGAGGACCGTCCGCGGGCGCGCGGAGCCGAACACCGCGTACTCCAGGGCGGGCAGCCGGGGCAGGTCGAGGTGCTCGACGACCTCACTGAGCACGGCGGCGTCGTACCCCTTGAGGCGGTTGTCGGTGTAGGCGAGCGAGCCCTGGAGGAGCTGTACCCGCGATGCCTGCCGCTCGCCCATGCGGTCCAGCTTGAGCCGCCGCGAGGCGATGGTGAGCGCGCGCATCGACACGTCGACGCCGACGATCTCGGTGAACCTCGTGTCCTTGAGCAGCGCCTGCACCAACTGGCCCTGTCCACAGCCGAGATCGAGGACGCGGCCCGCGCCGGACGCGTGCAGCGCGGCGAGGATCGCGTCCCGGCGCTGCACGGCGAGCGGCACCGGCTTCTCTTCGGTGTCCGTCTCTTCGTCGACGGCGTTGTCGATCTCCTCGACCTCGGTGTCGTCGGCCTCGGCGAGCCGCACGAGCTCCAGCCGCTCCATCGCCTCACGCGTCAGCGACCAGCGGCGCGAGAGATACCGGCTGGTGATCAACTTCTGCTCCGGGTGGTCCGGCAGCCAGCCCTCACCCGCCCGCAGCAGCTTGTCGACCTCGTCGGACGACACCCAGTAGTGCTTGGCGTCGTCGAGCACCGGGAGCAGCACGTAGAGGTGGCGCAGGGCTTCGGCGAGCGTCAGCCGCGTCGCTTCCAGTTCCAGACGTACATAGCGGGAGTCGCCCCACTCGGGGAACTGCTCGTCCAGCGCCACCGCCTCGACCGTCACCGTCCATCCGAGCGGCTCGAACAGCGCCCGTACGAGGTCGGCACCGCCGCGGGCGGGCAGCGCGGGCACCTCGATCCGCAGCGGCCTGGTCTGCTCCGGCAGTTCGGGCCTCGCGGTGCACTGGCCCTTCATCGCGCTGGAGAACACGGCGCTCAGCGCCACCGCGAGCAGGGAGGATGCCGCGTACGGGCGGTCGTTGACGTACTGCGCGAGCGCGGCGTCGGGCGCCCCGCCGCGGCCCTTGCCCTTGCCCCGCCGCACCAGCGCCACCGCGTCGACCTCGAGCAGCAGCGCGGCCGTGCACCGCTCGACGGACGCCTCCGGGTAGAGGACGTGCGCCGTGCCGTAGGAGGTCGAGAACGCCTGCGCCTTGTCGGGATGCTTGTGCAGCAGAAAGCCGAGGTCGGTCGCGGGGCGCTCTGGGGTACCGGTGGTACTGATCGTCAGGAACACAGTGGGTCTGCCTCGAAACGTCTGCTGATCTGCGGATACTTGCCGTGCGGCAAAGCCGTGCACCTCGCGTGCACACACACCGGGATCGGGTAACCACAGCTGGGGAGAACGCGCCCGGGTGATCACTGCTCCAGGCGCTTCCTCGCCCTCGTAGCGGTGCGTACGCCGCGCCGCGGTCGGCCCCCGCGCGGCGCCCCTTGTTCGGCGCGCCTGCACAACGTACAGCCAACACCCTGGGCCTACTCAGGCATTTTTCCACCGCGGCGCTCGCTCGCCTCGGTCGGCGCCGGGTTCGACGAACGTGCAGAAGAGGCGGGCGGCGGCGCGTTGAGCGGCCTGGCGCGGGCCAATCGGGGCCGGGCGGGCCGGAGTCGGCACGGTGCCGGCCAGGCGGGGCGGAAGACGGCTTCGGCGTCGGTGCGGTTGGTGCGGTTGATGGCCCGCAGGGTGCCGGGGTCGAGGCCGTTCGCGATGTAGCCGGCTTCGCCTCGGGGCCCGCTCCCTCACCCACCGGAGGACTACACCGTCCCCGCCCTCAGCGGCCCCGGCGTAGCCGATCACAGACAAGCCTTGGACCTGGCCAGGGCCCCGCGCCGACGAAGCGGCCGTCCAGGCCGTAGCCCTCCAGGGCCGCGCGCACGAACTCGCCGAACGGGTCGCCGGTCTTGGTGATCACGGCGGACGAGCGGCCGTAGCGGGCAGCGGCGACGGCCGCGTTCGCTTCCGGCGTTCGGCCGACAGGTGCCGGCGCTCAGGCGAGGGCGAGGAAGAGCTTCTCGAGTTCCGCCTCGGTCATGGGGGGCGTGTCCTCGTCGGCGGCCGCCATGCACTGGCGCATGCCGCTGGCGACGATCTTGAAGCCTGCCCGGTCCAGGGCCCGGGAGACGGCGGCGAGTTGGGTGACGACGTCCTTGCAGTCGCGGCCGGCCTCGATCATGGCGATGACGCCGGCAAGCTGCCCCTGGGCGCGGCGCAGGCGGTTGAGGATGGCGGTGCTGGCTTCCTCGTCGACGGTCATGGCCATGAGTGGGTCCTCCTGGTGGGTTCTTCCAGCGTCATGGTACCCCCTGGGGTATCGGTGGCCGCGAACGGTGTTCGAGGCCACCGATCACCGGGGGGATGGGTCAGTCGTGCGAGAACTTGATGTCGGGCAGCACCTTGTGCAGCCACGCGGGGCTCCACCAGGCGGCGCGTCCGGTCAGCCGGAGCAGGACGGGCAGCAGCACGAGCCGCACAAGAGCGGCGTCGAGGAGCACCGCCAGGCCGAGGATGATGCCCATCTCCTTCGGCGGCAGCGGCCCCGACAGCGCGAAGGTGAAGAAGACGGCGACCATGACGGCCGCCGCGGCGAAGATGACCCGACCGGAGTGGGCCAGCGCGCCCACCATGGCCTTGCGCGGGTCGCCCGTCTGCTCGTACTGCTCCTTGGCGGAGGACAGCAGGAAGACGGTGTAGTCCATGGCGATCGCGAAGATCATGGCGAAGAAGAAGACCGGACCCCAGCCGTCCATGAACCCCTGCGGGGTGAAGTCGAGCAGGCTCGCACCGTGGCCCTCCTGGAAGATCAGCCGGGCCGCACCGAAGGCGGCCCCCGTGGCCAGCAGGTTGGTGACGGTGCCGAGCAGCGCGACCAGCGGGGCCTGGAGCGCGAAGAGCAGCAGCAGGAAGCCGAGGGCGAGGACGGCGCCGATGACGATCGGGGTCTTCTCGTCCAGGACGCTCTGCAGGTCGAGGTTCTCCACGGCGGCGCCGCCGACCAGGGCCCGGTCCGGCAGGTCCGCGCGGAGTCGGTCGACGGTGGTGGAGAGGGCGGCGTCCGAGGGGTCTACCGTGGGGACCGCCTGAATGAGGACGAGTCCGCAGTCGTCGGCCGCGCTCCGGGCGGGCATCACGGCGGCGATCCCGGCGGATTCCTTCAGCACGGCGGCGGTGGCCTCGGCCTCGGCCGCGGGGGCGATGATCTGCAGCGTGCCGGCGGCGCCGTCGCCGAACGCCTTCTGTACGGCGGTGTAGCCGGTGTGCGAGGAGGAGTCGTCCGGTACGACGTCGATGGACGGCATCGCGACCTTCAGACCGACGATCGGCACGGCCAGCGCCACGAGCACGACCAGGGCGGGGATGCCGTGACGCAGCGGGTGGGCCCACAGCCGCTCGCCCCAGGAGCCGAAGCGCGGTGAGCCGCCGACGGGTTCGGTCCTGCCGCGACGCCAGGGCAGGGCCCCGGAGTTGACCTTGACGCCGAGCTTGCCGAGCACGGCGGGCAGCAGGGTGAGGGTGGCGGCCAGCACGAAGGCGACGGCGAGCATGATGCCCAGCGCCATGGTCCGGAAGGCGGGCGAGGGCACGAGCAGCACGACACCGAGGCTGGCGACGACGGTGACCCCGGAGAGCAGGACGGCCTTGCCCGCGGTGTCCATGGTCTCGCCGACCGCCCGCCGGGCATCGCCGTGCCGGGCGAGGGCGGCCCGGAAACGTACGACGAGGAACAGCGCATAGTCGATGCCCAGCGCGAGGGCGAACATCATCGCGAAGTTCATCGCCCAGATCGACACGGGCGTGACGTGATCGAGCAGAACGAGGGTCCCGGCGGAGGCGGCGAGCCCCGCCACGGTGAGCAGAAGCGGGAGTCCGGCGGCGACCAGGGTGCCGAAGGCCAGCACGAGGATGCCGAGCGTGACGGGCCAGGACAGCATCTCGGACTTCATCATCGCGTCGTGGCTGGCGGTGTTGAAGTCGCTCCACATCATGGAGGAGCCCGTGGCGCTCACCTGGATGCCGTCGGCCGACAGGGCGGTCAGCGGGCCCTTGAGGGCTTCGGCGGCCTTGACCATCTCGTTGGCGCCGGCGCCCGCACCGCCGAGGATGATCGCCGTCCTGCCGTCGTGGCTGATGGTGGAGCCGGGTTGCGGGGCGACGACTTCGGATATGTCCGGGTCGGCCTTCAGCAGCGCGGTCGCCTCGCCGACGACGTCCTGCACGACCGAATCGGAGACCGGCCGGTCGGCCTTGACGACGACCTGCAGGGCGGCGGAGGAGTTGCCGCCGAAGTGCTTCTGCGCGAGCTCGCGTACGGCGACGGAATCGGAGCCGTCGGCCTGCCAGCCCGCCCCCGCCAGGGCGGAGGTCGCCGAGGGGGCAAGCGCGCCGAGCCCCGCGACCAGGGCCAGCCAGATCACCGCGACCAGCCGCAGATGGGCGGCGGACCACAGCCCCAGCCGTCCGAGGAGGCCGGGCGGGGAGCCGCCGGGAGCGGCGGATTCCTTGGCCGCGCGAGGGGCAGCGACCCTGCCGGTGCTGGTCATGGAGGACTCCTTCATGAATTTCTGCATATACCCCTGGGGGTATAAATGAGGTCAGGCGAACATATACCCCCACCCGTATACGTGGGGGCATGCGGAAGTCAGGCGGCTGAGGCGTCAGGCGACGGTGCCGGGCATGCCGCGCTCGTCCACCACCGGCAGTCCGGCCTGCCGCCAGGCAGTCATTCCACCGCTGACGTCGAGGACGTCCACGCCCCGCCCGGCCAGCGCCTTGGCCGCCTGCCGGGAACGGTGCCCACCACGACAGATCGCCACGACCGGCCTGCCCTGCGCCGCACTCGGGAGCGAGGCCCCGGCCAGCAGACTGCCCAGCGGCAGATGGACGGCGGTCGGAGCATGCCCGGCCTGCCACTCCGACTTCTCCCGCACGTCGAGCAGGACCGCGTCACTCGCGCTCGTACGGGCATGGGCCTCGGCGGGGGTCAGACGGCCGGGGCGGCCACGCAGAAAACGGAACATCAGGCACTCCACTACTCGGTTGGGGAACGGCGAGGAAGAGGGAGCCAGGCACCTGCACTTTCCGGCACATGCACTTCCCTCTCCAGGTCAGATACCACCGGGGGTATCAATCCACCCGAGCAGCGTATACCCCCACCCGTATTCCGCCAAGCCGATCCGGCTCCGTGCCGGGACCACCACGACAAAGCCCCAGGCCTCCGGAAACGGAGCCCTGGGGCGATGAACGGATGAGCGGGAAGAAGTCCTCAGGACGGCAAGGACGCGAGCCAGTCCGTCAGAAGCCGGTTGATCTCCGCAGGACGCTCCTGCTGGATCCAGTGGCCGCAGCCGTCGAGGACGTGGGAGGAGACCAGGCCGGGCAGGGTGGTGGGATAGGCCTTGATCGCGTCGGCCATCCACGTCGTGGAGGCGTCCAGGCCGCCGCCGACGAAGAGGGACGGCTGGGTGATGGGGGCGCCGTCGAAGCCGGCGAGGTCTTCCCAGTCCCGGTCCATGTTCCGGTAGCGGTTGAGCGGCCCGGCCATGCCGGTCCGCTCGAACTCCTCGGCGTAGACGTCGAGATCCTTCACACTGAGCCAGGCGGGCAACGGGCCGGCGGGGAACCGGTCGCGCAGCGTCCCGCCCCGGCCGACGAAGTGCGGGTCGGGCGCGCCGGGTCGGGGCATGGTGTCGGCGGAGAGCGCGGCGTAGAAACCCGCGAGCCAGCCGCGCACATCGGGCTCGATCTCGGCCTCGGCGCGGCCGGGCTCCTGGAAGTAGGAGACGTAGAACTCGTCTCCTCCGTCCCCGCTCATCCGCGCGAAGACCTCACTGGGCCGCGGTCCGCCAGGCGGGGCGTAGGGCACGCTGAGCAGCCCCACGGCGCGGAAGACGTCCGGTCGGACCAGGGCCGAGTGGGCGGCGATGGTCGCCCCCCAGTCGTGCCCGACGATCACCGCCCGCCGCTCGCCGAGGGCCCGCACCACCGCCGCGTTGTCCTCGACCAGTTCGAGCATGCGGTACGCGTCCGTGGCATCGGGCTTGGACGAACGGCCGTTACCCCGCACGTCGACGGCGACCGCGCGGTACCCGGCCGCGGCCAGTACCGGCAGCTGATGGCGCCAGGAGTACCAGGACTCCGGGAACCCGTGCAGGAGCAGCACCAGCGGCTCAGTGCCCTGCTCCACGAGGTGGATCCGGCCCGCGGGCGCGGAGACCAGCCGATGCGTGACGTCCGCGGTCTGCTGCGGCATGAATCCTCCACGGTTCGCTGACTTGTCCTGGCCGAGATGGATTCCCGATCCTGTGACAGTCGCACTGTCCTCGCGAGGCTTGTTGCCGATTCCGCAAAACGGCCGCATGGTGAGCGCCCCGCGCATGAGGACAGGTGAACTGCCCGCGTACGACGACGCCGCCCGCCCCGGGGATGATGGCCGGTATGCGCATCCGTATCGACGCCGTCGACCTGCCCGGACTCACCTGCCCCGCCCCCGCCGACGGCAACGTCCCCGCGTACGAGAACATCCATGTCGCCGTCCAGCGCCGTGACCGTCCGGCCGAACTCCTCGAACCGCAGCCGGGCGACGCCGCGTCCGCGACCTGGACCCTGGAGTGCACCGCGACCGCCTCGCCGACCGGCACCGATGTGAAAGGCCCCTATGTGCAGGACCGTCTGGGCCGCCGGTTCATCTACCTGTCGTGGGGCACGGTCGACGAGTCCGGCACCTTCACGATGTTCCGTCGCGCCAAGCTCATGATCGACTCCGTCCCCGCCGAGGTGCTCGCCACGGCGGCACGCGAGGGCCTGCTGGTCGGCCGCCTCGGCCTGACCGACGCAGGCGGCAACCCCCTCTGCGCTCGGGTCGAGCCCCCTCGGATCACCTGGACCGCCGGGCCTGCCGAGCCCGCCGCCTAGCCTTCCCCGAACCGAAGTCGGTCCATGGTTGCGGGTGTGACAGCGGTTCAAGGCGGGGCGGCAGTTGTGACCGGTGCATGATGGATGCATGGATCTTCGAGTCTTCACAGAACCGCAGCAAGGCGCTACCTACGAGACGCTGCTCCGCGTCGCCAAGGCCGCTGAAGACCTCAACTACGGAGCCTTTTTCCGTTCGGACCATTACTTGCACATGGGATCCGTCAGCGGCCTCCCCGGCCCCACCGACGCATGGATCACACTGGCCGGCCTCGCCCGTGAAACCAGCCGCATTCGCCTCGGCACCCTGATGACCGCCGGGACCTTCCGACTGCCCGGCGTCCTCGCGATCCAGGTCGCACAGGTCGACCAGATGTCGGGCGGGCGCGTGGAGCTCGGTCTCGGATCCGGCTGGTACGAGGCCGAGCACGAGGCGTACGGCATTCCGTTCCCGAAGGAGAAGTTCGGCCGACTGGAAGAACAGCTCGCCATCGTCACCGGTCTCTGGGCCGAGCCCGTCGGCGAGCGGTTCACCTTCGACGGGAAGTACTACCAGCTCAAGGACTCGCCCGCGCTGCCGAAGCCCGCGCAGTCGAAGGTGCCCGTCATCATCGGCGGACATGGCGCCAAGCGGACCCCGGCGCTCGCGGCGCGGTACGCCGACGAGTTCAACATCCCCTTCGCGTCCGTCGCGGATACGGAGCAGCAGTTCGCCCGCGTGCGCGCGGCGGCCGAGCAGACCGGACGCAAGGGGGACGAACTCCTGTACTCCAACGCGCTCGTCGCCTGTGTCGGCAAGACCGACAGCGAGGTGAAGCGTCGGGCCGATGCCATTGGGCGTGACGTCGAGGAGCTGAAGGCCAACGGGCTCGCGGGCTCGCCCGCGGAAGTCGTCGAGCGGATCGCCCAGTACGGGGCCGTCGGCTCGCAGCGCATGTATCTCCAGATGCTGGACCTCGATGACCTGGACCACCTGGAGTTGATCGCGACCGAAGTGATGCCCCAGCTCGGGTAACGGCCCGAGCGCCCGGTCAACTCGGTCGATCCCGACGGGGACTTGGGTCCCGGGCTGTCTTTCCGGTGGTCGGCCCGGCGGGTCGAACGAGGCGGACCACGGCCGAGGTCCGCGTCGGGTTTTCGCCGCCGCCCCTACCTGGGGCTCCGCCCGCCCAGACCCCGTCGGGTTGTTCTTCGACTGCGGGCCGGCGGGGGCTTGTCGCGCAGTTCCTCGCGCCCCTTACGGGGCCGGCAGTCGGTTTCAGCCCGCCCGGCCTTCGGGACGAGCGCTGAAACAGCTACCCCGCTGCCGAGCCCCGTTCCACCACCCTCTTCTCGTCCCGCACCGCCAGGCGTCTGAGCATCTCCAGTACTCGGTCACGGGATTCGTCCGCCGCGTCGATGGCCTCCATGCACTGCCAGTACGTCCCCTCGTCGTCCGCGGCGCAGGCGATCCCGACGAGGGCGATGCCGACCTCGCCGAGGAGACCGCCGAGACAGAGCAGCGCCTCGCGGGCGTCGCCCAACTCGGTGAGCTGGGCGGCACGTAAGGCACCCACGCCGAGGGCGGGAGTGTCGAGGACGCCGCAGCCCCGGCCCGCCAGCTCGGTCAGCCCGAGCGCCTCGCCCCGGAGTTCAGGAGGTCCGGAGACGGCGAGGCGGCTGCCTATCGCCTGGGCCAGGGACTGTGCCTGCCACGCTTCCGTCATCACCTCCGGGGTGTCACCGCTCTCGGCCAGGGCACGCCTGCTCGCCACGATGAGCCGCACCGCCTCCATGGGCTGCCCCCGTCTTTCCCGACGCGCTCGTCGCACGTCCGTCCGAACTCCCTTGTCCACTACCCAGAGTGAAGCTCGATGGGACGAAAAGCCAGAGGAAGACCGAAATCTGTGGACACGGAGTTGAATGTGGACAACACACTGACTCCGTAGAGTGACGAGCTTGTCTGCTCCGCACCCGCGGTGATCCTCTTACGCTCCCTCACGGCCCCTCCGGTGCCGGAAACCTCCGCTCGTTCCGGTCGATCTTCGCGTCGAGCGCGGCGAGCGGGTCGATGCCGAGCACCTCGCACAGCTGGAGCAGATACGCCAGGACGTCGGCGACCTCGTCGGTGACGCGGTGGGCGGTGTCCGCGTCGTCCATCACCCGGGCCGACTCCTCCGGCGTCAACCACTGGAAGATCTCGACCAGTTCGGAGGCCTCGACGCTCAACGCGGCGACCAGGTTCTTGGGGGTGTGGTACGGCTGCCAGTTCCGCGCGGCCGCGAACTCGGCCAGTCTGCGCTGCAGCTTCGCTACGTCCAGTTCTGTCACGGCTCAAGGTCTACCACCGTGACCCCGGCAACCCCGCAGGCCCAAGAGGCGTCGCTCACCGCCCCCACCAGCCGGATGTGCCCGCGCTCGCACATCCGCGCCGCCAGCCGCACCAGTTCCGCCGCCTGCCGGGCGTCCAGGCAGCGGTCGAAACCGTCGGCCAGGACCGTCAGCGACTGGAGCGCCGCGGGGACCTCTCCCGCCTGGTCGACCTCCAGCACTCCGGGCCCGGTGAGCAGCACCAGGGCCAGCGCGAGATACCGCAACTCGCCGTCTCCGAGCAGCCCGAGGTGCGTACGCACGCCGTCGCCCCGGTCCAGGAGCGCGCGGACCGTGCCGTCGCCGAGCGGCTCGGCCAGTACGTCCGCCACCGTGCCCGCGCATCCGGCCCGTACCGCCGCGACCAGGTGCGCGTAGCGGTGGCCGCACTCCGATCGCGTACGCCAGAGCACTTCGGCCAGGTTGTCGCAACCCCGCAGCAGACGGCCTGAGCCGACCGTGGCGGGTGCGCGCATGTGGCGCGGGCTCGGGTCGCAGGCGTAGACGGAGCGCAGCGCGAGGACCATCTGCTCGGCGGCGGCGAGGACTTGGCGTTCGCCGTCCGTGCGGCCCGCGATACGCAGGGGCAGGAGGGCGGTGCCGAGGCGGTCGTCGGGGAGCGGGCCGCGGGTCACCGCGGACGAGCCCGCAGTGTGCCAGGCCGCCTGTACGACCGGGCGGCCCGGATCGCGCAGTGCCGTCTCCAGCAGGGTCTGCCCGCTCGCCGTCAATCGCTCGCCGACGATGCGCAGTTCGGGCTCGGCCTGGACGGCGATGTCGAGCCGCACGGGGCCCTCGGGGCCATCGACCGTGCAGCCGATGCGGAAACCCCGTCGGTGCTGGGCGTCGGGCCGGGCCCGTTCCGGCACGCAGGTGATCGGGTCCGGGAACACCTCCCCGAGCTCGGCGCCGCCGCCGAGCCGCGCCAGAGCCTCGTACGCCCGCAGGGCGACGGTCTTGCCGCTGCCGCTCGGGCCGGTGACAAGGGTGAGCGGTGCGAGCGGGAACCGGACGCGGCGGTGTGTGGCGAAGGCGGCGAGTCGTAGCTCGGTGACGCCCGGGCGGTCGGGGCGCGCCTTCGCCGCCGCGGGGGCTTCCGGGGATGACACAGTCATATCCGGACGGTAGGCCTCCGCCGTCAGGCGAACCGTTCCACCTGGGAGATCTTCCTACGATCGAGGGATCGCGCCGCCCGCGCCCGGGTCCGGAACCCGCCGCATGGTCGCCGGCTCGGCCACGCGATCAGACCCCGGGAACCCCCGCCCCCTCCATCAGCCCCCGCACCTCGGTCCCCGGCGGCGTCAGCAGGAACACGTTCCGGTCGACCCGGTGCATGCCGCTCGCCAGTCCGAAGACCACTCCTGTACTGAAGTCCAGGACCCGCTTGGCGACCTCGGTCTCCGCGCCGGTCAGGTCGAGCAGCACGGGGATGCCCGCCATCAGCGTCTCGGCGACGTCGCGGGCGTCCGCGAACACATTGACCCGCAGGACCACGAAACGGCGGCGGGCCTCGGTCACGGCCTCGGGTATCGACCGGTGGTCGACCGCCGACGGCCACGCGTCCCGGCCCCGCAACGGAACGACCTGGGCGAGCCCCTCCCACTGTTCGTCGGTGACGTCGTGGCTGTTCACTGGACTGCCCCGTCCTGGCTCGCACTCGTTGTCTGCACCGGGCAATTCTTACGCATGGTCACCCGTTCGGCCCAACAGCGACACGGTCCGCGACGCGGTTGCGGGAGCGCCGACTACGGCAAACTGCACATAGTCGACCAAACTCACCGCCCCTCATCGCAATCGAGGCCTCCCCCATGAGCCTGAGCATCCGCAACCAGCTCCCCGGCACCGTCACCTCCGTCACTCCGGGCGAGGTGATGGCGACGGTGAAGGTCCGTCTCGACGGTGGCCAGGAGATCACCGCGGCCGTCACCCAGGAGGCCGTACAGGACCTGGGTCTGACCACCGGGTCCACCGTGCGCGCCCTGGTCAAGTCGACCGAGGTGTCCCTGGCCACCGGCCCGGTGGACGGGGTGAGCATCCGCAACCAGCTGCCGGGCACGGTCACCGAGGTCACCACCGGCGGAGCCATGGCCCGCGTCAAGGTCGAGGTCACGGGCGGCGAACTGACCTCCGCAATCACCAAGGACGCGGCCCTCGAGCTCGGTCTGGCCGCCGGCTCCCAGGTCGTGGCGCTCGTCAAGTCCACCGAGGTCTCCCTGTCCAACGCGTGACGCGAGAGGGACGGTCGCGCTTCTTACCTGCCTCACACCGGACTCTTCACGTCCGCCCGCGCGCCGCTCACCTGCAGGAATTAGCGTCTGGAGCCGTGTACTTGGCAGAAATCAGGCCGTCGCCCACCGGTCGGCAGGCCCCCTCGAAGGCCTCGCCCGACGAGGCGCCCGCGCAGTGGCACCCGGACGAGGCGCCCGCCCAGTGGCACCGTGTCCTGACCCTGCTCGCCGACATCAGTCTCTTCATCGGCATGCGCCCCTTGTGGGCGCAGGCCGCGAGCCACCGTCTCGTCGTGGCCGCGATCGTCTCGGTCTGCTATGCCTCGATCCTCGTGACGGGCGTCCTGACCCTGGTCGTACGCAGGGGCCGTACGCTGGCCCGGCTCGACCTCTGCGTACTGGTGACCGCCGTGACGCTCGCCGTCTGCGGGTACGCCATGTACCACAGCGGCAGTGACGAGTCGATCCTCACCACCCAGGCCGCCCACGAGTTCCTCGCCGGGCACCAGGTCTACGGGCGACCGTGGCCCTGGCTCTTCGGACACGGCGTCGCCCTCACCGCGACGATGAACGGCGGCTACGACTACACGTACGGCTATCCGCCGCTGACCCTGCTGCTCACCGCGCCGCTGCTCCGGTTCGGCCACGGCGCCGCCGCGGCGGTCATGGTCAGCACCGGAGCGCTGATCCTGGGCGCGATCACGATGTGGCGGATGCTGCCGGTGCAGTGGCGTTCCGCGGCCACCCTGGTCTGCCTCGGCTTCGGTCTGCTGCCCGCGTACGCCCGGCTCGGCTACCCCGCGATCGTCGCCTGCGCCCTGCTCATCCCGGTGGTGACGGGCTGGCCGCGGATGGGCGGCGGCGGCCGCGGCGACTGGGTGCGGGCGGCGTGCCTGGGGGCGGCCTGCGCGGCCCAGCAACTGCCCTGGTTCCTCACGCCGTTCCTGCTGGCCGGGGTCTACGCGCTGCGCCGTGGAGAGCTGGGCCCGCGCGCGGCCGCCATCGCCGTGGGCCGGATCGTCGGCGTGGCCGCCACGACCTGGCTGCTGATCAACGCGTACTTCATCGTGAGCGAGCCCCGCTCATGGCTGTCCGGCATTGCGCTCCCGCTCACCCAGAAGGCGAACATCCACGGCCAGGGCCTGGTCGGCCTCGCGCTCTACTTCACCGACGGCAGCGACCGGCTGACCTGGTACTCCCACGCGAGTCTGCTGCTGGCCGTGGGGCTGCTGGGCCTCTTCGTCCTGTTCGTCCGACGGCTGGGGCCGGCGGCGACGGTGCTGCCCTGGTGCGCGTTCTATGTGGCGACGCGCTCGCAGGACGGCTACTACCTGATGATGACTCCGCTGTGGCTGGCCGCGGCCGTCACCGCCCCCTGGCAGTCCTTCACCACCGCGTGGCAGCCCCGCCCCGCCTTCCTGCGCGGCCGGCACAAGCGGGGGGCCCGGGTGGCAGCGGCCGCGCTCCTGCTGGCCCCGACCGCCGCGGCGGTGACCCTGGCGGTCACCGGGACACCGCCTCTTCGCATGGACGTCGTCGGCGCCCGCCGCGCCGGCAAAGCCGTCACCGAACTCACCGTCCGCGTCACCAATCTCGGCGGCGCGGCCCTGGCCCCCCACTTCACTCTGACCACGGGCCAGGGCATGAGCCGCTACTGGTCCATCGCGGCCGGCCCCGCCACGCTCCCGGGCCATGGCTCGGCCAGCTACCGACTCGTGCCACCTGACGGCAGATTCACCCTCCCGAAGGCCGGCACCCGCATCCGTGTGCGGGCCGTCTCGGCGACACCGATGACCCTGTCGAGCAAGGACGTCCATCTGTCGCAGCTCAGTCCCTGACGGCGCGGTGGGCGAGCCGCGGGCCGGGGTACGTGCATCGCACGACTGTCGCCGACTCCCCGGGACTGCGAGGCACTTCGATGGCTGACTTCTCCGGCAGGGCAGGGGCCGCGTTCGTCGCCGGTGGCACCGGCGGCATCGGCGCGGCGATCGTGCGGATGCTGGCCGAGCGGGGCAGCGACGTGGCGTTCACGTATCGCGCGCACCAGGCCGCGGCCGACTCACTCGCCGATGAGGTCGAGGAGTGCGGGCGTCAAGTCCTGACTCTGCGGCTCGACCTGAGCGACGAGCAGGCCACGGCGGCGGCCGTGGCCGAGGCCGACTCGATGTTCGGCGGTATCCACACCGTCGTGTACGCGGCGGGCCCGCATGTGCCGATGGTGCATCTGAGCAAGGTCACACCGAGCCAGTACCGTGCCCAACTCGACGCAGACGCCGGGGCGTTCTTCAATCTGGTCCATCCCGCGCTGCCCCGGCTGCGGGAGAGCCGGGGCAGCATCGTAGCCGTCACCACCGTGGCCACCCGACGCTTCCCGGTCCGCGACGGGCTCTCGTCGGGCACGAAGGGGGCGGTCGAGGCAGTCGCGCGAGCGCTGGCCGCGGAAGAGGGGCGGTACGGGGTCCGCGTGAACTGTGTCGGCCCCGGCATGCTGACCGACGGTATCGCCGCGCGCCTGATCAGCTCCGGGGAGCTGGACGAGGCGGCGCTGGACATCACCCGGCGCAACATCCCGCTGCGCCGCTTCGGCGACGCGGCGGACATCGCCGAAGCGGTGGCGTTCCTGGCCTCGGACCGGGCGGGCTTCATCACCGGGCAGGCGCTGGGGGTCGACGGGGGCTACAGCGTTTGACTGTTCAAGGGGGGTCGGGCATCGCCGACGCGTACGACGTCACCGGAGAGCACGTCGGGCCCGCGCGAGGCGATCTGCCGGTTCAGGCGCGGCCGCATCTCGGACGACCGGGCCACGGCAGGCCGGCCGCCCGCCATTCCAACTCCCCAGGGGCCGGGTGGAGTTCTCGCGCGACCCGCCCACCCGCGGCCCGGCCGGGCCGGTTCCTCCGTGGGGCTCCGGGGCGGGATGCGTCTGCGCACACTCCCGTGTCCGCGCGGTCAGGCGCGCGACTGCCGGGCGGCCTCGAACGCGGCATCGTCGTTCTCCGCGGAGTAGAAGTCGTCGACCATCCGGTGGAACAAGGTGGCGAGCCGGCGCAGTTCCTCCGGGGACCATGCCTTCAGGGCGACCTGCATGCCCCGGCAGCTCGCCTCGCGGACGCGGTTGATCACCTCCTGGCCGGTCGGGGTGATCTGAATGCGCTGCGCCCGGCGGTCGTCCGGGTCCGGGACACGGGTCACGTAACCGGACTTCTGCAGTTGCTGCACCTGCCGGGTGACGTGGGACGCCTCCACGGCCAGCAGATTCGCGAGCTCCCCCAGACGCATCGGCTCGGAGTCGGCGATCTGCCGCAGCAGCGCGACGGCGGCCCGGTCCAGGGACACTCCGGCCAGGGCCATCAGACGATCGTGCTGCCGGACCCGACCGGTCAGATAGGAGATGCGGTTGAGAGCGCCCTCGATCTCCGCGATGTCGGTCGAGGATGGAGCGTCTGTCGGCGGTGTGGTGGGCATGCCTCCACTTTAGCAGCTACTTGCCTGACTCAAGTAAATTCCTATTAGTTTGCTTGACTCAAGTAACTCCCTAATGCTTGCCTAACTCAAGCAAGCCATCGGATCGGGGCCACACAGAGCGGACGTGGCCCCCATGGCGCCGAACCCGTGGGGACGGGGAACGGCGCAGTCCCGGGCCCGGCACCCCCGTCCACCGCCGGGCCCGAGGACACCGGCCGACCACGCCTCTCCCCTCTCCACCGGGGCCGACGTCGGCTCAAGCGCCCGTGTCACTGCTCATCGGCCCTCCGTGCGCCGATCACCGGCCTGGTGTCCACCGCCAAGTGGAGTTCCCCGCATGCCACTTGACACCTCGCGAACGCCCCGCACAGGACACCGGAGACGAAGACAGGACACAGCGATGGGAAGCTGCACCCGAGCAGGACCGGCCGGCATGGGCGTCACGTGCGGCGTGCTGCTCCTCGCCGTCAGCGTCGCGCACGCCGACGGGAACGACGGGGCACCCGCCGCCGCGTCGCTGAAGGGCCCCTACGTCGCACTCGCCGACTCCTACACCGCGGGACCGAAGATCCCCGGCCGAACCGGTGGGCCCGCAGGCTGCGACCGCTCCGACCACAACTACCCCTGGTCGCCCGGGAGCTGGAGATAAAGTCGGCCGACTTCCGCGGCGTGAGCTGCAGCGGCGCCACCATCGCCGACCTGTCCGCGCCGCAGACCACCGACAACGGCGTCAACCCGGCCCAGCTGTCGGCGCTCTCGGCCTCGACCCGACTGGTCACCCTCGGCATCGGCGGCAACGACATCGGCTTCGGCTCGCTGGTCAAGAACTGCGTCGAGCAGGGCGCCCTCTACATCGCGACCGGCAGCGGCAAGTACACCGGGAACGACGCGCCCTGTCGGCGCACCCACGTCTTGGGTGGCACCGACGAGGTGGGGCGGAATATCCAGGCGGCGGGAGTGCGTCTGGCCGACACGCTGCGCGAGGTCGGGCACCGGGCCCCGAAGGCCCGGGTGTACGTCGTGGGATACCCGTCGGTCCTGCCGGACAAGGGCGAGGGCTGCGCGGACGACATGACCCTCGCACCCGACGACGCGACGTTCCTCAACGACAAGGAACAGCAGCTCAACAGCATGCTGCGGCAGCGGGCGGAAGCAGCCGGGGCCGGATACGTCGACACGTACGCCCCCTCCGAGGGGCGCGACGCCTGCTCGGCGAGCGGGACCCGCTGGGTCGAACCCCTGCTCCCGGCGACCCGGGCCGCCCCCGTCCACCCCAACGAGCGCGGAGAGCGCGGCATGGCCGACGCCGTCCTGCACACGCTCAAGAGCTCGTGGACACCACCCACGGGGACAGGAAGAGGTACGCGATGAGCAGCACAGGTCTGGAAGGGCGCGGCCTCGTCGTCACCGGAGCCGGATCGCCTATCAGTCGGGACTCGTGCGCCCCGCACCGCCGCCCGCGCCCCGGTGACCGCTCCCGAGGGAGTCCGCGAGGTGCGGTGCCCGGTCGTCGACGAACTCGATCAGGGCCAGGACCAGCAGGGCTCCCAGCGCGATCCAGAGAGTGACGGCGCCGGTGGGGCGGTCCCAGGCGATCAGGGTGGCGGCGGCGACGGCGACCACCGTCCAGTTGAGCCAGGTCTTGGTCCGGTGCACCCAGCCTCCGATCGCTCCGGCATCGAAACCCGTCGCGTCCCGTACGGCGGCGATGCCACCGGTCCATGCCGCCAGGACCCTGGAGGCCGCCCGGCCCTCGCCGGTCAGCCAGGCCGCCAGCGCCACGACGACACCGAGCGTGATCACCATGCGTACGGTGGTGCGCAGATAGCGCACCAGGGTGTCGTAGACGGTTCCCGCGGCCGCCTGGGAGACCTCGGCCGGCAGACTGTCGAGGTACAGAGCGCGGGCGACCACGAGCCCGAGTCCGAGGACCGCGGCACCGACCGCCACGGCGAGGGCGGCCGCGACCAGGGCCCGGCGTCTGCGGACGGCGGTGAGCACGCCCGCCGCCGCGAGCAGCAGCGTCAGCAACGGGAGCCAGAATCCGGCGAGTTGCAACAGCCGGAAGACCTTCTGGGCCTTGCCGACGGACTCGGAGGTCATGACCGTGAAGTCGGTGTGCACCTCGGGGATCTTCGACGCCACGGTGAGTCCTTTGCCGACCAGCGCCTGCTTGACCTGGTCGATGACCGGCGCGAGATCGATGACGACGGCATCGTTGGTGAGTTTCACCGCACCACCGCCGCTCCCGGTCAGAGCCTTCACGGCGGCAGCGTGCGCCCTCTCGTTGAGCTGGGTCCACAGCGTGGCGAACGCGTCACTGCTGACGAACTTCTCGGCCGTGCTGTGCACGAAGCCCTCCAGCCCACTGGTGAGCGGTCCGCTCAGCGCGTCCAGGGCCTTGGTGAGCCGCGGCCGGTCCTCGGGCGCGACCGACTCGAGGAGGGTCTTCAGGTCGAGCCTCTGCATCGCCGCGTCGGTCACCCGGTTGGCGACGGCCGCCTGCACGTCCGGGTCCGAGGCGAGGGGCGCCACGGTCGCCACGTACTCGTCGGTGTCCCCGATCTCGTCGCTCGCCCAGGCCGCGACCGCGCTCAACGGGGTGAGCACGGCGGCGAGGAAGATCAGCAGGGCCGCGACGAGGGACCGCACCCGGTGCTTGGCGGCCGCGGGACCGCCGCGCTTCTCCAACTCCGCCACCCGGGACCGAAGTTCGGCCAGCTCCTGCTGCGCGTCCGGCCCGCCGGCCGCGTCAGCCATGGCGCACCTCGATGTCCGGCACGGTCAGCTCCTTGGCGTCGGGGGCGGGACGGTCCGACGGCCGTCGAGCACCAGGGGGTCGGGGTGAGCGGCCATGACAGGCTCCGCGCCGGCTCACGCCCGCGCGACGTCGGGCCTGTACACGGCGAGCGCCCAGATCACGAAGAAGTCGAGGACGATCATGATGAGGCCCCAGAGGGGCGCGTACGGCAGGAACATGAACTGGGCGATGATGCTCAGCGAGGCGAGCACGATGCCGGTGAGGCGTGCCCACTCGGCACCCTTGAGGATGCCCGCGCCCGTGACGGCGAGGACGACGCCAAGGACCACCAGGATCCAGCCCCAGCCGGTGAGGTTGATCCGGTAGATGTAGTTGTCGACGCGCGCGTACACCTCGTCCTGGGCGATCGCGGCAATGCCCTGGAGGACGTTGAGGACGCCGTTCACCAGCAACAGGACCCCCGCGAAGGTGACGCCCCCGGTCGCCCAGGCGTTCCTGGCCGACGGCGGCGCTCCGGGGCCGCCCGCTCTCGGGGCCGCCCCGGCCCGCTGTCCCTGCTCTCCCCAGACCGGTCTGCCCTCGCCGGTCGGCTGTGCTCCCGTACCGGTGCCGTGCGGAGTGCCCGACGGCTGCGAGGCGTCCTGGTTCATGGTCGGCCCCTTGCATGGTGTCGGCGGGTTCGCGCCCACTGCGGCGAACGCCTGGGGGACTTCGAGCCTCCGCCTCGGCCCGGCGCGCCGCCACGCGGGGTCCGCCGAACGGGTGAACGCGCCTCAGGAGGCCCCGACCGAAGAAGTACGCGAGGACGGGGAAGCAGGCCGCCGCCGAGGGCGGCCGGCGGCTCGGCGCGGCGGGCGCGGCGGGCGAGGAGCAGCAGGTTCCCTGCCCACGCGCGGAGAGCAGGCGCGCGCAGGCGGCTCCCGCGCCCTCGGCCGCACCGGCGATCAGTGCCCACGATCCGTGCCGTGTGGCGATCTCGTCCTCGCCTGTGTCGGTGTTCATCGGCCGGACCGTGTCCGGCCCCCTGTCAGGGCGCGGTGCGTGGCGTGGTCAGGGTGCCGTTGATCACCGCGTGGAAGATCCAGGCGAGGCGCTGCTCGGGGGTGCCGGAGACGAGGTCGGCGCCGAGCGCGGCGATGCGCGGATACGTGGCGGAGGAAGCTTGGCGCAGGACGGCGACGAGGGCGTTGTGGCCGGCTTCGGCGTCGACGGATCGCGCGCGGGTCGACTGCTCGGCGGCGGTGGCGGTGGCCACCTGAAGCAGTACGTCCACGCCCCAGGCGGCCTGGGCGTCGGGCACCCGGCCTTCGTGCAGCAGCGCGAGGACAGCCTCGACGACGGCCAGGTAGTGGGGACCCGAGGGACGGGCGACCAACGCCGAGTGGGCCAGGCTGGGGTGTTCGAACAGCACGTGCGTGTAGGAGCCGAGCAACCGCGTGAGCCGGTCGCGCCAGTCGCCCTCGGTGGTTGCCGGGGACAGGTCGACGGCCCCCAGGAGTTCTTCCAGGATCGCCGCGTGCAGTTCGGCGGTGTTGGCCACGTACACGTACAGCGAGGCGGGGCCGGTGTCGAGTTCCTGGGCGAGCCGACGCATGGTGACGCGCTGCAGTCCTTCGGTTTCCATCAGGCGGACCGCGGTGGCGACGATGCCCTCGTAGGTGAGGGCGGGTTTGGCCGGCCGCTCACGGCGGCTGCGGGGTGCGGGGGTTCCAGGAGTCACGGGCCCACCGTAACGAACACGTTCGCCCTGGCTGTGGGCATGTGCGCTCGCAGATGACCTGCGTGGGCCTTTCACCGTGGTGGGTCCGACGCGGAACGCAGGCTCATTCGGCGGCAGGCGCCGGAGAGTCATGTGCCCGGAACGCAGGCTCATTCGGTGGCAGGCGCCGGCGGCGAAGACGGCGATGCGGGGCGACGGCTCGCACAAGGTGTCCCCGGGCAAGGTCATCAAGACCCTGAAGGACACCGTCACCGACATGTCGGTGAAGTACAGGAGACGGCGCGGGGCGGGCCGGCGGTCGACATCATCGATTGCTGAGGGCACGGGTACTGCCCGGTGCGCCGCGCAGACAGCGGAAAAAGCCCCCTCCGGCCGCGTGATCACGCGGCCGGAGGGGGCGGAGTGGGGCAGGGCACAGCGGGGGCGCGAGATCACCGCGGCGAAGGCAGCCGCAGCACACGGTGGATGTCGAGCACCGCGCTGGAGCGGTTGAGGGTGATGTAGTGCAGGCCCGGTGCCCCTTCGTCCAGAAGTCGCTGGGCCAGTTCGGTGGCGTGGTCGACGCCGATGCGGTGGGCCTCCTCGGGATCGTGCCGCGCGGCTGCCAGGCGTGTGGCCAGGCCGGAGGGGACCGACGCGTTGCTCAGTTCGGCGAAGCGCTTGATCTGCTCGAAGCGGGTGGCGGGCATGATCTCGGGGATGACCGGGATGTCGCACCCCGCGGCGGTTAGGCGGTCGCGCAGCCGGAAGTAGTCCTCGGCCCGGAAGAACATCTGGGTGATGGCGTAGTCCGCTCCGGCCCGGCACTTCGCGACGAAGTACCGAATATCGCTCTCCCAGTCGGGCGACCGGGGGTGCCGTTCCGGAAAGGCGGCGACGCCGATGCCGAAGTTGCCCAGTTCGCGCACCAGCCGGACCAGGTCGGCCGCGTGTTCCGGACCGCCGGGGTGCCGGACCCACGGTCCTCGCGGGTCGCCGGGCGGGTCGCCGCGCAGGGCCAGTACGTCACGGATGCCGACGTCGGCGTAGCGGCCGATGATCCGCCGCAGCTCGGCTGTGGAGTGGCCGACCGCGGTGAGGTGGGCGACCGGACGCAGGACGGTGTCCTCGGCGATCTTCTGAGTGAGGGCGGCGCTGTGCTCGCGGGAGGAGCCGCCCGCCCCATAGGTCACCGACACGAAGGCCGGTGCCACGGCCTCGACCCGGCGCAGGGCCCGCCACAGCGCCCGCTCGCCCTTCGCGGTCTTCGGCGGGAAGAACTCGAAGGAGTACGAGCGATGTCCGGCGGCGAACAGTTCGGCCGGGACGCGCGGTGCCGCGGAGGAGGCGACGACGTGGCTCATCCGCGTCCGGCTTCCGCCGGAGCGTCTGCCGTGGGAAGGGCGTCCGGTCCGTAGACGGCGGCGAGCAGCTCGCGGACGCGGCCGGGAGCGGGCATGTAGGTCTGTGTGCCGACGGCCGACAGCGCCATGGTTGCCAGAGCGGACCCCGTCCGTGCGCACCGCTCCGCGTCGGCGCCCGCCGCGAGAGAGGCCAGGTAGCCCGCTCGGAACGCGTCGCCGACTCCGGTCGGGTCGGCGACCGTGTCCGCGGGAACAGCCGGGACCTCCACCACCGGTTCGTCCGCGCGCTCAATGCGGCTGCCCTTGTCGCCGAGCGTGGTGATCCAGATGCCGACCCGCCGCAGCACGTCGTCCCGCGTCCAGCCGGTCTTGCTCAGCAGCAGTTCATGCTCGTACTCGTTGGTGAACAGATGGTCCGCTCCCTCGACCAGTTCCCGGATCTCGGGGCCGGTGAGCCGGGCCAGTTGCTGCGCCGGGTCGGCGGCGAAGGGGATGCCGAGGCTGCGGCAGGCCCGGGTGTGGCGGGCCATCGCCGGCGGGTCGTCGGCCCCGATCAGCACGAGGTCGGCGCCGCCGCTGCGGCGCAACACGTCGGCGAGGTCGATCGTGGACGCCTCGGCCATCGCACCGGTGCAGAAGGAGGCGAGCTGGCCGCCGTCGGTGTCGGTGGTACACAGGAACCGGGCCGTGTGCCGGGTGGCGGAGACGTGGACGGCCGACGTGTCCACCCCGAGTCCGGCCAGGCGAGCGCCGTAGTCGTGGAAGTCGGCTCCGACCGCCCCGACGAGGAGGGGACGGTGGCCGAGGCGGGCCAGGCCGTAGGCGATGTTGGCGGCTACGCCGCCGTCCCGGACCTCCAGGTCGTCGACGAGCAGCGACAGGGAGATGCGGTCCAGCTTGCCGGCGATCAGCTGTTCACTGATGCGGCCGGGGAAGGTCATCAGATGGTCGGTGGCGATGGAACCCGTGACGACGATGCGCATCTCAGGTCCCCACAGCCTTCGACGCGTACACATTGGTCGTTACCTCCCCGGCCACGTGCACCAGACCGGTGGTGATCAGCGTCTCGACGGCGACACGGGACGCGGGGTCCTCGCGCAGCAGGGCGTCGAGGACGGTGTCGCTGATCTGGTCAGCGATCTTGTCGGGGTGACCTTCGGTCACGGACTCCGAGGTGAACAGGCGACGCGACATTCGTTTCTCCTACGGGCTCGGACGAAGAGGCTCTCAGCCGATGTGCACGTCGGGCACGTAGTGGATCCAGCGCCCGCCCGCCTCACGGAACGCGGACTCCTTTGCGAGGATCTCGTCCTTGTGGTTCCAGGCCAGCAACAGCGTGTAGTCGGGGTAGGGGGCCGCGAAAGCGTCCGGGCTCTCGATCGGGATGTGTGTGCCCGGCGTGAGCCGCCCCTGCTTCTCAGGGGTGGAGTCGCAGATGAACGAGACCAGGTCCGGGCCGATCCCGCAGTAGTTGAGCAGGGTGGTGCTCTTGGCCGTGGCGCCGTAGCCGACCACCCGCTTGCCCTGGTCCCGCAGCTCGCGCAGCCGGGCCACCAGGGTCTCACCGAGCTCACGGACCCCGTCCGCAAAGCGGGTCAGCGTCGCGGTCTCGGTCAGGCCTTGCTCCTCCTCCTGCTTCAGAAGCTCCGGCACCGCGGGGCTGACGGGGCGTGAGCCGGTGTGGGCGAGCACGCACCGCAGCTCGCCGCCGTGCACCGGCAGAAGTTCCACGTCGACGAGTTCGAGGCCGTGGCGGGCTGCCATGTCCTGAACGGAACGGGCCGTGAAGAAGAAGATGTGCTCGTCGTAGATCTGGTCGAACGACGCCCGTTTCACGATGTCGCCGAAGTACGGGTCCTCGAAGACGAAGACACCACCGGGAGCGAGCAGGTTCTTGATGCCGCGCAGGATGGAGTCCAGGAAATCGATGTGCGAGAACGTGTTGGCGGCGAAGATGACGTCCGCCGTGCCGTCCTCGGTGAGGATGCCGGCCGCGAGGTTCTCATCGAAGAACTCGTTGACCACCCGGATGCCGTTGGCCCGCCCGACCTCGGCGACATCCCCGCACGGCTCCACCCCGAGATGGCGCACTCCCGCCTTGGCGATGGTGCGCAGCATGATGCCGTCGTTGCTGCCCAGTTCGACGATGAACGGATCGGCGCCGGTCAGCTCCTCCGCCAGAAAGCGCTCTGCCAGGTTCTCGAAGTGGGTCCTCATGACGGACGACTGCGAGGAGCGGTACGGGTATCCCGAATGGAACATCTGGTCGTGCCGGACGTAGTCGATCAACTGCACCATGGTGCAGGCCTCGCACATGGCGACCGCGAGCCGGAAGCGGAAGGCATAGGCCTCCTCGTCACGCTTCTCGGGCGGTACGAACGCGTTGCCCATGGGCTGCGCCCCCAGGTCGAGGAACTCACGCAGGGCACCGCCACAGATACGGCAGATCGGCAGGTCGGACATGAAGTCTCCTCAGATCGTCACTGTGCGTCGGGAAGGGGGAGCGCGGGCCGGACCGTCCGCCGGGCCGCGGCCACGGCATCCGGTCCGTGCTCGCGCAGGAACTCCGCGAGGGCTCCGCGCCAAGGGCGGTTCAACTGCCGCACGCGCGGGGGCAGTCGTACGGAGGTGAGCGGGGTCGCGGCGGGCCGCACGGGGCCGACCGTGTCGGCACCCGGCGCGGACGGCCGGGGCAGGGCGCCGAGTCCCAGACCGGACACGGCGGCGTGCGCCAGGCCGTACCAGGTGGTGCTGCCCTCGTTGGTCACGTGGTACGGCCCGCCGTCCGCGTCGGCGGCGAGCAGCTCGATGAGCATGCGGGCCAGGTCGACCGTGTACGTGGGCGACATGACCAGGGTGTCGACCACGTCGGCGGGCTGCCCGACCGCCGCGCGCCGCAGGATCTGTTCGACGAATCCCGCCCTGCGCCGGTCGCTCGGCGGGGGCGGCCCGAACAGAGCCGCGGTGCGCACCACCAGGTGCCCGGCGCCCGCGTTGAGGGTCTCGCCCTCCCCCGCGAGCTTCGACATGCCGTACGTCAGGAGAGGGCGGGGCGAGGCGGTCTCGTCGTAGGCGTCCGGTCCGGTGCCGTCGAAGACGTAGTCGGTGCTGATGTAGACGCAGCGGGCGTTCGCGGTGGCGCAGGCCCGCGCCACCCAGCGCGCGCCGAGGGTGTTGACCGCGTACGCGCGGGCCGGGTCGGCCTCGCACGGGTCCACGCCGGTGAAGACGGCGGCGTTGACGACGACGTCCGGCTGTACGGCGTGCACCAGCCGCTCGATCTCGACGGACCGGGTGACGTCGGCCTGGGCTCGTCCTGCCCGGTGAACGGCATGGATCCGAGGGTCGGCCGCGGCGGCGTCGGCGACGGCGGAGCCCAGCAGGCCCTCGGCTCCCAGGATCAGCCACCGCCGCGGGACGGTCGGCATACCGGCAACCTCCGTTGGTTGGTGAGGGATGGGGTGACGCGATGTCGCGCGGACCGCGGCGGCACCACCGCGTGGGCCGGTGGTGCCGCCGACGGCGTCTTCAGGGGCGGCGTTCGGCGGTCACGTGCCAGACCGGCATCGTGGCCTTGCCCAGCTCGTCGAGCGCGAGACCCTCGAGCCGGCCCGGGTCGACGTCGCGGCCCGGGTACTCCGACTTGATCACGGCCGCGATGTCCTCGACGCCGAGGGAGCCGGCGAATGTCGCGGCATCCACGGAGAGCACGTTCCAGACGCTGCCGACGATCTCGCGCAGGTAGGCGGCGGTGTGCCGGTGCGGCCCGGGGAACGGCGCCTCGAACTCCTGGGCGAAGCAGAACATGTGCAGCCTGCCCCCCGGCCGGGACGCCGCGCGCAGCGCGACGAGATAGCGCTCCCTTTCGTCCTCCGCCAGCGAGTGGAAGCAGGCACTGTCCAGGATCGTGTCGAAGCGGCCTTCGTAGCCTGTCAGTCGGGTGGCGTCCGCGACGGCGAACTCGACGTCGACGCCCTTGGCCTTCGCCCGTCGCCGCGCCTCCCGCACGGCCGCTTCCGCCACGTCGATCGCGGTGACCCGGTGGCCCCGCCCGGCGAGGAAGGCGGCGTTGTCGCCCAGCCCGCAGCCGACGTCCAGGACGTCTCCGACGATCGCCCCGGAGTCGTGGGCGGCCACCAGGGCGGGCTGCGGCCGGCCGATGTCCCACGGCTGGACCGGCGGTGCGTCCTTCTCGCCCGCGTAGATGGTCTGGAAGTCGTAGTGCTCGGGAATGTGAGCGGTGGGGTACGACATGTCATCCTCCGGCAGCCGCACGGACAGGGCGTGGTGGAAGACGTCACGGGGATCCCATGCCGCCTTGACGGCCTGGAGCGCCGCGTAGTTGTCCTTGTAGTAGAGGTGGTGCCAGGGGACCCCCGACCGGTTGTGGCCCGGGTCGGCGAGATCGACGTCCGGGTAGTTGATGTAGGACCCGTCCGTCAGCTCTCCGGGCACGGGCACTCCGCCGGTGTCGGCGTTCAGCTCCTCGTAGAGGCCGCGCAGCCAGGCCAGGTGCGCGTCGTCCTCGCTCGGGTCGCCCCAGGATGCCGAGTACGCCGCCTTGATCACCGAGTCGCGCTGGACCGACGCGGTGTCGGCTGGTCCGACCGCGTTGATCGCGCCGCCGTAGCCGTTGAGCATCATCAAGGACTCACGGCCGAAGTAGTCCTCGCGCTGGAACCACCGGTACAGCGTGGCGATCTGTTCGTCGGTGTGCACGTCCCGCAGGTAGGCGGCCTTGGTCTTGATGCGCGTCCCCATCACCGGGCCGGAGTCGCCCTGGCCCATGTAACGGCTCGCGGTCAGCCACGGCAGCTCCCTGCGGAGCACGAACGGGGTGGCTCCGACGCCCTCGTCGACGGCCGCGAGGAACGCCTCCAGCTTGGCCGCGGCGCCCGGTGCCGTGGAGTCCATCTGCACGAACATGGTCAGCCCGCCGCCCGAGCGGTGCCTGACCCACAGCGACGCGAACAGCCCGGCGTACGGAGAGTCCACCCCGCTGTTCGCGACGTGCCACTCCATGAAGTTGCGGACGATCCTGGTGAACGCGGGCAGCTCGCACTGCTCCCACGACCAGTTCACCATGGCGGTCAGCAGCGAGGCGGGCGGCTTGGGCAGCAGACCCGCGGGATCGGTGCCGGTCGCCCCGGGGGAACGCATCCAGAAGCGGGTCACGATGCCGAAGTTGCCACCGCCGGCGCCGGTGTGGGCCCACCACAGCTCCCGGTGGGGGTCGTCCGGCTCCCGGGTGGCGATCACGGTGTGCACCTGGCCGGTCCGGTCGACGTGGACGACCTCGACCGCGTAGAGGTGGTCGGCAACGAGGCCGTGCAGCCGGGACAGCGGTCCGTACCCGCCGCCCGAGATGTGGCCGCCGACCCCCACCGCGGTGCACACACCGGCCGGCAGCGTCACGTTCCAGTTCCGGTACAGCGCCTTGTACACATGACCCACGGTCGCGCCGGCCTCGATCGCGATGGCGTTGTACTCCGGGTCGTAGGAGACCTGCGACATCAACGAGAGGTCGATGACGACCTCGACCTCCGGATCGGCCACGAACGCCTCCGGGCAGTGGCCGCCGCTGCGCACGGCGACCCGTTTCCCGGCGGCCAGCGCACGGTCGAGGGCCTCTCTCACCTGCTCGGTGGAACGGACCAGTTCGACGTGATCGGGCTTGCCTACGAAGCGGTGGTTGTCGCCGCGCACCAGTTCGCCGTAGCGGGGGTCCTCCGGTCCGACGCGGACCGGTCCGGGTACGGGGCGCGGACCGGAAGCCGTGGCGGCCGCGTCACCGCGGGCCGTGCTGACGGTCATCGGCCACCGGCCGGCTGCTCGGCGGACGGCTGGTCGGTCGCGGACCGCGCGAACACGACCTCGTAGGTGTTCGACGACCGTGACGTCAGCAGCGGGCGGGCCTGCGCGCGCATGGCCCGGGCGTGCGCCGGGCGCTCGTCCTCCGGGAGGTTGTGGAACCTCTCGTACGCCTCGCGGCTCTCCCACTGGGCGTAGTTGACGACGAAGTCCCCGTCGAGGCCGCGCAGGATGGAGTTGGACCGGTAGCCCGGCACGTCCTGCATGTACGAGTCGGGTTTCGCGAACAGGTCCACGAGGGTGGCCTGGTTCCTGGGCTCGACGCCCATGATGACGATGACGGTGAAGTCGTCCCGCTCCGGCGATATCTCGATCCGGTCCAGCGAGGGGTGCAGATGGGTGGCGATCACTTCGGTCTTGAGCAGGTGCACCGTGGTGGTCAGTTCCTTGAAGTAGGGCACCGTGTTGTGCTTGAAGTTCTCGCCCTCGTACCGCTCCTGCAGATCGTCCAGGCTGCGCCACTGGATGTAGTTGGCGGCGCAGGGCTTGTCCCGTCCGCCGTGGAGGGTGGAGGACCGCCACCCCGGGTAGTTCGCCCCCTTGATGATCCCTTCCATCGTGTCCAGCAGCGTCTTCTGGCCGGCCCTGTCGACGGTGTCGAAGAGGTTGAACACGGTGAGCGATCCGTTGTCGGGCGTGATGAATGGCATTGCTTGCTGTCCCTCCGTGTGGCTCGGTTCGGGGTCAGGCCCTGACGGCTTCGACGACGCTGTGCAGTCCCGCTCGGACGACGCGTGTGAGGTGCAGACCGGCCCGGCCGAAGAGCTCGGCGAACTCGGCCTCGGTGCGCTGCTTGCCGCCGCAGAGCACGAGCATGTTGAGGTCCATGAGGGTCACGGTCGGTGACGGCTCGTCCCGCTCCGGCATGACGGCCTCGACGAGAAGCACCCGGCCGCCCTCGGCGAGGGCTCGGCGGCAGTTGGTGAGGATCTTCAGGGACTGCTCGTCGTCCCAGTCGTGGATGACGTTCGACAGCAGGTAGGCGTCTCCGCCCGCCGGTACGGAGTCGAAGAAGTCGCCCGCGACGATCTCCGCCCGGTCGTCCACCCCGTGGTCCTGGAACGTCTGCTTCGCACCGGCCACCACTTCGGGCCGGTCGTACAGCAGGCCGCGGGTGTCCGGGTTGGCGGCGAGGATCGCGGCGAGCAGAGCACCGTGCCCGCCCGCGACGTCCACGAGCGTGTCGATGCCGCCGAAGTCGTAGGCGTCGACCACCGGAGCGATCAGCTGGCGCGACGCCTCGGACATCGCGTCGTCGAAGACCGTCGACACATCGGCGCGTTCCCGCATGTAGTCCCACACGTCCTGGCCGTGCACCCGCTCGAACGCGGGGTCGCCGGTGCGGACGCTGTCGGCCAGGCCGGCCCAGGTGTTGCGGTCGGCGGCGAGGCCGACCCACCGGGCGAAGTTACGCATCGAGTGCGGCGAGTCGTCGCGGAGCGCGTCGCCGACCTCGGTCAGGGCGAACACACGGCCTTCGCGCTCCTCGAAGAGCCCGATGGCGGCGCCGGCCCGCAGCAGCCGATAGAGGGTGGGAGGGTGGGCGTCGACGGTCCGGGCGATCTCGTCGACCGGGCGGGCTCCGCCTGCCAGCGCGTCGGCGACGCCGAGCTCGGCGGCGGCGCTCACGGCGGCGGCCATCCAGCTCGCCGTCGCTAGCTGTAACACCCGCGCGGAAGGCGGCGGCTTGGGGGGTGAGGTCTGCATGGCGGACGGACCCTTTCGGTCGCTGGGTTGGATGGTGACGGAAATGGGTGGGAGCGGGCGGTCTCCGGAAGGCGGGAGCCGGCCGACGGCACAGGGATCAGCCGCGGGCCAGCGCTTCCAGGTCGCCGACGACTTCGCTGGGCGGGGGGAGCTTCCCCAGCTCGCGCGCCAGCTCGCGCGCCTGACGCGCGTAGCTGTCGTCGGAGAGGATCCGGTCGCAGGCCTCGAAGGTGTTGTCCGGAGACTTGTCGTCCCGGTGCAGGATCACACTCGATCCCTGCTGTTCGAGCAGTCCCAACGAACGCTCAAAGGCCTGGAACTGGTTGACCACCACCTGCGGTGTGCCGGCCGCCATGGCGTTGAGCGTGGTCAGACCGCCCGCGTGCACGATCGCGTCGCAGGTGCGGACGAGGAACTCCATCGGCACCCAGTCGCTGCGTACGTCGGGGAAGCGGGCCCGTATCTTCTGGGCGGTCGCCTCGTTGGCCGCGACGACGATCTCGGCGTCGAGTTCGGAGAGCCGCTCCACCAGCGCGCAGAGGTAGGCGAACATCTCCGGCATGGCCGTGCGAAAACTGCCGAGCGTGACGCACACCCGGCGGCGCTCACCCCTGCTGTACATCCACGGCTCCAGCTTGCGCTGGCGATTGCCCGGCACCCACCTCATCGGCCGGCCCGGCTCGGCGCCCGGCGGGATCAGGCTCGGGGGGCAGATGTCGATGAACAGGTCGGGGTCGGGCAGCCGCTCGAGTCCGGCCTCCGCCAGTTCGGGGGCCAGTTCCTCGTTCGCGTACCGCTCTACGCCGTCGAAGTGCAGCCAGTCCCACGCCTGACGGACGTACGGGATTCCCAGGCGGGAGCCGAGCAGGGCGGCGGCGTGGGCGTCCGTGCCGCCGATCACGAGGTCCGGGCGCCATGCGTCGGCGAGTCGCAGGAGCCCGTCCATGCTGACCGCCGCCTGACGGCCGAACCAGCGGCCCACGTACGGAAGTTCCTGCTCGGGGGACCAGGGAAACTCGATCGGCCCGCCCGGCCGGTCGAGTTGCTTGATGCTCTCCGTGGTGTGGCCGTCGGCGATGGCCACCGCGGGCAGCCCGACGGCCGCGACGGTGGGGGCCAGCTCGTCGAAGGCCGCAACCAGGATCTCGTGCCCGGCGTTGCGCACCGCCGTCGCGAGAGGAGCCAGGGCGAAGACACCCGCCGGGCTCGTTCCCGCGGCGATGAAGAGGACTTTCATGCTTCTCCTTGGGGCTGGCCACCCCGGAACGACGCCGCCGCCGCGGCTGGTGCCACGGCGGCGGTCGAGGTGGGGCGCGCCGATACGCGGTCGGCGGCACCCGTGCCACGGGATGTCCACGTGGACGGGGAACAGAGAGCCGAAGCCGGTCGGCGGGAAGAGGGGAATGGGGCCTATGGGCACACACATTCCAGAATGGAGAGTATCTTCTTCGCCGCAGCTCGACCTGTCAAGTCCCCTCCGCCGCAAGGAGGTTGCCGGGCTCGCACTTCACCCCGCTTCCGCGAACCTCTGGAGGATCTCGCGGCGCAGGTCGATCAGGCGCGGTACGTCCTCCGCTCGGCGCGCGCCATCCCCACTCGGCGCAGATCCCCCAGGGCCTGCCGTCCCCGGGGAGGAACCGGTCGATGAGCCCGGCCTGTGCCTCCGCCGTGCCGGGGGCCTGCTGGTCCTGTGGTAGGGCACCACCGACAGGTAGAGCTCGGTCTCGGGACCGGTCCGCAGGCCGGCCGGCGGGGCGAAGTACGCCTCGTCGCAGCGGTTCTGGGGAACGGTGAAGGAGATCCACGCGGGCCGCAGGCGAGGTCGCCGAGAAGCGCTCGCTCGTAGGACGGGGTGATCCGCTCCCGGTCGTCGGGGTGGAAAAGGTTGGCCAACGCCATGGGGGTGGGGTACTCGGCCTGCATGCGCACGCCGGCGGGCAGTCTCCGGACACCGACGGGGACGCCTTCGGCCGAGGCACGCGTGACGGTGGCGGCGTCGGGCAGGTTGACCCCGCCGTTGAAGTGGGCCGGCAGGGGGCATGGGGAGGACCTCTCACCGGGAAGTACGGGATGAGGAACCAACTCCTCCGTACGCGCATTGACCACGATCCCGTTGAACGGCCCGGCGGGGTGAAGCCGCCGAGGTCAGCCCCGGCCGGGGGGCACGGAACGCCCGCCCGTGCGGCTCTCCTTGTACTCACGCGAGAGCAGCGAGTCCATGGTCTCGCGCAGGTGGACGATGAAGTCCTCGAACTGGTTGAGCTGCTCAGGGGTGAACTGCGACAACTCGACGGCCATGCGCCTGGCGTAGGGACCGAAGAACTCCTCGGCGCGCGGCTTCACATGCGGGCTGCTGCGCAGTGTCACGATCCTGCGGTCGGTGTGCTCACGGGTGCGCACGATGTGCCCGGCCGCCTCCAGCCGGTTCAGCAGCGCGGTCGTCGCGCCGGACGACAGGGAGATGCGCTCGCTCAGCCGGGCGGGCGACAGCGGCGCTCCCTTGTCCTCGGCGTACAAGATCTCGACCAGAGCCGCGGCGTCGGTGGAGTGCAGGCCCAGCCAGGTCGCGAACCGCTGGGTGAACTCCGCGTAGTTGGCGCCGAAGGCACGCAGCCCGTCCATGAGCCGGTCGCGCTGTACCTCCAGCCCGCCGAAGTCCGCTCTCTCCATCGTCATGCTCCGTCCTCGATCCGTACCGGCGGCCCTGCGGCCCCGCGGCCCCGCGATTTGACACCGTACCCGGGGAGTCGATACCTTCACAGTAAAGATACATCACAGTGGAGGTACCTTGAACGGCACCGCGGAACCCCCATCCATGCGCCAATGGCTCGGCCTGGTGGCAGTTTCCTTAGGCGTGGCGCTGATCGTCGTCGACATCACGATCGTCAACGTCATCCTGGCCCCGATCATCGAGGACCTCTCGATCGATTCGGCCGAGGCACAGTGGATCCAGGAGTCCTACGCGATCGCCTTCGCGGCACTCCTCCTGCTCGCCGGACGCCTCGCCGACCTGCACGGCGCCCGCAAGATCTTCGTCATGGGGCTCGTCGTCTTCGGCGTCACGAGCCTGGTGGCCGCGGTCGCCCCCAACGGCGGCATCCTGATCCTGGCCCGCGCCCTGCAGGGCATCGGCGGCGCCATGATCCTGCCGACGTCACTGGCCCTGGTGAACTCCACGTTCACCGGCAAAGCCCGGGGCCAGGCCTTCGCCATCTGGGGATCGACCATCGGCGCCGCGGCGGCCGTGGGCCCGCTGCTCGGCGGCTGGCTGGCCGACATCTCCTGGCGCTGGGCCTTCGGCATCAACATCCCCCTGGTCGCCCTGATCATCGCGGGGGCGGTCGTCTACCTGTCCGAGTCCCCACGGGCGCGGGGCCGCGTCGACGGCATCGGCGGTGTCCTGTCGGCGATCGGGCTCGGTCTGCTGGCGTTCGCCCTGATCGAGGGGCGCACCTACGGCTGGCTGATCACCACCGAGTCCCTGGACATCGGCGGGTTCTCGTGGAGCGGGGGCCCCTCTCCGGTGCTCGTCTCGTTCATCGTGTCGGCCGTGACGCTGTGGGCGTTCTGGCGCCGCCAGGCGGCGCTGGGCCGCAACAGCGGCGCACCGCTGATGGACGTCAAGCTCTTCTCCATCCCGTCCTTCCGCAACGGCAATGTCGTGACGCTGATCGTCGGACTCGGCGAGTTCGGCGTCATCGCGGTACTGCCCCTGTGGCTCCAGTTCACCCTGGACTACAGCGCGTTCGAGGCGGGCCTCGCGCTCGTCGCCCTCGCGGTGGGCAGCTTCTTCGCCAGCGGCGCGAGCTTCGGCATGGCCGCCACCGTCCCGCCGCTGTCCCAGGTGCGGATCGGTCTCGTCCTGGAAGCCGGCGGTCTCGTGATGCTGGGCCTGATCGCCGCGACCGACACCTCCTGGTGGGCGATCGCGATCGCGCTGTTCATCTACGGCATCGGCGTGGGCTTCGCGACGGCGCAGGTCACCAACATCGTCCTGGTGGACGTTCCTCCGCAGAGCGCCGGACAGGGGTCGGGCGTCCAGAGCGCGGCTCGCGAACTGGGCTCCGCGCTGGGCATCGCCGTCCTGACCACGCTGTTCTTCAGCACGCTCGCCACCGACCTGAGCGACCGGCTCACCGACTCCGGACTCAAGGCGACCGAAGCCGACAGGTTCAGTTCCGTCGTGACGGACAGCGCCGGCTCGGTGATCCAGTCGCTCTCCGACGACGAGCGGACCGCCGCGGTCGCGGACGCGGCCCGCGAGGCGATGTCCCACGGCCTGGCGGTGGCCAGCTACGCGTGCGCCGCGCTGCTGGGTCTGGCGCTGGTGACCACGCTGTTCGTGGCCCCCCACAAGGGGACCCCCGCGCAGCAGCCGGAGGCCACGCGACCCGAACCGAGCACGAACTGACCCTGCGAAAGGGTCCATGAACCGACCCGGCCGGAGGGCTTACATTCCCCCGGACCCTCCGGCCGGGTCCTCCCGACATACAAAAGCACAAACGCCGTGAGAAATGCAGGAGCACAGCATGCGGAAATCACGAATACGCGACACTGCATATCCGATTCGGTAATCAAAATCACAGACGACTGGACACGCCCGCCTCTCGATGCATAAATTCTGTCGCCAGGAACGTGGACATTGACTCTGATTCATGCAGTCATTTGGGGGCTTGTCACATGAAGGCGCTCGTCCTCTCGGGAGGCGCGGGTACGCGGATGCGCCCGCTCACGCACACCACAGCGAAACAACTGGTACCGGTAGCCAACAAGCCCGTTCTCTTCTTCGGCCTGGAAGCCATCGCCCAGGCAGGAATCACCGACGTGGGAATCATCGTGGGTGAAACCGCGGACGAGATCGAAGAGGCGGTCGGCGACGGTTCCACGTTCGGACTCGACGTCACCTACATCCCCCAGGAGAAACCGCTCGGCCTCGCCCACGCCGTCTTGATCTCACGTGAATTCCTCGAGGACGAGGATTTCGTCATGTATTTGGGCGACAACTTCATAGTCGGCGGTATCACCGAACTGGTGGACAATTTCGTGTCGGACCGCCCCGACGCCCAGATCCTGCTGACTCACGTGCCCAACCCCACGGTCTTCGGCGTGGCCGAGCTGGACGCCGCGGGCAACGTCGCGAGCGTGGAGGAGAAGTCTCCCCGGCCCAAGAGCGACCTCGCGATCGTCGGTGTGTACCTGTTCACTCCGGCCATCCACGAGGCGGTGCGTTCGATCAAGCCCTCCCAACGCGGAGAGCTGGAGATCACTCACGCCCTTCAGTGGCTCATCGACGAGCGGCGCGACGTGCGCTCCACGACGATCTCCGGCTACTGGAAGGACACCGGCAACGTCGTGGACATGCTGGAGGTCAACCGGTCGGTGCTCGAGACGCTCGAGCCCCGGATCGAGGGCGACGTCGACGACGAGAGCCAGATCATCGGCCGGGTCCGGATCGAGGAGGGGGCGCGCGTGCGCAGGTCACGCGTCGTCGGCCCCGCCATCATCGGCCGGGGCACCGTGATCGCCGACTCCTACATCGGCGCCTACACGTCCGTGTCGGAGGACTGCCGCATCGAGAACAGCGAGATCGAGTTCTCCATCGTGCTGCGGGACTCGTCGATCAAGGGTGTACGCCGGGTCGAGGCGTCCCTGATCGGACGCAACGTCACGGTCACACCGGCGCCCGCCGTGCCGCACGCCCACCGACTCCTTCTCGGCGACCACAGCAAGGTGCAGATCTCGTCATGACGAGCACTCACATACTGGTCACGGGCGGGGCCGGGTTCATCGGCTCCCACTACGTGCGCACACTCCTCTCCCCGCAGGGGCCGGGCGGTCTCTCCGTGACCGTGCTCGACGCGCTGACCTACGCGGGAAATCCGGCCAACCTCGACCCGGTGCGCGCGCACCCCGGTTTCACCTTCGTCCACGGCGACATCTGCGACGAGCCCCTCGTGAGATCCCTCACGCAACGCGCCGACCAGGTCGTGCACTTCGCCGCCGAGTCGCATGTGGACCGCTCGATCAGGAGCTCGGCCGCGTTCGTCCGGACCAATGTGGTGGGAACCCAGGTTCTGCTCGACGCCACCCTGCGTGCCGGGACACGCACGTTCGTCCACATCTCGACGGACGAGGTGTACGGGTCCATCGACGAGGGCTCCTGGCCGGAGGACCATCCGCTGCATCCCAACTCGCCGTACTCGGCGTCCAAGGCGTCGAGTGATCTCCTCGCCCTGAGCTACCACCGCACCCACGGCCTGGACGTGCGCGTGACCCGGTGCTCCAACAACTACGGGCACCACCACTTCCCGGAGAAGGCCATCCCTCTGTTCGTGACCAATCTGCTGGACGGCAAGAAGGTGCCCCTGTACGGCGACGGGCTCAATGTCCGGGACTGGCTGCACATCGACGACCACGTGCAGGGGATCGAGTTGGTCCGCACGACGGGAAGGCCCGGCGAGGTCTACAACATCGGCGGCGGCACCGAGCTGACCAACAGGGAACTCACCGAGCTGCTGCTCGCGGAGTGCGGTGCCGGCCGGGACATGGTCGAGTACGTCGCCGACCGCAAGGGGCACGACCTTCGCTACTCGGTCGACTGCACCAAGATCCGAACCGAGTTGGGGTACCGGCCGCGCAAGGAGTTCGCGACCGGTCTGGCCGAGACCGTCGCCTGGTACCGCGAGAACCGTCGGTGGTGGGAACCCCTGAAGGACCGCGCGGTGCTGTGACATCCGCCCGGTCCGCGGCGCCGCGCCTCCCCCGCGCACGCGCCGACTACCCCCCGACTCGCAGATAACACCCCGTCAGTGGGTCGGTCTTGCGCAGATCCGTATGCGCGCATTGGATCGGAAAAGATTGCTCTTGAAAACTAGCGACCAGGGGCTAGGCTTTTGAGCGACCTGACCGGGCGAGGATGGCGGTGCACAGGACGCCGAGCGCTCGCGATGACACCTTGGGGGAAAAGTGATTAATGTCTTGCTCGCCGAAGAAAGGGAAATGATACGAGGGGCATTTCTTGCCTTACTCGCACAGGAAAGCGACATCAAAACCGTCGCCGACCCGGGGCGGAGCAAGGATATTCTGCCCGCATCCCGACTTCACCGGCCGGACGTAGCAGTAATCGATATGGATATGCTGATCCTGGACGGCCTGCCGTTGATACAGACCATTCATGACGAGCTACCGGAAACACGTACGCTCATTCTGGCAAACCGCGGGCGTCCGGGTATGGTGCGCCAAGCGCTGAACATCGGAGTCGCGGGGTTCCTGCACAAGGACTCACCACCGGATAAACTCGTCAGCGCCATAAGGGATCTCGCAGCAGGACGACGTGTCATCGACGCGGATATCGCAATGTCCGCCTGGCAGACACCGGTCCCCCCGCTTACCGAACGCGAGCTCGAAGTGCTCCGCTTCGTGGCCACCGGCGAGGCCGTTCCGGCCATCGCTGCCCGGCTCAACCTGTCCCCCGGTACCGTCCGCAACTACTTGACCACCGTGGAGAGCAAGCTCAACGCGCGCACCCGAGTGGACGCCGTGCGCATTGCCACGGACGCCGGCTGGCTCTGAAACGCGCCGCTTTCGCGGCAGTGAGGGGAAGGATGTAGCGGGCACTTTTCAGCCAGGTCGCGTCCCGACAATCATTCAAAACTAAACAAGAAGCCCCCACGGGGACAGCGCCACCAGAGCCCCCGTCATGGGGGCTTCGTCATGACCGAACAGGTGTGGCCTGCGCGGATTCCGCATGCGAGACCCCGTGAACTTTCCATGATCAAAAATCACTTCCCCATCACTATATTCATGACGGAGACACTCCATCATGGAATTGCTTTCATTTACAATTTGAAGCATGGACGAGGCCGATCACATGGCCTGGAAAACGGGGAAATGGAAGAGCGTCATGGTCTGCGTAGCGCAAACTCACAGCCACCCTCAGTACCGTGCGACCGATTGCCTGAACGAGACTTCGAGCAGCCTGTGCGCCAGTTGCAGAGAGCACCTTTCCATTATGCTGCGAAGGCTTCCGACTCTCTATCTCAGCTGTGAACTCAGCTTGGGGGGAGTAAATTCCCATGAGGAAAGGGTGACCAGCTCCAACAGCCACCAAGGCATGCCGTTCAACACGGCGGCAGCCGAGGTCCGCTCCTCGATCATGACGGTCCTGGCCTCCTGGGCCGGACTCATCGCCGAGGAGCGGGGAGTCGAGGCCCCGCAGCGCCACATCGTGGGGCTGGCCCGCTTCCTCCACGAGAACGTCCCGTGGCTCTCCGGCCACTCGGCCGCACATGACCTCATCGATGAGCTCACCACCCTGATGCGGCTCGCCCGGCGGGCGAGCGACTCCCGCAGCGTCCGCGTCATTCCGGTCGGCTCGTGCGTGCGGGCCGGCTGCACCGGCAGGCTCCGCGCCGTGGTCAAGGTCGTCCCGGGCGCGCAGCCGAAGCCGTCCGAGATCCGGTGCAGCGCGGACCGCGCACACTGGTGGGCCGCCGGCGAGTGGGCGGCACTCTCGGCGCGCATGCAGACGCTCCGAGATCACCGGCGTACCTGGTACAGCGTGGCGGACATCGAAGTGCTCTGGAAGATACCCAGCGGAAGCATCTACCGCCTCGCCAGCCAGTATCAGTGGCGGCGCCGCAAGGTCTCGGGCAGGGTCTTCTACCACGCCGAGGATCTCCACTCCGCGCTGGGGAGCTGAGCGGACATCAGAAAAGGCGGGGTTCCGGTGGTCACCGGAACCCCGCCTTTGTCAGGTCAGACACCCGCGGCCGACAGCTGTGCGAGCCCGCTCGTCCACGCGCTCCAGGCGTCCCGTCCCGGCGGCGCCAGCAAGGACACCACCGCGCTGGCGCCCCGCCGCACCGACGGATGCCCGCGCGCGAGTGTCGCCAGTCCGCCGGCCGGGCTCCCGTCGACCAGGAGGTGATCCTGATCGTCGAGCACCGCGCCGAGGGCGGGCCAGAACAGCACGGGCGCCGCGATCTGTCCCGCCCAGAACTCGGGTCGTACCGCCTCGGCCGCGGTGACCAAACGGCCCGTACGCGTCGACATGATCGGGATCTTGGGAGGGCGCAGCGTCTCGGCCCCGATCACCTCGGTGAACCGGCGGGCGGCCTGGCCCATGGCGGGCGAGTGCCACGGTTCGAAGGCCCGCACCCGGCGTGCCACCAGGTCCGCCTCCCGCAGCGCCCGTGCAGCGTCGGTGAGATGGGGCTCCGGCCCGCTGAGGATGGTCTGCGCCCGGCCGTTGTGTGCGCCAAGCACCACGTGCTCACCCGCCGGACCTCCCCGTACGCAGTCCAGAACCCGCTCGGGCACCCCCGCCACGGCGAGCATGCCGCCGGCGGGGGCGTCGTCGAGCGCGGCACAACGGCCCGCGATGATCCGGCCCGCCGCAGGCAGGTCGAGTACTCCGGCCAGCGTGGCAGCGGCCAGCTCACCGATGCTGTGGCCGATCAGCACGTCCGGACGCACGCCCCTGCTCGCCAAGGCCCGGCCGACCGCGTAACCGGTCATGAAGAGCAGCGGCTGCGCCCGTGTGCCCCGGTCCGCCGTCTCGCCGTCCGAGCCGGCCAGCCAGTCGTCCCGGACCGCGCCCCCCTCCGGGCCCAGCGCCGTGAGGAACTTGTCGGCCGCGGCCGCGAAGGCCGCGTCTCGCTTGTAGAGCTCTACCGCCATGCCCGCGTGCTGGAAGCCCTGGCCCGGCAGGAGCAGGGCCACCGGGCGGCCGCGCATCACGTCCACGCCCCGTGCCGCGGTGCCGTGCCGAGGGTCTCGACCACGCGGTCGACGTGCTCGACGTCGTTGGTCCGGTACGCCTCTGCGGCCGGGGCCAGCCGGCCGCAGAGTTTGCTCAGCGTCCTGCCGGGCCCCACCTCCACGAACCGGCCCACGCCCGCCGTCGTCAACGCCTCCACCGTTTCGGTCCACCGCACCCGGCCGGTGAACTGCCGCCACAGACAGGCGGCGGCCTCCCCGGCCGTACGGACGGGGGCGGCCGTCACCGCCGAGATCACGGGGATCACCGGGTCGCGCAGATCGAGCCCTTCGATCGCCCGCCGGAACTCCGGCTCGATGCCGGACAGCAGGCTGCAGTGCGCAGACCCGCCCACGTCGAGTGTCAACACCCGCTGAGCTCCGTCCTGTTCGGCGAGTTCGAGAAGGCGCGCCACACCCCCGGTCTGTCCGGCGACCACGATCTGACGGTGGTCGTTGTGATTGGCGATCTCGACGACCTCGCCGGTGTCGGCGGCGGCCCGGGCGCACAGGCCCTCCAGTTCCGCCGCCCCGACGCCGACGACCGCTCCCATGCTGCCCGGGACCTCGCGGTTGACCGCGTCCATCAGCTCACCCCGCAGCCGGACCAGGCGCAGGCCGTCGACCCAGTCGAGCACCCCGGCGGCGACCATTGCCGCGAACTCGCCCAGGCTGTGTCCGGCCACGATGTCGGGCACCACCCCGTGCTCGCGAAGCACCTCGTGGGTGACGACGCTGGTCAAAAACACCGCGGGCTGGGTCACGGGCATGACCCGCAGTTCCTCGGCCGGGCCGTTCCAGCACAGCTCCGTCAGGGGGATTCCCAGCGCCTCGTCGGCGACCCGGTAGTGGGAGTCGAGCAGGTCCTGATGCCGCTCGGCCAGAGCGCGTCCCATGCCCACCCGTTGCGAACCCTGACCCGGGAACACGTAGGCTGTCATGCTCATCGTCGGCACCACCCTCCGTTCTTCGTTCCGGGCACTCAGATCATCCTGAGCGCGGCGATGGGACATACCCGCACCGCGATCACAGCGGCGGTCTGCTGGTCCGTCGGCACGTCACCGTCCACGAGCAGCTCGGCGTGGCCCTCGTCGGCCGACAGCAGCTTCGGCGCCACGCCTTCGCACAACCCGTGCCCCTCGCAGCGACGTCGGTCGACGAGGATCCTCATTCCGCTGCCGCCTTCCGTCGGGACACGGTCACGTCCGCAGCGTCACGGGCAGGGACGCGATGCCCCGGATCGTGTTGTGCAGCCGCCAGGTGGGCTCTCCGATCTCAATCGAGCGCACCCGCGTGGACAGTGCCTTCAGGAGGCTGTGCCCCTCCAGCCGGGAGAGCGCCTGGCCGACGCAGCCGTGGATGCCGTGACCGAAGCCGATGTGCTGCGCGACGCCGGGCCGGCCGATGTCGAACTTCTCGGGGTCGTTCCACTGGCGCTCGTCGCGGTTGGCCGAGCCGTACAGCAGCAGGACCCGCGAGTCGGCCGCCAGCGGGACACCGCCCAGTTCCCGCTCGCGCGTGGTCAGCCGGGTGAAGCCGCGCAGGGGGGACTCGATGCGCAGGATCTCGTTGAACGCGTGCGGAATGCGGGCCTCGTCCTCGCGGAGCAGCTCCCACTGGTCCCGGTGCGCGCCGAACAGCCAGAGCATGCTGGACAGCGCGCTGACGGAGGTGTCCATCGAGGGCGCGAGGAAGTCTCCGAGCAGACCCGGCAGCAGGTACTCCTCGATCTTGCCTTCCTTGGCGTCGCTGACCAGCTCGGCGCCCCAGCTGCCCGGCCGCAGGTTCCCGGGGATCGACATCCGCTGGAGGAACTCGGACATCTCCTTCAGCAGCGGGAAGCCGGACATGGTGCGATCGTTGAGCGGGCCGAAGGCGTTGAAGCCGGCGGTCGCCCACTCCAACAGCCGCTCCTTGCCCTCCTCGCCGGGCCAGCCGAGCAGATCGGGAACGACCGCCAGCGGAAACGCCTGGGCGAAGTCGGTGACCGCGTCGAACGTGCCCTTCTCTATGAGCTCGTCGACCAGCCGGTTCGCCCAGCCCTCGATGTAGCCGTGGAGCTGCTCCAGTTCCTTGGGCTTCAGATGCCGGGCCACCAACCCGCGTACGTAACCGTGGTACGGCGGATCACTGGTGAAGCTGCTGCCCTTCTGCGCCTTGTTGAGCGTCTCGGTCAGTCCCACGCCGGAGCCCGAGGAGAACGTGGTGTGGTCGTGCAGCGCGTCGTAGACCTCGCGATACCGGCCGACCGCGAAGACCTGGTGCGCCTCCAGCCACACCACGGGGCCGAGGTCGCGCAACCGCCGGTAGTCCTCGTACGGCGAGAGGATCGACGCGTCGCTGTAGGGATCGATGTCGGTGCTGGGGATGGTGCTCGTCGTCATGCCGAACTCCTTGGTGAGCTATGGGGGGTCAGCTACGTGCCGTGTGGTCCAGCAGATGGGCGTTGACGACACCGACCAGGTCGCGGGGGGTGTCGACGTCGACGAAGGCCGTGTCCTCGAACTCCAGGCCGTACTCCCGGCCGATCCGGATGCCCGTCTCCAGAAGCGCGAGGGAGTCGTAGCCGAGATCCTCGAACGCGACGTCCTGGATGTCGCCCATCAGCTCGTTCTCGCCGCCCGCTCCCTCGGCGAGGATGCGCTTGAGGTCGTCGATGCTGAATTCACTGCTCACAGTTCCACCCTGTCGAAGAGGTCCTCTGGAACACCGTCGTGTTCCTGTGCTGTGCGCTCATCGCGCCGCGCGCACCACGACCGCGGAGTTGAACCCGCCCTGGCCCCTGGCCAGCACGACCGCGGTGCGCACGGGGACCCGGCGGGCGCTCCCGGTGACCAGGTCGATGTCGTAGTCGGGCGCGCGCGAGACGTTCACGGTCGGCGGGATCACACCGTCCCGGATCGCCAGGAGCGCCCCCGCGACGTCCAGCGACGCCGTTCCGGCCGCCGGGCGGCCGGTCATCGTCTTCGGTGCCGTGACCGGCACCCGACCCGCCCCGAAGACACGGTTGATCGCCTCGACCTCGATCCGGTCGAGCTCGGGCACGGCGGCCGCGTCCGCGAAGACGACGTCCACGTCGTCCGGGGAGACCTCCGCGTCGTCGAGCGCGATCGTGAGCGCACGGCGCAGACCGGGCTCGCGGGAGCTGCCCGGCCTGGGGTCGGTCGTCGCGCCGTATCCGGCGATCTCGCCGTAGATCCGCGCTCCGCGCTCGCGCGCGTGCGCCATGTCCTCCATCACGAGCAGCGCGCCGCCCTCGCCCGGCACATACCCGCCGGCCCTCAGGTCGAAGGGCAGATACGCCCCGCGAGGATCCGTGGAGGAGCTCATCCTGGGGTCCGTCATCTGCGCGACCCAGCCCCAGGGGCACAGCGAGCCGTCCACGCCGCCCGAGATGATCAGCTTGGTGCCCTTGCGGATCTGCCGCCGGGACTGGGCGATCGCGTCGAGACCGCCCGCGTGGTCGCTCACGACCACACCGCTGGGTCCGCGCATGCCGTGCCGGATCGAGATCTGGCCGGAGTTGACGGCGTAGAACCAGGCGTAGGACTGGTACACGCTGACGTACTTGGGGCCCTTGCCCCACAGGTTCTCCAGTTCGCGCTGGCCGAGTTCGAAGCCCCCCGCGGAGCCGGCGGTGATCACGCCGGTGCTGAAGTCGGGCAGCTCCGACGGCCGCACCGCCGCGTCGTCGAGCGCCCAGTCCGCGGCGGCGATGGAGAGCCGCGTCATGTGGTCGGTCGCCGGGATCAGCCTGCTGGGCAGGTGTGCGGCGGCGTCGAAGGTCACCTCGCCGGCCAGCTTCGACGGGTAGCCGGAGGCGTCGAACCGGCTGATCGTGGTGATGCCGCTGAGTCCTTCGACAGTGGACTTCCAGTACTCCTCGGTGCCCTGCCCGTTGGGGGCTATGGCACCGATTCCAGTGACCGCGACGGCCGTCACGCGGCGCTCCTTCCAGGCCGGGCCAGCACCATCGCGCTCTGGAAACCACCGAATCCGCTGCCCACGGTGAGCACCCGGTCGGTCTTCCAGTCGCGCGCGGTCAACGGCACGTAGTCCAGGTCCAGTTCGGGGTCCTGCTGGTGCAGGTTGGCGGTGGGCGGTACCACGTTCTCCTTGACCGCCAGCGCGGAGGCGGCGATCTCGATCGAGCCGATCGCCCCGAGTGAGTGGCCCACCATCGACTTGATGGAGCTCACCGGGAGCCGGTAGGCGTGCTCACCGAGGCTGCGCTTGAACGCGGCCGTCTCGTGGCGGTCGTTCTGCTTGGTGCCGGAACCGTGGGCGTTGACGTAGTCGAGGTCGCTGGGGTTGAGGCGGGCCTCGTCGAGCGCCGCCGTGATCGCCTCGGCCATCTCGGCGCCGTCCGGACGCAGGCCGGTCATGTGGTAGGCGTTGCTGCGTGTGGCGTAGCCGACGATCTCGGCGTAGATGGTGGCGCCGCGCCGCTTCGCGCTCTCGTACTCCTCCAGCACGAATCCCGCCGCGCCCTCGCCGAGGACGAAGCCGTTGCGCGTGCTGTCGTAGGGCCTGGAGGCGTGCTCGGGATCGTCGTTGTGCACGGTAGTGGCCTTGATCGCGTCGAAGCAGGCGACCGTGATCGGCGCGAGAGGGGCCTCTGTCGCGCCCGTGATCATCACGTCGGCGGCGCCCTCACGGATCAGCTCGACGGCGTGGCCCACCGCGTCGATGCCCGAGGTGCAGCCGGTGGACACCACCGTGCTCGGCCCCTCGGCACCGAGCGACCACGCCACCTCGGCGGCGAACGAGCTCGGCACGAGGTAGTCGTACAGATGCGGGGTGGCGTACGCGTGGTCGACGAGGTTCGCCGAGCCGTCGTCGCTCACCACCCGGTACTCGTCCTCCAGGCTGGTGGTGGCTCCGACGGCGCTGCCGATCGTCACGCCGATCCGGTGCGGGTCCAGCTCGGACAGTTCGAGCCCGCTGTCGGTCGCCGCCTCGCGGGTGGCGACCACCGCGAACTGTGCGGCACGGTCCATCCGACGTATCTCCTGGGCCCGCAGGCCGTGCTCCTGCGGGCGGAAGTCGACCTCGGCCGCGACCCGCGAGCGGTACGGCGTGGGGTCGAAGCGCGTCAGGGTGCGCGTCGCCGTGCGTCCCTCGCTGATCAGCGACCAGAAGTTCTTGGTACCGACACCTCCGGGTGCCAGCACTCCTATACCGGTGATGACAACTCGATGGCTCATGAATTTTCCCTCCACTGAAACGACAGGAATCAGATGACGGGCATGCGTGCGTCAGACGCCGAACCAGTGACGCGCCGCTCGCACCAGTGGCGTCCGTACCCGGTCGGTCCACACGACGTGCCCGTCGGGCCGGAGCAGGAACACCGCTCCATCGGTGTGCTCCCGCACGGGGCGCGCGGTGACGGCGCGTATCTGGTCTGTCCCGGCGGGCAGCGCCGCCCGGAAGCGCTCGGCGGCGGCACCGTCCGCGGTCAGGTCGAGCAGGACCCCGTGCCCGTCGTGCAGCAGCCGACCCACCGTCGTGCGCCCGCCGTCGACGATCAGGTCGAGGTCGGGCATCCGCGCGCCCAGCAGCGGGGCGGCGTCGGGGCCCATGTCGTAGCGCACGTCGAGCGCGCTCAGCGTGCGTGCGAACAGGTTCCCGACCCCGGTCCCGGCCAGCAGCTCGGTGAGCACCGCTCGCACCGGGTCGACCTCGGCCCCGCCGAACAGGAGCAGCCCCTGCGCCCGTACGTTGTGCAGGACCCGTTCGCCGACGCCGTGACGCTCCTCGTGGTAGCTGTCGAGCAGGCCGGGCGGCGCCCAGCCGCGCAGGTGCGCGGCCAGCTTCCAGCCGAGGTTGGCCGCGTCCTGCAACCCGAGGTTGAGCGCCTGCCCCCCGACGGGCATGTGGACATGGGCCGCGTCGCCCGCGAGCAGCACGCGTCCGCGCCGGTACCGGGTGGCCTGAGCGCAGGCGTCGTCGAAGGAGTCGAGCCAGATCGGTGCGGCCCCGCTGATGTCCTCGCCGGTGACCGTCCCCCAGACCTTGGCGATCTCGGCGAACGACGGCGGGCCGGCACGGCGGACCGGGGGCCGGCCGAACTCGTGCACCATCACGCGGGTGACGCCGTCGGGGCGCCGCGCGGAGGCGGCGAAGCCGCGTTCGCGGCGTTCGAACCGGTGGTCGGGCACCCGCACGCCCTCGATGTCGGCGCGCAGCAACTCGCGTACGGCGTCGGTGCCCGCGAGCTCGAAGCCCGCGAGGGCGCGTACCGTGCTCTCGGCGCCGTCACAGCCCACCACATACTCGGCGCGCCAGGTGCGCAGGCCCGTGGGCGTCCGCAGCACGGCGGCCACCGCGTCGTCGGTGACGCGCAGCTCGCACAGTTCATGCTCCCGGCGCAGGTCGACGCCCGCGGCAAGCGCCCACCGGGTCAGCACCGACTCCGTGTGGAACTGAGGCACCTTCCAGTTGCCCGCGTGCCTGCTCGCCGTGCCGGTCGCGTCGAAGCGCAGGCCCCCGAAGTGACCGGCGCTCTCGTGTTGCGGATTGCCGAGTTCCTCCAGCAGGCCCCGCTGGTCGAGCAGTTCCATCGTGCGGGCGTTGAGCTGCGAGGCCCGGGACTCGGTCATCGGCCGCGCCAGCCGATCGACGAGCACGACATCCACTCCGTACCGCCGCAGGTCACCCGCGAGCAGCAGCCCCACCGGGCCGGCCCCGACCACGAGCACCTGCGCCGCCTCGGTGACGTCGTTCCGTGTCATCCTCCTGTCCCCGGACGGCCGGTGCGCGCGGTACTCATGAACCGCTGCCCTCGATGTGGGCCTTGGCGTGGGCGAGGGTGCTCAGGCTGTTGGTGCCGAGGGCCTTGCGGACCATGGCTCGGGCGTCCGCCACGGTGGCGTTCTCGCCGAGGACCGCAGCGATGTTGGCCTCGTTGACGGCGACCGTGTGCTGGGACGTGGCCAGGACGCCGTCGGCGTTCTCCTCGAAGCGCCACTGCCCCGTGTGCAGCGTCATCAGGGCCGGCACCTGGATCTGCTTGTAGTGGATGCGGTGCGGGGCGAGGCACACGCGTACCGACTTGGTGGTGTGGACCGACCCGTCCGGCGAGTGCGTGTCCATCTCCAGCAGCTGTAGTCCGTCCTCGTCCTCCAGGTGCACCCGGGCGACGTGCGGCAGCCGCTCCTGCCACAGGTCCGCCTCGTTGATGAAGTCGAAGACGTCCTGCGCTCGTCCGGCGATCCGGCAGCTGTCCTCGAACGAGAACAGCGGGCTCGAACCGGCGGCCGCCGCCTCGGCGTTGGCCTTGAGCGCGTCCAACTCGGCCCGGCTGTTGCGGTCGACGGCGGCGGTGATCCACTCCAGGGCGGCCGGGTCGTCGTCGACGGCACGGTAGTCGTGCAGCAGCCGCACCCGGCAGCGCTCCTCACCTTCCGCCTCCACGATCCAGGTGCCGCCCATCGTGGCGACCGGCGGGCTCGACACCTCCTGCCGGAACTCGATCCGGCCTTCGGCGGGGGCGAGACGCCTGCGGGACGTCCAGGTCTTGGCCGCGCCGTTGGCCGTGGCCCAGATCCGTATCCGTTCGTGTTCGCCGTCCTGCTCGAAGCGCTCCACGTGCACGCTCGGCGGGAACATCTGGGGCCAGTTCTCCACCTCGGCGAGAAGCTGGTGGACGGCCTTCGCCGATGCGGCGACCGTGATCTCGTGCTCCACTTCGTGGACCTTCGGTCCGGACATCATGCCTCCCGGCTCGTTCGGGGAATGGGGGTACGCGGTCGGGTAGGGGCGACGGGCCCCCTCAGGCGGAGTCGTTGACCAGACCGACGAAACCGCGCGGTGTGGTGACGGCGGTGACGGCCTCGTCGTCGAGGGTGACGCCGTACTCCCGGGAGACGACCGCGGCAGTCTCCAGCAGGGCGAGCGAGTCGTACCCGAGGTCGGTGAGCAGCGTGTCCGCGCTCTCCCCGTCCAGGTCGATGCCTTCGTCGGCGCCCGCCACGCTGATCAGGATCCGTTGGAGATCGTCGAGGGTGAACACGGCAACGGTCATGGGGTTTCTCCTGGTGATGGCTTGCCGAGGACGCTTACGCGCCCTGCTCCCAGTGGTAGAAGCGCTGAGCGATCGCGTCGGAAGGCGACCGCCACGTCTCGGGGTCGTAGGCGTCGATGTGTGCCTTGAGGTCTTCGCTGATCCCCACAAAGAGCGGGTGCGAGCGCGCCTCGGCGATCCGCTCGCCGCCGTTCTCGGACTCGAAGTCCTGGAGGTGGAAGTAGAGGCCCTGGTAGCTGAAGAGCTGTCGGCGCACCGTGCCCATGCGCTCCGGCATGTCCGTCCGGTCGAACGTGCCGAACAACCGGCTCACGTCGCCGATCGAGCGCGGATCCATCCGGGCGACGATCAGGGTGCTGTGCATCATGGTCTCCTTCTGTCGGGATGTGCCTTCGGTACCGACGTCGCCGCGGGCCTCGTCACCGACGTGCCGCGGGCACCGTCGGCCGGGCGCGGTCAGCGACCCCGAACCAGGTGCCGAGCGCTTCGGCCAGGTCCCCTCCGTCGGGCGCCGCCCAGGCGATGTGGCCGTCGGGGCGCAGCAGTACCGCGTGCGTACCGGTGAGCCGTTCGTCCGCGCAGATCGCCGACACCACGGCGACACGGTCCACCCACGGTTCGGCGATCGCGGCCGGGGCGGGGTCGTCGGAGAGCTGGAGGAGTACGCCTCGGCCGGGGTGCAGCAGGCGCGCCGTGGTGGTGGCGTCCTGGCCGACCAGCAGCTCGCACGGGGGCATCCGCAGTCCGAGCAGGGGGTGCTCCCCCGAGCCGATGTCGTAGCGGATGTCGAGGCCGCTGACCATTCCGGCCAGATGGCGGGCCACGCCGGGGTTGCCCAGCAGTTCGCCCACCACCGCGCGCAGCGGTTCTACCTCGCTGTCGCCGAGGTAGAGGAGGCCCTGGGCCCGGGTGTTGGTCAGGACCCGCTCGCCCACGGGGTGCCGCTCCCGGTGGTAGGTGTCGAGCAGGCTCTCGTCGCTGTGGCCGCTGACGACGGCCGCGAGTTTCCACCCCAGGTTCACCGCGTCCTGCACGCCGACGCTGAGGCCCTGGCCGCCCGCCGGCAGGTGGATGTGGGCGGCGTCGCCGGCCAGGAACACCCGTCCGCGACGGTACTCGGTGACGAGCCGGGAGGCGTCGGTGAAGGAACTGATCCACCGGGCCTCACCGTGGCCGATGTCCTCACCGGTGAGCCGCCGCCAGGTCCCGGCGACCTCCTGGAAGTCGGGCGGACCGGTGCGCTCCGCGGGTGCGGTGCCGCGTTCGCAGACGATGACACGGTCCACGTCGTCACTCAGCCTGGCGGCCATCACCATGCCGCCGCGCACCCGCTCGCCGATGAAGCGCGGCCGGATGCCGACGCCCACGACGTCGGCGAGGAACATCTCGCAGGTCGCGTCGTGCCCCTGGAAGTCGAACCCCAGGACCTGCCGCACGGTGCTGCGGCCGCCGTCCGCGCCGACCAGGTAGGAGCAGCGCAGCACCTCCTCGCCCTGTGGGCCGGACACCTCGACCGCGACGAGTTCCTCGGACTGCCTCACCCCGGTGACCTCGTACCCGCGCCGGATCGTGGCCCCGAGGCCGGTGGCCCACCGCGTCAGCACGCCCTCGGTCTCGGTCTGTTCGACGTTGCGCACCCCGAAGTGCCCGCCGGGCAGCACGTCGTAGTCCATCGGGATGCCGCCGAAGTGACCCTTGGGGCTGATCTCGGGGTTCTTGAAGCCGTCCAGCAGACCCCGCTGGTCGAAGACCTCGGTGGCCCGGGCGGTGAAGCCGAGTCCGCGCGACTCGGTGACCGGCTCGGTCAGCTTGTCGAGGACGATCACCTCCACACCACCGAGGCGGAGTTCACCGGCCAGCATGAGACCGGTGGGTCCCCCGCCGACCACGATCACCGGCGCATCCGGCGGCGCGGCCACGGCGCCCGGGCGCGTTCCCGTCGTCATGTCTGCGCCTTGAGGCGGACGGGCTCCAGTGCCTCGGCCCAGGAGACGACCTGGTCCAGGACCTGCTCGACGACCGCCCGGCTCTCCTTGGCGGGCCGGAAGGTCGTACGGTCGGCGAAGTCCGTGGCGAAGGTCAGGGCCGCCTGCGCACGCACGGTGGCGACCTGGAGTTCCGACATGATCAGGCGCAGGTGCTCCACCGCGCGGATGGCTCCGGTCGGCCCGTACCCCACGAAGCCCGCCGCCTTGTTCCCCCATTCGGCGAACAGGAAGTCGATGGCGTTCTTCAGCGCGCCGGGCACGGAGTGGTTGTACTCGGGCGTCACGAAGACGAACCCGTCGAGCCGGGCGATCCGCTCGGCCCAGGCGAGGGTGTGCGGCTGCGCGTACGCGCCCGCCATGGGGGGAATCGCCTCGTCGAAGTGGGGCAGTGCGGCCTCGGCGATGTCGATGAGTTCGTACGTCGCGTCGTCGCGGTCACTCGCGATGTCGTGGACCCACCGGGCGACCGCTTCTCCTTGCCGCCCCGGCCGGCTGCTGCCCAGGATGATTCCGATGGTGGACATGCTTGCTCCCCTGTCGTTGTGCTCGGTCGGGCGTAGAGCGAGCCGAGGCCATCAGGCCGCCTTCTCCTCGCCCTCCGTGTAGTGAGCGGCCTCGATGCCGATGAAGTTGTCCGTGATGGTGGCGTACCGGTTGGCCATCAGCGGGCGGGCACGCATCTCCTCGATGAGGCTGTCGTACGAGGGGATGTCGTCGAAGTGGACGAGGAAGAAGTTCGTGTGCCGGGAGCTGAAGGCCGAGGCACGGAACGGACGGATCGTCAGGAACTGCGCGTGCTTCGCGAGGATCGGGAACACATGCTCGGACTCGAACTTCTCCCGCTCAGCGGAGTCCATGAGGAACCACTCGGGTTCGAACCGGACGCCGAGGAACGCGGTGTACTTCACGGGAAGTCCTCCTTGGGTCGTTACCGAAGGGCAGCAAGGGGCTCAGAAGTTGCCCAGGCCGCCGCACACGTTGATGGCCTGCGAGGTCACCGAGGCCGCGGTGTCGCTGACGAGGTAGCCGACCATGCCCGCCACTTCGGTCACGGTCGAATAGCGACCGAGCGGGATCTTCGCCTCGAACCTCTGGAGAATGTCCTCCTCGGTGGTCTCCCACGCCTGGGCGTAGCCGCTGCGCACGCGCTCCGCCATCGGCGTCTCCACGTATCCCGGACAGACCGCGTTCACGGTGATCCCGGTCTTCGCCAGTTCGTTGCCGAGCGACTTGGTGAATCCGACGACGCCGTGCTTGGACGCCGAGTACGGAGCGGCGAGCACCACGCCCTGCTTCCCGGCGGTCGAGGCGATGTTGACGATCCGCCCCCAGCTCTTGTCGTGCATTCCGCCGATCGAAAGCACGTCGCGCGTCACGTGGAAGACGCTGTTGAGGTTCGTGTCGATGACGTTGGCCCACGCCTCGTCGGTGAGATCCGCGGTGACGCCGCCGCCACCGGTGCCCGCATTGTTGACGAGGACGTCGATGCTGCCGTAACGCTCGGCCGCCGCGGTCACCATCGCCCGCACCTGCTCGGCCGAGCGGACGTCGCAGGCGATGCCGTCCGCGGCGTAGCCCGCGGCCTGCAACTGCTCGACCGTCAGCTTCACGGCGTCCGCGCTACGGGCGCACAGGAAGATCCGGAAGCCGAGCTCGCCCAGCCGATGCGCGATCGCCAGGCCGATGCCACTGGTCGCTCCGGTGATCACAGCGGTCTTTCCGGCACCGTTCGCCAATGTCCCTCCTCGGGTAGGACCACCGGTCCAGGACGCGGTGGTGGTGGCTCTCCCCGGTGCGGACGAGGCCGGGCGCCGAGCGGGGGCGGTCGTCGCGTCGCACACGTCATGCATGGCGCACAACGAAAAGAGGCCCGGGGGTAACCGGGCCTTGCCATACGCGTCATCACGGGGAGAAGGAGATCGGCTCCTGGAGAGAAGGCCGCGACTGAGGCGGGCTCCCGATGGGCACAGGATCACCAATCTGAAATGTATGTTCTTCACTGCAGCTCAGATTGTCAAGTGGCTTGCCACCGCGGCCCGGTGACAAGCTCAGGTTGTCAAGAGGCTTGCCACCGCGGCCCGGTGGCCGGTTCGGGGCCTCATCCACTCCCGTCGGTCCCCGTACCCACTGGTCCTCACCGGCGGTTACGGCATGCGGGCACACCGCCTCGTGAACCGCCCCCAGCCAGGACCTCGACGTCGCACGCGAAAACCCGGCGCCCATGACGGACATCGCGACCGCACTCCGCGTCGGCCTGGAGGCGCGGGTTGGCAGGTCCAGGCGCTGGAGACCGCGCTGTCCGCCCGCTGCACCGTGTCCGACCCCGCCACCGGGACGAAATCCGCAGGGTCCTGCAGAGCGTCGGCGTCCACGAGGAGTTCGCCGCCATCGCCCGTCCGGCGCCCGGGCTACGGCTGCTGGACGCCCGGCGCCGCGTGATCAGCGAGTTCCCGCGGTCCCTGCACGGACTCCACGGCTTCCCGCAGCTGAGCATCTTCCTTCGCAGCAATCATCCACTCTTCCACCGCCCGCCTGCGGCTCCCGCTCATCCTTCACAACACCGGCGCCAAGCCGATAGTCGTGCAGGACCTCATCCTGACCTTCTCAGACGAGCCCGCCTCCCACCTGCCACTGCTGTGGGTGTCCTCACCGTCTCGCCTCCAGCCCGGGCCGGATGAGGAGGCAAAGCTGCCGGCCGGCTTCGTCGTGTTCGGCAGAGAAGCGCAACAGGTCTTCATCGAGTTCGCGGCACCGTTTTCCGGCTTCATGCCGGAAGCCCGTGACTTCAAGGTCCAACTGCAAGCGAGAGTCGGCCACCGCAAGCGGTGGCGGCGCCTGCTGACGTTCACCCTGCGGGCCGCCAACATCACCGATCCGGATCGCTACACCGTCTACAACAACGCGCCGATCGAGCTGACGAAGGAAGATCAGAAAAGGGCGGATGCCGCACTCCTCGAACTGTTGGAAGAGCAAGGGGACGACTCCGCTCCACACGGCAGGAGGCAGAGAGACCCGCCGAATGACGGCGACGCCGACACGAGCAGCTGATGCGGAGTCCTGGATCGGCGCGGCAGGCATTCTCTCCGTGGTCATGGTCCACCGCCGAGAACCTTCCCGAAGCTGGGCGTAGCGTGAAGTGACGGATGCCTGTCCGCACTCGTGCCGCAGCGAGCGGGTCCGGGGCACGAGCCTCGGCAGACCTTTGAGCCCAGAGCACTTGCATGATCACCTCGGGTGAGTCGGTAAGGGTCTGGAGGAGTTCAATGCCGATCACAGCCTCGGCACCGGCCAGGGCGCCGACCCCAGCATCGCTCTGCCTGGAGCGTCCGCCGGGTTCCTCGTGGACCGAGAGACGAAAGGCCACTCATGCCTCGATCCATGCGCGCGCTCGTAGCCGTAGCGGCTGGCGAGCCCACCGATGTCCTGCGGCTGGAATCCCGGCCTGTTCCCACGCCGGACGCCGGTCAGGCGTTGATCCGTGTGAAGGCGACCCCGGTTCACGCGAGTGATCTGCACGTGCTGCGTGGCCGTTACGGCTTCTCGCCAGAGTTTCCCGCTGTCGGGGGCTACATGGAGTGCGTGGGCCGTATCGCGGACCTGGGCTCGCAAACCGAGGGGCTGAAGGTCGGTGAGCGCGTGGTGACCGCTGCGATCCCGGCTATACCCGGGCCCCCTGTGGCAGGCACCTGGCAGGAATACCTCGTCGCCGACACACACAGGCTGCTGTCGGTCCCCGACCAGCTGAGCGACTCCACCGCCTGCCAACTCGCCATCAATCCGTTGACCGCGCTTCTCCTGGTGACGCGCGAACTCGACGTAGAGCCGGGCGAATGGCTGTTGCAGACGGCCGCCGGCTCCACCGTCGGCCGGCTCGTAATCCAGCTGTCCGGGCATCTGGGGATTCGCACGATCAATGTCGTGCGCCGACGTGCTGCTGTCGAGGAGATCAAAGCGTTCGGTGGAAATGAGGTCATCTGCACGGAGGACGAGGACCTGGTGCAGCGTGCCGCTGAGATCGCGGGACCGGCCGGCGTGCGGAAGGCCATCGACTGTGTCGCGGGCCCCGTCGGCGCCCAAGTGTCCCAAGCACTGGCGCCGGGAGGAAAGCTGGTGGTCTACGGCGCGCTCTCCACCCACCGGCAGACCGACCCGGCGGCGCTGACGATCCCGCTCCAGGCGCGCTCGGTCATCTACGAGACCAAAACAGTCCGTGGCTTCTGGCTGAACCGCTGGTTCGGCAGCGCCTCGCCAGAGGACGCGCTGCACGCGCTGGCCCAGGTGCGCGGTCTCGTCGCCGATGGGGTGCTGAGCATTCCCCAGGGCCGGCCGTTCCCGCTCGAAGCCTTCGCAGAAGCCGTCGCGCTCGCCGAAGCACCCGCACACGGCACCAAGCCACTGTTCGTCTTCGATGATGGGCGGGACGAACGTGGCAGCTAGGAAGCGGCCCTGCTGGTGCGATGGCGGTGCGGCCACGGCATATTCGGACCGCCAGATGAAGCCTCCACTGTTCGCTCGCCGTGCACTCATGACCAACACCGCACTCACCGGGGCGACCTAGGATCGGGCACGATGACCGCTTCAGGGCGCCCGGCCCCGCCTGGTCGAGGGCGGCACGGCCTGCCATGAAGGCGCCGAGGCCGAGCGGGTACGTGCCCTTGTCGCCGAAGCGCCCTTGAGGCCCGCGGACACGGTGACGTCGATACGGGCGCCAGGCGCTGGCGGACCAGGGCGGCAGAAGATCACTCAATGCGTCCGACCGCAAGGCGACAGCCCATCAGAAGGAGCGTCATCTCAGCGTCGGGACGACCTGCCGCCGTCCGCGCCGAAACGGTGATCGTTCACACGTCGTCCCGGCACAACGTCAAGAAACGCCAGGTCAGCGTCGTTCTGAGGCATACGACGCGCTTCACGTCATGCACGTCACGAAACAGGTCGAGCGTACCCGGCCGCGCCCGAACGACCCAGGAGAACCCCAGGTCAGAGCCCCTTGTCAGCGGGCTCAAGAACAGCCACGCACTCCACGTGATGCGTCATCGGAAACAGATCGAACGCCCGCAGCGTCCGCACCTTGTAGCCGCCGTCGCGGAAGTACGCCAGGTCGCGGGCGAGCGCCGCCGGGTCGCAGGCGACGTACGCGATGCGGCGGGCGCCCAGGGACGACAGGTGCTCGACCGTCTTCTTGCCGGCGCCGGCGCGCGGCGGGTCGAGGACGATGAGGTCGACCTCGGTGATGCCGGTGCGCGGGAGGACCGTCTCGACCTTGCCCTGTTCGATGCGGACACGGTCGAAGCCGGCGAGGTTGTGGCGGGCGTCCTCCACCGCGCGCTTGCCGGACTCGATGCCGAGGACCGCGCCCTTGTCGCCGAGGCGGTCTGCGAGGGCACCGGCGAACAGGCCGACGCCGCAGTACAGGTCGAGCGCCATCTCGCCCTTGCGCGGCAGCAGGCCCTGCATCACGGCGAGCACCAGGGTGTCGGCGGCCTTCGGGTGGACCTGCCAGAAGCCGCCGCTGCCGACGCGGTACGTACGGCCGTCGGCGCGCTCGCGCACGAAGGCGCGGCCGTGGACGCGGTGGATGCCGCCGTCCTTCTCCTCGACTCGCATGACGGAGACGGGCCTGTCGAGCTCGACGAGGGGCAGGCGGGCGCCCGGCTTGGGCTCCAGAATCACCATGCGGTCCTGGGACCCCGTCGCGGCGATCGCCTCGATCGACTCCATCCCGGACCAGTCGCGCTGCTCGATGCCCAGCTCGCTGACGCCGGGCGCCGCGATCATGCAGTGCTCGATCGGCTCGACGTCGTGCGAGCGGTGGCGACGCAACCCGGCGTTGCCGTCCGCGTCCACGGTGTACTGCACGCGTGTCCGCCAGGCCGGGACCTCGCCCGCCGGCAGCTTGTCGCCCTCGGCGGGCATCACCGTGCCGTCCCAGCCCGCCTCCTCGGGCGTGAGCCCCGCGAGGCGCTGCAGCTGCTCGGCGATCACCTCGCCCTTGAGTCGGCGCTGCGCGCCCGGCTTGGCGTGCTGCCAGTCGCAGCCGCCGCAGCGACCGGGGCCCGCGTACGGGCAGGGGGCCTCGACGCGGTCCTTCGAGGCGTCCAGGATGTCTACGGCATCCGCGCGCAGGAAGCGCGCGCCCTCCTCGCCCTCGGTCACGCGCGCGACGACGCGCTCGCCGGGTAGGGCGTGCCGGACGAACAGGACCTGGCCCTCGGTCGTACGGGCGATGCAGTGCCCGCCGTGCGCGACGGGACCGATCTCGACCTCGTACTCCTCCCCCACCAGCGACTTCTTCGGTTCTGCCTGCATGGTGGGGTGACTCCAGATGAGAAAAGGGGAACGGCCGGACAACAGCCCACCAGTCTACGTGGACGCCGCCCGGCCGATCGACACCAGTGGGTCAGCCCTTCGGAGCACCCGGATCCGCGAGCTCCCCCAAGAACCTGGATCCGTCAGCGATGCGAAGTACCGGAATACGTCAGGGTTTGGTAGAACCCGAGGGTCCCGACGACGGGCCGGATGAGGACGAAGACGCCGAGGGCTCCTTCGGCCGCTCCTCCGCCGGACCCCGGCGCACCGCACCCGGCGCGTTCCAGTCCTGACGCTTGCGGGCCCGCAGCTTCGCCGCCTCGGAGGACTCCAGCTGGTAGGGCACGGAGGTCACCATGACGCCGGGCGTGAACAGGAGCCGGCCCTTGAGGCGCAGGGCACTCTGGTTGTGCAGCAGGTGCTCGTACCAGTGGCCGACCACGTACTCGGGGATGATCACGGAGACCGCGTCGCGTGGCGACTCCTTGCGCAGGCCCTTCACGTACTCGATGATCGGCCGCGTGATCTCGCGGTAGGGCGAGTCGAGGACCTTCAGCGGTACGGCGATGCCACGCCGTTCCCACTCCTCGCGCAGGGCCTTGGTCTCGGCCGGGTCGACGTTGACGCTGAGCGCTTCGAGGGTGTCGGAGCGCAGCAGCTTGGCGTAGGCGAGGGCGCGCAGCGTCGGGCGGTGGATCTTGGAGATCAGGACGACGGAGTGGACGCGGGAGGGGCGGACGCTGTCGTCGGAGGGGCCCTCGGGCGCGGCGATCTCCTCGGCGACCCGGTCGTAGTGCTTACGGATCGCGCTCATCGTCGCGTAGAAGATCACCATTCCGAGCAACGCGACCCAGGCGCCGTGCGTGAACTTGGTGACCAGGACGACGACCAGCACCAGACCGGTGAAGAAGGCACCGAAGGCGTTGATCGCCCGCGAGCGGACCATGTGGCGCCTCTTGGCCTGGTCCTTCTCGACGGCGAGGTGGCGGTTCCAGTGCCGCACCATGCCGGTCTGGCTGAGCGTGAAGGAGACGAACACCCCGACGATGTAGAGCTGGATGAGGCGCGTCGAGTCCGCCCCGTAGATCACGACCAGGAGCATGGCCGCGCCGGCGAGCAGCACGATGCCGTTCGAGAAGGCGAGGCGGTCGCCGCGGGTGTGCAGCTGGCGCGGGAGGTAGCGGTCCTGGGCGAGGATCGAGCCGAGCAGCGGGAAACCGTTGTACGCGGTGTTGGCGGCCAGGAACAGGACCAGCGCGGTGGCGGCGGCCAGCACGATGAACAGGAAGCTGCCCTTGCCGAAGACGGCCTCGGCGACCTGCGAGATCACCGGATTCTGGACGTAGTCCGCACCGACCGCGACGCCGTTGTGGATCAGGTCGGTGCCCGGGTTCTCGGCCATCCGGACCTTGGTCGTCATGGCCAGGGCGATGATGCCGCAGAACATGGTGACGGCCAGCAGGCCCATCATCGCGAGGGTGGTCGCGGCGTTCTTCGACTTCGGCTTGCGGAAGGCGGGGACGCCGTTGGAAATGGCCTCGACGCCGGTGAGCGCGGCACAGCCGGAGGAGAAGGCGCGCAGCAGCAGGAAGACGAGGGCGAAGCCCGCGAGTCCCTGGTGCTCGGCCTTGATGTGGTAGTCGGCGGTGGGCGCCCGCATGGTGTCGTCGAGGACGAGTCCGCGGAAGGCGCCCCACGCGATCATGATGAAGACGCCCGCCACGAAGACATACGTCGGAATCGCGAAGAGCTTTCCGGACTCCTTGACTCCGCGCAGGTTCATCAGCGTGAGCAGCACGATGACAGCCACCGCGCAGGCGACCTTGTGTTCGACCACGAAGGGGATCGCCGAGCCGAGGTTCTCGATGCCGGAGGCGATGGAGACGGCGACGGTGAGGACGTAGTCGACGAGCAGGGCGCTGGCGACGGTGAGTCCGGCCTTGGGACCGAGGTTGGTGTTGGCCACCTCGTAGTCGCCGCCGCCGCTCGGGTACGCGTGCACGTTCTGCCGGTAGGAGGCGACCACCGTGAACATCAGCACGACGACCGCGAGGGCGATCCAGGGGCTGAAGTGGTAGGCCGACACGCCCGCGATGGAGAGGACCAGCAGCACTTCTCCGGGTGCGTAGGCCACGGAGGAGAGCGGGTCGGAAGCGAAGACGGGGAGTGCGATGCGCTTCGGCAGGAGCGTTTCCCCGAGCCGATCACTGCGCAGTGCGCGCCCGATCAGGATCCGTTTGGGCACGTCGGTCAGTTTGGACACGCAGAGGATCGTAAGCGTTCGAACGCGGGGTCGCCCACCCGCCGTCCCGCATGAGCTTCCGATCTGCTCTCCGAGTGAAAACCGGGCCGGCTCCGGCTGCGGATTCCGTAGCCGGGGACATCCGCATGCCTATATGACAAAAGTCCCCAACCTGCCCGGTTCTGGAGGTTCCATGCACGCCACCGCTGAGCTCATCGGCGCCACCGCAGGTCTCATCGGCCTCGGAATCCTGACCATCGCCAGCGTTCGCAGCATCACACGCCGCTGATCTGCCCGTTCCCGGCCGGCCGAGGAAAACCCGCAGGCGAACGTGCACAGGGGTGCCCTCGACGGACCGCGCGTGTGTAGCTTGGGCGGCGGTCTGAGACCCTGTTTAGCCTGAGCGTAACCATTCACATTCGGAAGGACGGTCGTGCACATCGTCATCATGGGCTGCGGAAGAGTGGGTTCCGCTCTTGCCCAGACCCTGGAGCAACAGGGGCACACGGTCGCCGTGATCGACCAGGACCCCACCGCCTTCCGACGACTGGGCTCCGGGTTCGGCGGCCGTCGTGTCACCGGCGTCGGCTTCGACCAGGACACCCTGCGCGAGGCGGGCATCGAGGAGGCAGGCGCGTTCGCCGCGGTCTCCAGCGGTGACAACTCGAACATCATCGCCGCCCGGGTGGCCCGCGAGATGTTCGGCATCGAGAACGTCGCGGCGCGCATCTACGACCCCCGCCGCGCCGAGGTCTACCAGCGCCTCGGCATCCCGACCGTCGCCACCGTCCGCTGGACGGCCGACCAGATGCTGCGCCGGCTGCTGCCCTCGGGCGCGGAGCCGCTGTGGCGCGACCCCACCGGCGGCGTTCAGCTCGCCGAGGTACACACCTCCGCCGGCTGGGTCGGCCACAAGATCAGCCGGCTCCAGGACGAGACGGGCGTGCGCGTGGCCTTCCTCACCCGGCTGGGCGAGGCGATCCTGCCCTCCTCCCAGACGGTGCTGCAGGAGGGCGACCTGGTGCACGTGATGATGCGCGCCGACGAGGTGGACAAGGTCGAGGCGGCATTCGCCAAGGGCCCTGAAGAGGAGGCCGGTCACTGATGAGGGTCGCCATTGCCGGTGCCGGCGCCGTGGGCCGCTCGATCGCGGGCGAGCTCCTGGAGAACGGCCACGAGGTCCTGCTGATCGACAAGGCGCCGACCGCCATCTCGGTCGAGCGCGTCCCGCAGGCGGAGTGGCTGCTCGCCGACGCCTGCGAGATCACCTCCCTGGACGAGGCGGCGCTGCAGCGCTGCAACGTGGTCATCGCGGCCACGGGTGACGACAAGGTCAACCTCGTCGTCTCCCTGCTCGCGAAGACCGAGTACGGGGTCCCGCGGGTCGTCGCCCGCGTCAACAACCCCAAGAACGAATGGCTGTTCAACGAGGCCTGGGGCGTCGACGTCGCCGTCTCCACCCCGCGCCTGATGTCGGCCCTGGTCGAGGAGGCCGTCAGCGTCGGCGACCTCGTCCGCCTGCTCCGCTTCAGCCACGGCGACGCCAACCTCGTCGAGCTGACCCTGCCTCCGGAGTCGGCCCTGGCCGGTACGACGGTGGGCGACGTCGAGTGGCCCGAGGACACCTCCCTGGTGACCATCATCCGGGGCACCCGCGTCCTCACCCCCTCCCAGGAGGACTCCCTGGAGGCGGGCGACGAACTCCTCTTCGTGGCCGCGCAGGCCCGCGAGGAGCAGCTGGAGGACCTGCTGTCGGTGCGCCGCGAGGACGCGACGAGCTGATCGGCTGTCGTACGAAAAGGGGGCACCCGGAGATATCTCCGGGTGCCCCCTTTTCGTACGACAGCCCGGCGCTCCAGGACAGGCCGTGCAAGCCGATACGGGGAGGACAGACCGTTGAAGCCGATACAGGGGTCTGGGAGCCGAACCCCCCGCGGCGCCGATACCGTCGCCGATTACGCCCCTCGACGGTGTCGGCCCGCAGTCGTCTCGTTCCCCTCGGCGGCAGCCGCCCGCTCCTTCTCCGCCTTCTCCTCGGCCTCCATCTCGGCGAACACGTCGATGGGGGCGGGCGCCTTGGCCAGGAAGACCCAGGTCAGCCAGACGGCGAGCAGGAACGGCGGAATCTTGAGGGCGATCAAAATCCAGCCGAACTTGGTGGTGTCGGCCCACCAGTAGAGCGGGAAGAGGACCGCGCACTTGGCGAGCAGGATCAGGCCCCAGGCCCAACTCGCCTTCGCGTACGCCTTCTTGCGACCGGGGTTACGGGTGCGCCAGGAGAGGTTCTCCTTGAAGACCGGGCCCAGGATCAGGCCGATCAGCGGGACGCCCGCGAGGGTCGTGACGATGTAGGCGATGGCCAGACCGAGCGTGTAGAGCATGCCCGGCAGGTAGAAGTCCTTCGCATTGCCCGTCATCATCGCGAAGACCACGCCGAAGGCGACGCCGAAGACGCCGCTGAAGGCGTGCTTGACGGTGTCCCGCTTCACGAGGCGGACCACGACGAGCAGCAGGGACACTCCGAGGGCGGCGATCGCCGACCAGTGCAGGTCCTTGTTGATCGTGAAGATGGTGACGAAGAGGAGGCCGGGCACCACCGTCTCGACCATGCCGCGCACGCCACCGAACGCCTCGAAGAGCGCGGCCTCGGTCACCGCCCGCGAATCCTGCTGGGCGTCTTCGGTCGGCTTGTCGAGCGACGTCACCGGCTACTCCCGTCCAAGCGGTCTGAGTTCGTACTTCGGGTTGAACAGCACCCTACGGCCCCGGCTCATCGAAATGCGGCCCGATGCGATCAGCTTGCGCCCCGGCTCGATCCCGACGATGGAACGCCGGCCGAGCCAGACCACGTCCAGGGCGGCCGAGCCGTCGAACAGCTCGGCCTCCAGGGCCGGGACACCGGCCCGTGGTCGCAGAGTGACCGTGCGCAAGGTACCAGTAACCGTGACGATCTGTCGGTCGTGGCAGTCACCGATGCGCGTGCAGCCCGCGGTCTCGGTGTCCTCGCGCAGCTCCTCGGACTCCAGGTCCTCCTGGGACGAGGAGAGCCGGTCTATCATGCGCCGGAACCGGCCCGCCGGCTTTTCGGAACGAGGAACAGCACTCATACCGAAAGCGTACCGGGGTGCGCCGACGGCGACGTACCCGCGGCACCGCCCTCTCGATCACCGATCACTTCTCTCCCGGGAAGGCCCGGGTCACCCCTCGAACCGGTATCCCATCCCGGGCTCCGTGATGAAGTGCCGCGGATGTGAGGGGTCCACCTCCAGCTTGCGGCGCAGCTGTGCCATGTAGACCCGGAGATAGTTCGTCTCCGTGCCGTACGACGGGCCCCACACCTCCTGGAGCAGCTGCTTCTGGCTGACCAGGCGGCCCGTGTTGCGCACGAGGACCTCCAGGAGGTGCCACTCCGTGGGAGTCAGGCGGACATCGCGACCGGCGCGGTTGACCTTCTTGGCGGCCAGATCGACGGTGAAGTCCTCGGTCTCGACGATCATGTCGTCCTCGCCGCCCCCGGTGGGCTCCGTGCGGCGGACGGCGGCGCGCAGACGGGCGAGCAACTCGTCCATGCCGAAGGGCTTGGTGACGTAGTCGTCGGCGCCCGCGTCGAGCGCCTCGACCTTCTCGTCGGAGGAGTGTCGGGCGGACAGCACCAGGATCGGCACCCGGGTCCAGCCGCGCAGCCCCCTGATCACCTCGACGCCGTCCATGTCGGGCAGGCCGAGGTCGAGCACGACGACGTCGGGGTGCCGGGCGGCGGCGAGCTGGAGCGCGGTGGCTCCGTCGGGGGCCGCGTCGACCTCGTACTTGCGTGCCTTCAGGTTGATCACGAGGGCTCGGGTGATCTGCGGCTCGTCGTCGACCACGAGGACCCGGGTCATGAGACCTGCCTTTCCGCTGCTGCTGTTGCCGTGGCCAGGTCGGGCCGACCGGCCACCGCCCGGACCGTGAGCACCATGGTGAGTCCGCCGCCGGGGGTGTCCTCGGCGTTGAGGGTGCCGCCCATCGACTCGGCGAAGCCGCGGGCGACCGCGAGGCCGAGGCCCACTCCGGTGCCGCGCGGGGCGTCGCCGTAGCGCTGGAAGGGCGCGAAGATGCGGTCCTTGGCCTCGTCCGGGACGCCCGGGCCACGGTCGACCACCCGTACCTCCACGCGGTCGGCCATGGCGCTCGCGGCCACCAGGACCGGCTCGTCGGCGGGGCTGTACTTGACGGCGTTCTCCACGAGGTTGGCCACCGCGCGCTCCAGCAGCCCCGCGTCGACGGCGACCATCGGCAGGCTCTCCGGGATCTCCATCTCCACGCTGTCCTCGGGGACCCCGCCGAGCGCCATCGGGACCACCTCGTCGAGGTCGATCTCGCGGATCAGCGGGGCGACCGTGCCGGTCTGCAGCCGGGACATGTCCAGCAGGTTGCCCACCAGGTGGTCGAGGCGGTCGGCGCCGTCCTCGATGCCTTCGAGGAGTTCCGCCCGGTCCTCCTCGGACCAGGCCACGTCGTCGGACCGCAGCGAGGACACGGCGGCCTTGATCCCCGCCAGCGGGGTGCGCAGGTCGTGGCTGACTGCGGCGAGCAGAGCCGTCCGGATGCGGTTGCCCTCGGCCAGCTCGCGTGCCTGGTCGGCCTCCTGCTGAAGGCGCCGGCGGTCCAGGACGACCGCGGCCTGCGCGGCGAAGGCGGCGAGCACCCGGCGGTCCGAGGCCGGCAGCACGCGTCCGGACAGGGCCATCGCCATGTGATCGCCCACCGGCATGTCCACGTCCGCGTCCTCGGGACGGACCGAGGGCCCCGGACCCACACTGCCCGCGCACGTCCACGGCTCGACGTCGCTCTCCCGCTCCAGCAGCGCGACCGACTCCATCCCGAAGGTCTCCCGCACCCGCTCCAGCAAGGCCTCCAGGCTGGTCTCGCCGCGCAGCACACTGCCCGCCAGGAAGGAGAGGATCTCCGACTCGGCACGCAGATGCGCCGCCTGGTGGGTGCGGCGGGCCGCCAGGTCCACCACGGACGCCACCGAGACCGCGACCCCGAAGAAGATCGCGATGGCGACGATGTTCTTGGGATCGGCGATCGTCAGCCGGTGCAGAGGCGGCGTGTAGTAGTAGTTCAGCAGCAGCGAGCCGAAGGCCGCCGAGGCCAGCGCCGGATGGAGACCGCCGAGCAGGGCCGCCGCCACCGTCAGCGCCAGGAACAGCAGCATGTCGTTGGCGAGACCGAGGTCGACGGTGTTCAGCAGCAGCGCGAGGATCACCGGGCCGCCCACGCCGACCAGCCAACCCCAGATGATCCGGGAGCGGCCGAGCCGCGCTCCGCGCGCCACCGGCAGACCGCGCCCCTTTGCGACCTCTCCATGGGTGACGATGTGGACGTCCAGGTCGGGGCCCGACTCCCGGGCGACCGTCGCGCCGACACCAGGCCCGAAGACGTACTGCCAGGTCTTGCGGCGCGAGGAGCCGAGCACGATCTGGGTGGCGTTGACGCCCCGCGCGAAGTCCAGCAGGGAGGTCGGAATGTCGTCCCCGACGACATGGTGGAACGTTCCGCCCAGGTCCTCGGCCAGGGTGCGCTGGACGGCCAGCTCCTTGGGCGAGGCCGAGGTGAGCCCGTCGCTGCGCGCGATGTAGACGGCCATCACCTCACCGCCCGCGCCCTTCTCCGCGAGCCGCGCGGCACGGCGGATCAGGGTGCGCCCTTCCGGACCGCCCGTGAGCCCCACCACGATCCGCTCCCGCGAGCCCCAGATCTTCGAGACCCGGTGCTCGCTGCGGTACTCGGTCAGGTATTCGTCGACCCGGTCGGCGACCCAGAGCAGCGCCAGCTCGCGCAGCGCGGTGAGGTTGCCGGGCCGGAAGTAGTTCGACAGGGCCGCGTCGACCTTGTCGGACTTGTAGATGTTCCCGTGCGCCATCCGCCGCCGCAGCGCCTGGGGCGACATGTCGACCAGCTCGATCTGGTCCGCCCGGCGCACCACCTCGTCCGGGACGGTCTCGCGCTGCCGTACGCCGGTTATCGACTCGACGACATCGCCCAGCGACTCCAGGTGCTGGATGTTGACCGTGGAGACGACGTCCACACCGGCCGCCAGCAGCTCCTCCACGTCCTGCCAGCGCTTGTCGTTGCGCGAACCGGGGACATTGGTGTGCGCGAGTTCGTCCACCAGGGCGACGGCCGGCGCACGCTCCAGTACGGCGTCCACATCCATCTCGGTGAAGACGGACCCCCGGTACTCCAGCTCCTTGCGCGGCACCTGCTCCAGGCCGTGCAGCATCACCTCGGTGCGCGGCCGCTTGTAGTGTTCGACGAAGGCGACCACACAGTCGGTACCCCGCTCGACGCGCCGGTGCGCCTCGGAGAGCATCGCGTACGTCTTCCCGACGCCCGGTGCCGCACCGAGGTAGATCCGAAGCTTGCCGCGTCCCATGACCCCTATTGTCTTCCTGTCACCACTGTGTACGCAGCGTCGACCTTACGGCCAAGAATTCCGATAAAAGGGGTGCCAGGGGCGCTCCGGGGCGTCTTTGACGCAACCCTGACGCGCGGGAACCGTGGCCGACGCCGCCGTACCGCGTCAGTGCTCGACGATCTCCCCGTCGCTCAGCTCGAGGACCCGGTCGGCCAAACCCAGCAGAGTCGCGTCGTGGGTGGCGACCAGTGCGGTGACGTGTTCGCTGCGGACGACGGCACGCAGCAGCTCCATCACGCCGATGCCGGTCTCGGCGTCGAGCTGTCCGGTGGGCTCGTCGGCGATGAGGAGCGAGGGGTTGTTGGCGAGGGCACGGGCGATGGCCACACGCTGCTGCTGGCCGCCGGACAGCTCGCCGGGGCGCTGGGCCGCGTGGTCGGCGAGACCGACGAGGGAGAGCAGGAGTTCGACGCGTTCCTCGCGCTCACGCGGATCGGCCCGGCGCAGCCGCAGCGGAACGCCGACGTTCTCGGCGGCGGTCAGGATGGGGATCAGCCCGAAGGACTGGAAGACGAAGCCGATGCGGTCGCGGCGCAGTCCCAGGAGCCCGTTCTCGTCGAGCGTCGAGAGGTCGAGGCCGTCGACGGTGATGCGCCCCCCGTCCGGCGCGTCGAGCCCGCCGACGAGGTTGAGAAGCGTCGTCTTGCCGGATCCGGAACGCCCCTTGAGGGCGACGAGTTCGCCGCGCGGTACGTCGAAGGAGACACCCCGCAGCGCGTGTACGGCGGCGGCACCGGTGCCGTACGAGCGCTGGACGTTCTCGACGCTCACCATCGTGTCCGTGACGACCTGACTCATGACCCTCCCCCGTCGGCCGGGCGCCAGTATGTCCAGCGGGCGCCCGGCCGGGCAATGGGTCGGCTCGACTCGGGTTGTCCCCGTGGGGCTCGGCCCGGGTTGTCCGCGCGCACCTCAGCTGGGGTTGTCCCCGTGGGTCAGCGTCTCCCATGCCACGAAGAGGTTGTTGCTGCCGGCCGGGCGGTTCTGCTCGGTCAGCCTCTGGGTGTTGGTCATCGCGATGCCCAGACGGTTGTGCAGGGCGTTGTAGCCGACCTCGGTGATCGGACCGAGCCCGAGTGTGAGGGACCCGCCGCACAGCCAGCCCGGCACCGTCTCGCCCAGCTGGTACTTGGACTGGAAGCCGAGTGCCTGCCGCAGCCGCTCACCGACGTCCGTGCCGTACAGGTCCTGCCCCTGGATCCGGCTGGTCTCGGCGACGTGCGAGATGGCGGAGATGCCGTACCCGGTGTGCGTGAGGTCGCGGCAGGTTTCCTGAGTGAGACCGGTGACGAAGGTGGACTGCCCCTGCCAGTAGTTGACGATCTTCGCAGTGGTGTCGAGGTTCTGGCTCGGCACCGTCTTCGGCACGGAGCCGTCGGTGGACAGGTAGATGTACGCGGCCGTCCGCGTGCGGAACTTCGACATCGCCATGTCGTACGACGTCTTGTCCTCCAGGAAGACGGAGATGCCGATGGCGGCCTCCATCATCGACAGCTCCCAATTGCCGTTGGAGTTGGAGCCGTTGATGATCTCTGGGAGGTAGACGTTGCGCAGCATGGTCGCGAAGCGGCCGGAGTTGGTCCACGTGCCGGTGTACGTGTACTTGATGATCTCGGCGGCCTTGGGCCACGAGGAGGCCGCCCAGCCGGTCTGCAGCGGCGCGTTGCTGTTGGTGTGGTCCTTGATCACCGCCGACCAGGCATCCATCAGCTCGATCGACTTCTTCGCGTACCGCTCGTCGCGGGTGATGTACCAGGCGAGCGCGTCGGTGTACGCCGCTATCGCGTCCTCGCGCTCGTCGGTGCAGCCGTAGTTGGGGTTGGAGTACGAGCCGCACTCGACGGTCGCGCGAGGCGTGGCGGTGCGGCTCAGCGAGGCGTACTTGCTCGCCATCATCTGGTCGTAGGCACCCTTCCAGGGCTGGGCGCCGGCGTTGACCTTGCTGCGGACGAAGTCCAACTGACTCCTGGAGACAGTGACTCCGGGGTGCACGAACGTGGTGGGGGCGGCCTCGGCCTGGTGCGCGCCCGGCCAGGAGAGGAATCCGGCGATCAGGGCGGTGGTCGCGGCGGCGACGGTGACGAGGAGGGCCGGGCGTCGTCTCCGCCGGTGGACTGTGGGGGTGTCGGGCATGTGGGGGTGCCATCCGTTCTCGTATGTGAACGACACGCTGGGGACTGAACGCACGCGTTGGCCGGTGACCATAGGTACAGACCAGACTTCCGTCAAGGCCTGAAGAAAGACCCGCAGCTCAACTGCCGTTCACGGATGAGAACTTGGCCGACGCCGGGTATACGAAAGGGCCGCACTCCCCGGAAAAGGGAGTACGGCCCCACTCATGTGTGGACCCACCACGTGCGTCATGCAGCTCGTGTGAGCCCGAGGCGTTTCGTCTCGCGCGTCAGCGGACCTCGGTGATCTCCGGTCCGCGCTGCAGCTGCCCCATGCCGCCGGAGAAGCGAGAACCGCTCTGCTCCTCCTGCTGGACCCCCTCGGCCACCATCTGCGCGTCGTCCGGCAGCTTCAGGACGATCGGGTCACGGGGGGCCATCGGACCCTCACCACGAACGACCACCGCGTCCCGGAAGATCTGCTCAAGCAGACCCGCGGCCTGCGGCTGTACCGCGCCCTGCCCGGAGATCACTCCGCGCAGGAACCAGCGGGGGCCGTCCACGCCCACGAACCGCACGACCTGGAAGCCGCCCGTGCCGTCCGGCAGCTGCACCGGCACCTGCGCCCGCAGTTCCCAGCCCAGCGGGCCCTCGACCTCATCGATGACACCGCCCTGCTGGGTGATGCCGGAGGCGATCTCCTCGCGCACCTCGCCCCAGATGCCCTCGCGCTTGGGAGCGGCGAAGGCCTGCAGCTGGATGGCGCTGTCCTTCAGGACGACGGTGGCCGCGACGATGGCGTCGCCCGCGACCTCGACCCGCAGCTCCATGCCGTCGACTCCGGGCACGAAGAGACCACCCAGGTCCACCCGGCCCTCGGCCGGATCGCGGACCTCGGAGCTGTCCCAGGGCCCATCGGGCCGAGGCTCGGGCTCGAGCCGCACGCGCTCGCGCTCGGCTTCTTCGTCCGCCTCAGTGTCGAACTCGTCGACGACCTGCTCGGCCTCGCCCGCCGCATCCTCGGCGGCACTGCCCTTCTTGCGACGTCCGAACACGTCACTGTCCTTCCCGGTCGGATACGACCGAAGCGTATCGATTCCCACCCGTTGTGCTGCCCACGGCGGCATGACCTCCAGTGGAACCGAAGCCCCCTGCGGCACGCGCCGAGTCGGGAAGCTCCTCGACCTCCTGGAAGCGGACCTTCTCGACCTGCTGTACGACCAGTTGGGCAATCCGGTCGAAGCGCTCGAACCGCACGGACTCGTGCGGGTCGAGATTCACCACGATCACCTTGATCTCCCCACGGTACCCGGCATCCACCGTCCCCGGGGCATTCACCAGGGCGACACCGCAGCGGGCAGCGAGCCCGGAACGCGGGTGCACGAAGGCCGCGTACCCCTCGGGCAGCGCGATGGACACTCCCGTGGGCAGAACCGCCCGCTCACCCGGCTTCAGTTCGCGGCTCTCGGTGGTGCGCAGATCGGCTCCCGCGTCACCGGGGAGCGCGTACTCGGGAAGCGGGACTTCCGGGTCGACGCGCCGGATCAGTACGGCGATTTCCTGACGGGGCTGACTCGTCACGGGTTCACCTCGAAGGCGCGGGCGCGCCGGCTCTGGTCCGGGTCGCTCATGGCGGCCCGGATCTCCTCCGGGCGGCCGTTGTCGATGAAGTGGTCGACCTTCACCTCGACGAAGAGGGCGTCGGCGCGGACGGCGACGGGTCCGTCGGGACCGCCGAGCCGCCCGGTGGCGGTGGAATAGATCTTCCGCCCGGCCACGGCGGTGACCTCGGCCTCCAGGTGGAGCACGGTGCCGACGGGCACGGGGCGCCGGAAGTCGGTCTCCAGCCGTCCCGTCACGGCGATCGTGCGCAGCAGCCAGTTCAGCGAACCGAGCGTCTCGTCCAGCGCGGTGGCGAGAACGCCGCCGTGCGCGAGACCCGGGGCGCCCTGGTGGGCGGGCCGCACGGTGAACTCCGCCGTGATCCGGACACCGTCCCCGGCGCGGGCCTCCAGGTGCAGTCCATGAGGCTGCTCCCCGCCACATCCGAAACAGTGTTCGTAGTGGGCCCCGAGGAGCTCGCCGGGAGCGGGCGCGTCGGGGTGCCGCACCGGCGCGACGGCGTCTGCGGGGGGTGTCAGAGCTGCGGAAGTACCACTCACAGCCGCAGACCTTACCCGCGCGTCCACGAACTGTTGGCACCGTGCCAAGCTTGACTTCATGCAGCTCTCCGCCTCGCCGTACGAAGAACGCCTCACCGCGCCCCGCACCTGGTGGGCGATCTGTTTCCTGGTCGGTGTCGCGATGGCCCTGATCTTCCTCCCGTTCGGCACGCTGCCACTGCTGGGCGCCCTCGTCGGCGGCACCGCGGTGTCGGCGGTCGTGGCCAGCTCGTACGGCTCGATCCGCATCCGCGTCGTGGGCGACTCCCTGATCGCGGGCGATGCCAAGATCCCGGTCGCGGCCCTCGGCGACGCCGAGATCATGGACCAGGAGGAGGCGCGCGCCTGGCGCACGTACAAGGCCGACCCCCGCGCCTTCATGCTCCTGCGCGCCTACATCCCCACCGCCCTGCGCGTCCAGGTCACCGACCCGGAGGACCCGACGCCGTACCTGTACCTGTCGACGAGGGAGCCACAGCGCCTGGCGGCGGCGCTGGAGGCGGCGCGAGCGGCGGCGTAGCCCCGTAGCCCGGCTTCGCGGGAATGCGGGGGCGCACACCGGGGGGAGCTCCCACGGGTGCCGACAGAGGCGCACACGCGACGGAAACTCGCAGGTGTCGGAGGAAGCACGTCCCGCGGAGACGTCCGGGCGTCTGCGGACGCCACGCCTCCGCGAGAGCGCACGTGGGGCAGGGGGCTCCAGGTCGTTTTCCGCCCCATCGGCGATCCGCCCCATCGGCACTGCCCCGCGCTGCCGAGGCCGGGCGCAACCACCGAGAGGACCCGCCCGCAGGCGAGCGGCGCACACCGCGGGCTAGTGCCCCAGCTCCTTGGGGATCTCCCCCATCCGCAGGGGATCCGCGGGCTTCTCCAGCGGAGGCAGTCCCGAAAGCGCGTCCCACGGCACCTGGGCCTTGCGCAGGTCCTTGCGAATGCGCCCCGCGACGCGTTTGGTGTCGCGGCGGTTCATGACCGCCCCGACCGCGGCGCCGACCATGAACGGCATCAGGTTGGGCAGATCCCGAACCATGCGTTTCATGATCTGCTGACGCAGCTCACGCTTCATCTGGCCGCCCAACGCGGCGTTGATCGTCGATGGATGCGCCACGTCGATCCCGCGCTCTCCGGACCAGGAGTTCAGATACGCGGTACTGCGCTGTGTGAGCGTGCCCGGCGGCCGCAGGCCGTAGACCTCATGGAGCTCGGCGATCAGTTTCAGCTCGATCGCGGCGACGCCGGTGATCTCGGCGGCCAGCTCGGTGGGCATGGCGGGTGGCACCGGCAGCATCGCGGCCGCGCCGATCCCGGCGCCGACCGTGGACGTCGCGGCGGCCGCGCCCGCGACGAGCTTGTCCGCGAGCTGCTCGGGACCGAGGTCCGGGAACTGCCTGCGAAGGGTCGCGAGGTCCCGTACGGGGATACGCGGGGCGATGTCGATGATCCGGTCGGCGATGTACCCCAGGCCCGCCCTGGCCCGGCTGCCGCCCTTCTGGAGGCCTTTCCTGACCCCGTCCCGGAGGACTGCCACCCGGCGCCTGGCGACGGGCGCGGGAGTACCCGCGGAGGCTGGCAGGCCGCCTGTGGCGGGCGCCCGCTCGAGCGAGGCTGATCCCGGTTCGGAAGAGCCCCGCTCGTCGTCACGCACGCCTTCAGAGCCGTCGGACGGCCCTTCGTCCGCCTCCCGCACGGGGAAGCGGCGCTTCCAAGGAGGGGTCGAGCCAGTCACGGCCGACCCTGCCTCAGTCGCAGTCGCGGCAGATCGGCTGACCGTTCTTCTCGCGGGCCAGCTGGCTGCGGTGGTGCACCAGGAAGCAGCTCATGCAAGTGAACTCATCCTGCTGCTTGGGCAGGACCCGGACGGCCAGCTCCTCGTTCGAGAGGTCGGCTCCGGGCAGCTCCAGGCCTTCTGCGGCCTCGAACTCATCTACGTCGACGGACGAGGTCGACTTGTCGTTCCGGCGAGCCTTCAGTTCTTCAAGGCTGTCCGAGTCGACGTCGTCGTCGGTCTTGCGTGGGGTGTCGTAATCCGTTGCCATGTCGCTCTCCCCCTCTGGGTGTCTGCGGTGTCTCCAGCGCACGTAACGCGTGAGAGGCCGGACTTGTGCCCGACCCGAGGCGGAGATTTTGCCTCACATCAAGGTCTGTTACTCAATCGACACCCAACCGGACTCCTCAAGAGTGATCGGCTTGGATGGCGATGCGGACCGTACACGGTCCGAAGGCCGCACTTCAAAGGCGTCCCACCGTGTACTTCCCGTGATCAAGACCCCCGAAAACCCGGATTTTCCCGGCTTTCCGGCAGCTTGCATGATCACGGAGAGTAGATGGCCGGAAAATCGCCCTTGTGATCGATCACACACGGTCCTCCCTGGTGGGTGTCCAGAAAATTCCGCGCAAAGCGAACATCGTCGCGTGTCCGCGACATGGTCTCAGATGGGGAGGGTGACGCGCATCACGAGCCCACCTCCCTCGCGGGGCTCCGCGACGATATGCCCCCCGTGGGCGCGGGCCACCGACCGGACGATCGAAAGGCCGAGGCCCACGCCCTTGTCGCTGCCCGTGCGCTCCGTGCGCAGCCGCCGGAAGGGCTCGAAGAGATTGTCGATCTCGTACGCGGGCACCACGGGACCCGTGTTCGACACCACCAGGAGCGCATGGCCGTGCTGGACCTGTGTGGTGACCTCGACCCAGCCGCCCTCCGGCACGTTGTACCGGACGGCGTTCTGGACGAGGTTCAGGGCGATCCGCTCCAGCAGGACGCCGTTGCCCTGGACGACCGCCACGGCACGTTCCCCGCGGATCTCCACGCCCTTGGCCTCGGCCTCGCCGTGCACCTGGTCGACGGCCTGCGAGGCGACCTCCGCGAGGTCCACGGGCTTGCGCTCGACGATCTGGTTGTCGCTGCGGGCGAGCAGCAGCAGACCCTCGACGAGCTGCTCACTGCGCTCGTTGGTGGCGAGCAGCGTCTTGCCGAGTTGCTGCAGCTCCGTCGGCGCGCCCGGGTCGGACAGATGCACTTCCAGGAGCGTGCGGTTGATCGCGAGCGGGGTGCGCAGCTCGTGCGAGGCGTTCCCGACGAACCGCTGCTGGGCGGTGAAGGCCCGCTGCAGCCGCTCCAGCATGTCGTCGAAGGTGTCCGCCAGCTCCTTCAGCTCGTCGTCCGGACCGTCCAGTTCGATCCGCCGGGACAGGTCCGAGCCCGCCACCGCACGCGCGGTGCGGGTGATCCGGCCGAGCGGCGAGAGCACCCGGCCGGCCATGGCGTAGCCGAAGGCGAAGGCGATGATCGCGAGGCCGAGCAGGGCGAGCAGCGAGCGGCTCAGCAGGTTGTCCAGGGCGGCCTGGCGCTGCTGGTCGATGCAGTGGCTGATCGCGTTGTTGAACTCGTCGAGCGGCACGTTGTTGCCCCCGTCGACCGCGGGGCAAGTGGTGCTGGTGACCTTGATCGCGGTACCACCGACGATCTTGAACAGCGGCTCGTTGCCCGTGTTCAGCGCCTGCGCAGCGAGCAAGTAGATGATCGACAGCAGCATGATGCCGGCGATCAGGAACATGCCACCGTAGAGCAGCGTGAGCCGTATGCGGATCGTCGGGCGCAGCCAGGGGAACGGGGGCTCCGGCCTTCTGGGGTCCCAGGTGGGCTTGGGGGGCGCCGCGGGGGGCGCGGGAGTCGCGGCCACGGTGGATCAGATCCGGTAGCCGGAGCCGGGCACGGTGACAATGACCGGAGGCTCGCCGAGCTTGCGGCGCAGGGTCATGACCGTCACCCGTACGACGTTGGTGAAGGGGTCCGTGTTCTCGTCCCAGGCCTTCTCCAGGAGCTGCTCGGCGGAGACGACCGTGCCCTCGCTGCGCAGCAGCACCTCCAGGACGGCGAACTCCTTCGGCGCGAGCTGGACCTCCTTGCCGTCGCGGAACACCTCGCGGCGGTTGGGGTCGAGCTTGATCCCGGCGCGCTCCAGGACCGGCGGCAGCGGCACGCTCGTACGGCGTCCGAGGGCACGCACGCGTGCCGTCAGCTCACTGAAGGCGAACGGCTTGGGGAGGTAGTCGTCGGCGCCGATCTCCAGGCCCTCTACGCGGTCGCTGACGTCGCCGGAGGCGGTGAGCATCAATACGCGCGTGGGCATGCCCAGCTCTACGATCTTGCGGCAGACGTCGTCGCCGTGCACGAGCGGGAGGTCGCGGTCGAGGACGACCACGTCATAGTCGTTGACGCCGATGCGCTCCAGGGCGGCCGCACCGTCGTACACGACGTCGACGGCCATGGCCTCCCGGCGCAGTCCGGTGGCCACCGCATCGGCGAGCAGTTGCTCGTCCTCGACGACGAGTACGCGCACGTCGCTTGTCCTTCCTCTGTCCACCAGCGCAGCGCTCTTCAAGGCACCACGCAGGCAGGTCTGTCACGGATGAGACCTCCATCCTGCCCTTTTCGGCCATAAACCGGCTGTAAGGCGGTGGGAGGCACTCGAGAAGACGGTTCGGGGGCCCGGGAATGCGAGATTTTCTCGTCGGGTTGAGGTTTCCACGGAAGGGAGCGGGGGGAGGACGGCTTTACACCCCGCGATCACGCTCTGCATGTGGCAAGCCACCTTGTGGTAGGTCCAACCGCTTCCGCAGAGCGGGCGTGGGTGTCCGGCACCGTCGCCGCCCAGCCTGGGCAGCGCTGGGCACCCATCTGGAGACGTGATCGCCCCTTCCGAACGGCACACCCCCGTGCCACCGACCCACGACCCAGGACGAGGGGGCGCAGCATGGACGCATTCACCGCAGGACTTCTGCAGCGCATAAGGGCGACCGAGTCCGACCTGACGCGGGCTCGCGAAACAGGCGACGACTTCCTCGCGGAGGTCGAGCAGGCCGAGCTCGACGACCTGCACCGCCTCGCCGCCGAGCACGGTGTGGAGGTCGGCGCGACACGCGTCTGATCGGTTCGTACGAGAGCGGGGCCCCGGTATCGATCCAGTGCCGGGGCCCCGCTCCGTTTGCCGCCTGTTGTCCGCGCCGTCGAACCTCAGGCGCCGTCAGTCGTGCCAGGCGCCGAACTCCTCCAGGAGCCGCTGGAGGGGCTCGAAGACGCCCGGTGAGGCGGCGACCGCCAGATCGCGTGCGGGGCGCTCTCCGGGGCGTCCACCGGTCAGGGCGCCCGCCTCACGGGCGATCAGGTCGCCCGCCGCGAGGTCCCAGGGGTTGAGCCCCCGCTCGTAGTAGCCGTCCAGGCGGCCCGCCGCGACGTCGCACAAGTCGACCGCCGCCGAACCGCTGCGCCGGATGTCGCGCAGCAGCGGGATGAGACGCTGGGCCACGCTGGCCTGGTGGGCCTTGACCTCGGCCACATAGTTGAAGCCGGTCGACACCAGCGCCTGGTCCAGCGGCGGCGCCGGCCTGCAGGCCAGCCGGCGCTCCCCCTCCCAGGCCCCGACCGCCCAGGCTCCACCACCGCGCACCGCGTGGTACGTCTCTGCGCGCATCGGCGCCGCGACGACTCCGACGATCCCGTCGCCGTCCCGCTCGGCGGCGATGGACACGGCCCAGGTCGGCAGTCCGTAGAGGTAGTTGACCGTGCCGTCGAGCGGATCGATGACCCAGCGGATGCCGCTGGTGCCTTCCGTGGCGGCGCCCTCCTCGCCGAGGAAGCCGTCGTCCGGACGATGTTCGGAGATCAGGTCGGTGATCAGTTTCTCCGCGGCGATGTCCATCTCGGTGACGACGTCGATCGGGCTGGACTTGGTCGCCGCGACCGCGAGGTCCGCAGGGCGGCCGTCCCGCAGCAGCTCGCCCGCGCGCCGGGCGGCCTCCTGGGCGAGCTGGAGCAGTTCGGTGTGCAGGGGCTCGGTCACGGGGCTCCTCACGCGTACGGGCTGTCGGCGCCCGCGGCGGCGGGCTTGGGGGCACGGGCCGGGCAGCAGCCCACCGGGCACAGATCGTGGCTCGCGCCGAGCGCGCCGAGGGCACAGGGGGTCACCCGCTGCCCGCTCTCCTTCGCGGCGCGCTCCAGGACGAGCTCACGGATCGCCGCGGCGAACCGCGGGTCGGCGCCCACGGTGGCCGAGCGGCGCACCGGCAGGCCCAGCTCCTCGGCCTTGGCCTTCGCCTCCGTGTCGAGGTCGTACAGGACCTCCATGTGGTCCGAGACGAATCCGATGGGCGCCATCACGACGGCCGGGATGCCGGCGCCGTGCAGTTCCTCCAGGTGGTCGCAGATGTCGGGCTCCAGCCACGGGATGTGCGGGGCGCCGGAGCGCGACTGGTACACGAGCTGCCAGGGGTGCTCTATCCCGGTCTCCTCGCGCACGGCGTCGACGATCAGCCGAGCGACGTCCAGGTGCTGCTTGACGTACGCACCGCCGTCTCCGTGGTCCTCGACCGGTCCGGAGGTGTCGGCGGCCGCGTCCGGGATGGAGTGCGTCGTGAAGGCGAGGTGTGCGCCCTCGCGTACGTCCTCGGGCAGTTCGGCGAGGGACTTCAGGACGCCGTCGACCATGGGGCGCACGAAGCCGGGGTTGTTGAAGTAGTGGCGCAGCTTGTCGACCTTCGGCAGCTCAAGGCCCTCGGCCTCGAGCGCGGCCAGGGACTCGGCGAGGTTCTCGCGGTACTGGCGGCAGCCCGAGTAGGAGGCGTAGGCGCTGGTGGCGAGAACGAGGATGCGGCGGCGGCCGTCGGCGACCATGTCGCGCAGGGTGTCGGTCAGGTACGGCGCCCAGTTGCGGTTGCCCCAGTAGACGGGCAGGTCCAGGCCGTGCTCGGCGAAGTCCTTGCGAAGGGCGTCGAGCAGGGCGCGGTTCTGGTCGTTGATGGGGCTGACCCCGCCGAACAGGAAGTAGTGCTGCCCCACTTCCTTGAGCCGTTCCTTGGGGATGCCTCTCCCCCGCGTCACGTTCTCCAGGAACGGAACGACGTCGTCCGGGCCTTCGGGGCCGCCGAACGAGAGCAGGAGCAGGGCGTCGTAGGGGGTGGGATCGAGCGCATCTGGCATGCCTCCGATCCTGCCACCCGGCACTGACAGGCGGGAAACGGCGGGGTGGCGGAAAGAGCGGGTCCCCGGCGGGATGGCACGCAGGAGGGTGTGGTGTGGGCGGCGCGCGGCGAGGCCTGCGGAGGGTGGGTGGAAGAGGCACGGCAAGGCGGGCGGCGCGCAAGCACACAGCGAAGCGGGCCGGCGAGCAGGCGCCTGACCCCACGGCGAGGCGGGCGGTGGGCGGCGCCCATGCACACGGCGAGGCGAGCAGGCGCCTGGCCGCGCGGCGAGCGGCTGCGGGCAGGCGCGAGGCGCACAGGAAGCGCGCGGAGGCCGTGCGTTAGGGTCACCTAACCCGTAAGCTGTATCGGCTACCTTCACGCCTTACCCGAGTTCGGGCCGCCCGTGGTGACCGGGCGGCCCGAGCCGAGCCGACGGAGACCCCCGTGCCCAGCCCGTACCGCGCCCTGTTCGCCGCCCCCGGGTCCAAGGGCTTCTCCGCCGCGGGCTTCCTCGGCAGGATGCCGCTGTCGATGATGGGCATCGGCGTGGTCACGATGATCTCCCAGCTCACCGGACGGTACGGGCTCGCGGGCGCGCTGTCGGCGACCATGGCACTCGCCGCCGCGGCCCTCGGCCCGCAGGTCTCGCGTCTGGTGGACCAGTACGGGCAGCGGCGAGTGCTGCGCCCTGTGACGCTGTTCGCGCTCGCCGCGGCCGCCGGGCTGCTGCTCACCGCGCACTTCGAGTGGCCGGACTGGGTGCTGTTCGTCTGCGCGGCCGGCATCGGCTGCGTCCCGAGCATCGGCGCGATGATCCGGGCCCGCTGGGCGGCCCTCTACCGGGGCACGCCGCAATTGCACACCGCGTACTCCTTCGAGTCCGTGGTCGACGAGATCTGCTTCATCTTCGGGCCGATCATCTCCATCGGCCTGTCCACGGTGTGGTTCCCGGAGGCCGGGCCGCTGCTCGCCGCCTGCTTCCTGGCAGCCGGCGTCTTCTGGCTGACCTCCCAGCGCGCGACCGAGCCCGTGCCGCATCCGCGCGAGCACCACACCGGAGGTTCGGCGCTGCGCTCCGCCGGACTCCAGGTCCTGGTGGCCACGTTCGCGGCGACCGGAGCGATCTTCGGGGCCGTCGACGTGGTCACCGTGGCCTTCGCCGAGGAGCAGGGCCACAAGGGCGCCGCGAGCATCGTCCTGGCGCTGTACGCGGCGGGCTCCTGTGTCGCGGGAGCCGTGTTCGGACTGATGCACTTCAAGGGGGCGCCCGAACGCCGGTGGCTGCTGGGCATATGTGCGATGGCCGTGAGTATGATCCCCCTCCTACTGGTCGGAAACTTGCCGTTCCTGGCCGTGGCGCTGTTCGTTGCGGGACTCTCCATCGCTCCCACGATGATCACGACGATGTCCCTCATCGAACAGCACGTACCACGCGCGAAACTGACCGAGGGAATGACGTGGGTGAGCACCGGACTCGCGGTCGGGGTCGCGCTCGGCTCCTCCGTGGCCGGCTGGGTGATCGACGCCGCCGGTGCGAAGGCCGGGTACGGGGTTCCGGCGGTGTCCGGAGCCGTCGCGGTCGCGGTCGGTTTCCTCGGGTATCGCCGGCTGAGCAGGCCGGTTCCGCAGCGGGGAGGGTCCCATGAGCACCACAGTGAGCGGGAAGAGCGGCACGTGGCGTAACTGGGCGGGGAACGTCACCGCCCGTCCGGTCCGGGAGGTCGCTCCCGCCTCCGTCGAGGAACTCTCCGCTGCCGTACGGAAGGCAGCCGACGACGGCCTGAAGGTGAAGGCCGTCGGCACCGGGCACTCCTTCACGGCCGCCGCCGCGACGGACGGCGTATTGATCCGCCCTCAACTGTTGACCGGCATCCGCAGGATTGATCGCGAGGCCGGCACGGTCACCGTCGAGGCGGGCACCCCGCTCAAGCGTCTCAATGTGGCTCTCGCACGCGAAGGGCTGTCGCTCACGAACATGGGCGACATCATGGAGCAGACGGTTTCGGGGGCGACCAGCACCGGAACGCACGGCACGGGGCGTGACTCGGCCTCGATCGCCGCGCAGATCAAGGGACTTGAGCTGGTCACGGCGGACGGCTCGGTTCTCACCTGCTCCGAGACGGAGAACCCGGACGTCTTCGCCGCCGCCCGGATCGGCATCGGCGCCCTGGGGATCGTCACCGCGATCACCTTCTCCGTAGAGCCCATATTTCTGCTCACGGCCCGCGAGGAACCGATGACCTTCGACAAGGTCACCGCCGACTTCGACGCGCTCTTCACCGAGAACGAGCACTTCGAGTTCTACTGGTTCCCGCACACCGGCAACTGCAACACCAAGCGCAACAACCGCAGTGCGGGGCCCGAGAAGCCGGTCGGTCAGTTGAGCGGCTGGATCGAGGACGAGTTCCTCTCCAACGGCGTCTTCCACGCGGCCAATCTGCTCGGCCGCGCGGCGCCCGCCACCATCCCGACGATCGCGAAGATCTCCAGCCGCGCGCTGTCCGCACGGACCTACACCGACATTCCCTACAAGGTCTTCACTTCTCCGCGCCGGGTGCGCTTCGTGGAGATGGAGTACGCCGTCCCGCGCGCGGCCCTGGTCGAGACGTTGCGCGAGCTGAAGACGATGGTCGACCGTTCGTCCCTGCGGGTCAGCTTCCCTGTCGAGGTACGCACGGCCCCCGCCGACGACATCGCACTCTCCACGGCGTCGGGGCGGGACAGCGCGTACATTGCCGTCCACATGTTCAGAGGCACCCCCTATCAGGCGTACTTCACCGCCGCCGAGCGGATCTTCACCGCGCACGAGGGGCGGCCGCACTGGGGCAAGGTGCACACGCGCGGCGCGGAGTACTTCGCCAAGGTCTATCCGCGCTTCGGCGAGTTCACTGCCCTGAGGGATCGGCTCGACCCGGATCGGCGCTTTGCGAATGACTACTTGCGTCGGGTGCTGGGCTCGTAGGCGCACTGAGTGTGGGGGTCGGGGCGGCGTCCCCGGCCTCGGCGTCCGGGGACGCGCTGGAACTCGGTGTCGGCGTGGGGGGCGTACCGCTGTCGCCGTAGTCCTGCGCGGTACCGGCACCGCCGCCGGATGAGGACGGCTCCTGTTGAGAGGCACCGGTCGAAGGCGTCGTACTGGGCTCAACGCTCCGAGTCGGAAGTGGAACCGCTGCCCTTGAAGGCGTCGCCCACGGTCGTGCTCCTGCCGTCGCCGCTGAAGCTCCGCCCCGACACCAGTTCGTAGGTGGTGATGCCCGCCATCGTGACGCCGAAGACGAGCGCCGCGGCGACCACCGGCCGTTTCCAGCTCTTGACCCGCGCGCGGTAGACGGTTCCTTCGGTGAACTCGCCCGGGGCAGGCGCCTGCTGGACCTTCGGCTTGGCCTGCACGGTCACGTCGCGTATCTGCTCGCCGGTGCGCTTGAAGAAGTGCTGGAAGACGGTGCCTCCGCAGGTGGCGATCGCGCTCACCACTCCGGCGTCGAGGATCGTCCCGTACACCCCGAAGTAGGAGGCGAGTTTGGCCGCCACCACCGCGGCCACGGCGCTGCCCGCCACTTGCGGAACGCTCAGATCGAGCCGTTTCTTCTTCGGCTCCCCCTCGGCATCCGACTTCTCACGCATCCCCGGACCTTGCCTGCCTTTCCCAACTTGATCGACCTTCCCGTACTTGATCGACCGACTGCACGAGAAAGGGACGTACAGGCGAAACGATTCGTTCCATTTCTGGTGATTGCGTGGAGTACGCCACGTTTCATGGTCACGAAAACGGTGCATCGGGCGACCAACTACCACCCCCGACTAGAAGTTGGGCGGCGTGCCGATCCACGCACATGGCCCGAATGGAGTACTGTTGCGAGCCCTGGGTCCGGACTCCCGCCAGGGTGTCCGGGGCCTTGCAGGACCGCCGGGAGGGGGCTCGTTGCACAGGGTGATGGAGTTCGTCACTTAGCGTTGCGAATAGGTAACCGTGCCATAACGGCGATCCCGGGCCCGTGCCCGACACGCCGGGCAACTCGGCAAGGTTGTGGCAGGCTGCACCCGGGCAGGCCACACTCGACTAGCGGAAGCAGCGACGCACGTGACGTCGGCAGGCACCACCCGGGAGGTCCCCATGCCCGAACTGCGTGTCGTGGCCGTCTCTAACGACGGCACACGGCTGGTGCTGAAGGCTGCGGACAGCACGGAGTACACGCTTCCGATTGACGAGCGTCTGCGCGCCGCCGTACGCGGCGACCGTCCCCGCCTCGGCCAGATCGAGATCGAGGTGGAGAGCCATCTCCGCCCCCGAGACATCCAGGCGCGTATACGTGCCGGTGCCTCCGCGGAGGAAGTCGCCCAACTCGCCGGAATCCCCGTCGATCGCGTGCGCCGCTTCGAGGGGCCCGTGCTCGCCGAGCGCGCCTTCATGGCCGAGCGCGCCAGGAAGACCCCCGTCCGCCGCCCCGGTGAGAACGCCGGACCCCAGCTCGGCGAGGCCGTCCAGGAGCGACTGCTGCTGCGTGGCGCCGAGAAGGACACCGTCCAGTGGGACTCGTGGCGTCGTGACGACGGCACCTGGGAAGTCCTGCTGGTCTACCGGGTCGCGGGTGAGCCGCACTCGGCGAGCTGGACGTACGACCCGCCACGGCGGCTCGTCCAGGCCGTCGACGACGAGGCCCGCTCGCTGATCGGCGAGTCGGACGATCTCGCGGCGCCCGAGCCGAGCTTCCCGTTCGTGCCGCGGATCGCGCGCCTACCGCGCGACCGTCCGCTGGACCGCGCTCTGGACCGGCAGATGGAGCGGCCGAGCATTCCGGCGCCGTCCCCCGAGCCGGCCGAGGAGTCCACCAACGACCGGGATTCGCTCACCAGTCTCCTGGAAGCGGTGCCCAGCTTCCGGGGCGACATGGTCGTGCCCGAGCGGCCCGCCACCACGGAGCGTCCCGCCGCCGAGGAGCCTGCACCCGAGCCCGAGTCGGAGGAGCCCCCGGCTCCCGCGGCCTCGGCCGGCGCCGGTTCCGCCTACGCGGACGTCCTCATGCCCCGCTCGGTCGGCAGCCACCGCGACCGTCTGGTCGGCGCGACCGACCGCCAGGCCGAGGCCGACGGCGTCCGCCCGGGCCGCAGAGCAGCGGTCCCCAGCTGGGACGAGATCGTCTTCGGCACGCGGCGGAAGAAGCAGGACTGATCAGTTGGACGAGGAGAGGGCGCGCGCCGGTGCGGTGCGGGCCCTCTTTTCGCTGCCACCGCTCGAGGCCCGCGCCAGGTTGCCGCGGGCCTCATCGCTGTCACGGAGGGCCCGGTCCCACGGCGAAGGGCCGCTGCCCGAAGCGCGACTATTGCGGGTCGGGGCCCACCGCGACCGGGCGGCTGCCGTTCCGAGACCACTCCGACCAGGAGCCCACGTACAGAGCGGCGGGGATGCCCGCGACGGCCAGCGCGAGCACCTCGTGGGCGCCGGAGACACCCGAGCCGCAGTAGACGCCGACCTCGGAAGTGCCGGTCGCCCCGAGGGACTTGAACCGGTCCGCGAGTTCGGAGGCGGGCAGGAACTGTCCGTCGTCGGTGACGTTCTCCGTGGTCGGCGCGGAGACCGCACCGGGGATGTGGCCGGCGACGGGGTCGATCGGCTCGACCTCGCCCCGGTACCGCTCACCGGCCCGGGCGTCCAGCAGCAGCCCTGTGCGGGCGAGCGCCGCCGCCCCGTCCGCGTCGAGCAGCGGCCGCGCACCGGCCTGCGGTACGAAGGTCCCGGGGGCCGGCATGGGGACCTCCGAGGACACCGGCCCGCTCCAGGCCGCGAGCCCGCCGTCAAGCACGCGTACCGAGGGGTGACCCGTATAGCCCAGCAACCACCACGCGCGCGCAGCGCCCCAGCCCTGCCCGCCGTCGTACACGACGACATCGCGGTCGGCGGACACTCCTGCCGCTCGCATCGCCGCGCCGAAGACCTCGAGATCGGGAAGTGGATGCCTGCCCTCCGAACCCGCCGGACCAGCAAGTTCGGAATCCAAATCGACAAAAACGGCCCCTGGAATGTGCGCCTTCTCGTAGTCGGAGCGCAGGTTCGGACCACCCAGCTGCCAGCGGATGTCGAGGAGGACCGGAGGGGTCGGTCCGGCCAGGTCGCTCGCGAGTTCGGATGCGGAGATGATGGCGTTCATGGCCCCCATCCTTGCGCACGGGGTGGCCGCTTCGTCCATGTCCGGCTACTCTGCTCGGCCGGACAGGTCCGATCACGAGGCGTATGGGATCGGGCACATGCTGTACAGCCGATGGACACCGCGCGGCAATCATGCCGAAACGGACGGGAAACGGCACACCGGGCATCCTCCGGCCGTGCGCCGCTGAAGGGCGGCGGGGCCGGGACGCGCGGAGCGACCGGTGGTGCGAACATCGGCACGGGGCGTGCACGTACGCGACCGCGGTACGCGTGTTCGTAGGCGGAAGGTGACCGGCCACCGCGAGGGGCCGAGAAGAGAGTGACGATGACCGAGGCACGGGGGTCGGCCGGCCTGAACGGCACAACGCACGCTCGGCACACGCCCGGCACACCCTGCTGGGTGAGCCTGATGGTGCACGGGATGGCCGCGACCCAGGAGTTCTACGGAGCGCTGTTCGGCTGGGAGTTCCGGCCGGGACCGCAGCAGCTCGGCCCGTATGTGCGAGCCCTGCTGGACGGCCACGAGGTGGCGGGGATCGGCCAGCTGCCGCCCGACCGCCATCTGCCCGTGGCCTGGACGCCGTATCTCGCCTCGGACGACGTGGACCTGACCGCCGAGACCGTACGGCACAGCGGCGGCACCGTGGGCGTCGGTCCTCTCGATGCCGCCGAGGCGGGGCGCCTGGCGATCGCGTCGGACCCGACGGGCGCCGTCTTCGGCGTTTGGCAGGCGGCGGCGCACCTGGGCACGGGGATCACCGGTGTGCCGGGCACCCCCGCCTGGAACGAGTTGGTGACCCGCGACACCGAGAGCGTCGTCAAGTTCTATCGCGGGGTCTTCGGTTACGAGCTGGAGCCGGTCGTCTCGGCCGACTTCGACTACGTGACCCTGCACGTCGGCGGCCGCCCGGTGGCCGGCATCCACGGTGTCGGCCACGGCCTGCCCCGCGACCGGGGCCCGCACTGGATGACGTACTTCGAGGCCGCTGACGTGGACGATGCCGTCGAGCGTGTCGTCGAGCTCGGCGGGCACCTGCTCAAGGCCGCCCACGACTCGCCCTACGGACGGGTGGCGACGGTGGCGGATCCGGAAGGCGCGATGTTCTCGCTGATCCACGCCGTCCGCTGAGAGCTTTGAACGCCCCTGAGATCAGGCCGAGGCGATCGGCAGCACGTCCGGCGACAGGGCGCCCGCGCGAGCAGTCGCGGCCGTCATACGGCGGCGGTGATGCCGACGGCACAGGACCTCGTAGCCGATGTCCTCGGACTGGTTGACGTCGCCGACGACGACCTGAGCGCCCTCGACGACCATCTCGCCGCCTATCGTGCGGGCGTTGTGGGTGGCGCGGGCGCCGCACCAGCACAGGGCCTCGACCTGGAGGACCTCGACCCGGTCGGCCAGCTCCACGAGGCGCTGGGAGCCGGGGAAGAGCTTGGAGCGGAAGTCGGTGGTGATGCCGAAGGCGAAGACGTCGATGCCCAGGTCGTCCACCACGCGGGCCACTTGGTCGATCTGACGGGGAGCCAGGAACTGGGCCTCGTCCGCGATCACGTAGTCAGCCCGGCCGCCCTGGGAGAGGTGCTCGACGAGGTACGCGTACAGATCCTGGTCGTCCGCCACCTCCACCGCGTCCGTGACCAGGCCCAGGCGCGAGGAGAGCTTGCCCTCGCCCGCGCGGTCGTCGCGCGTGAAAATCATGCCCTGCAGGCCCCGCGCCGAGCGGTTGTGCTCGATCTGGAGAGCCAGCGTCGACTTCCCGCAGTCCATCGTTCCGGAGAAGAACACCAGCTCGGGCATGGGGAGTTGAGCACCTTTCGGCAACAGAGGATTCGAGAGGGGGGGCTTCAGGAGCGTACTTGCAACAGGGGCACGAGCTGCTCGACGGGGGTCATCGAACCGTGGTTGCCGACCATCGCCGACTCCTTCGGCTCCCGCTCGGTCGCGATGATCAGGACATCGTCGCGAGCCGCCGCGACCACGTCGCCGATCCGGGCGTACACCCGCTCGTCGACGTGCGGGCCGAACCAGCCCGCCGCGATCGCCTCGTCCCGCGAGGCCACCCAGAACTGCTCGCCGAGCACCTCGCGCCAGCAGGTCAGCACATCCGCCTCCGCGCCCGACACCGCGTAGACATGCCGGGCACGGCCCTCGCCGCCGAGCAGGGCGACGCCGGCGCGCAGCTCCCAGTCCTCGTCGAAGTCGATGCGGTGCTGCTCGTCGAAGGGAATGTCGATCATGCCGTGGTCGGCGGTGACGTACAGGGCGCTGCGCGGCGGCAGCTGCTCCGCGAGGCGCTGGACCAGGCGGTCGACATACATGAGCTGGCCGCGCCAGGGGTCCGAATCGACGCCGAAGCGGTGACCCTTGCCATCCACCTCCGCGTAGTACGTGTAGACCAACGAGCGGTCCCCGACGGCCAGTTGCTCGGCCGCGAGGTCCATGCGCTCCTCGCCGGAGAGCCGCCCATGGAACGTTCCGCCACTCAGTGCGATCTTGGTGAGCGGGGTGTTCTGGAAAGTGGGGGACGAAACCTGCGCGGTGTGCACGCCCGCCGCGTCGGCCAGCTGGAAGACCGTGGGGTAGGGCTGCCAGGCGCGCGGTTCCGTCCACGGGTTCCATCGGAGCTGGTTCATCAGCTCGCCGGTCCCCGGGTTGCGCGCGGTGTAGCCGGGCAGGCCGTGCGCTCCGGGCGGCAGGCCGGTACCGACGGAGGCGAGAGAGGTCGCGGTGGTCGCCGGATAGCCGGCGGTGATCGGCCGTCCGGTGCCTCCGCGGGAGGACGCCAGGAGAGACGTCATGAAGGGCGCCTCGTCGGGGTGCGCTTTCAGCTGCTCCCAGCCGAGACCGTCGATCAGGAAGACGCAGTTCCGGTCGGCCTCGGTCAGCTCTGGTATCGCGACGGTCACGCCGGGCACGGCCATGCCCGCGGCCAGCGTGGGCAGCAGGTCGGCCAGCGAGCCGGTGCCGTACTCGGGGACGGGCGCGGAGTCGACGGCGAGGGGTTCCGGGTGGTCCCAGGCGGGCAGTGCCATCAGCGCGTGATGTCCGCGGTCGCCTCGGAGAGGGACTGCGCGAAGGCGAGGGCCTGGCGCACGGTCTCCGGGCCGTCCCCGGCCTCGCTGACGCGCAGGCTCAGGTCGTCCGCCGTCGAGTTGCCGGTGTAGCCGTGGTCCGCCTCGCAGTTGGGGTCGCCGCAGGCGGCGGGCTCCAGGTCGATGCGGGAGACCGCGCCCCAGCCGATGGTCAGGACGACCTCGCGGGGCAGCGTGCCCGGCGCGTACGACTCGGGGTTGGCGACGACTCGGCTGACGACCACCGACGAGATCCGGCCGAGCTTGACCGACTCGGTGGACGTCGTGGCGTACGGCGTCGGCGACGTCGTGTCCGCGTTCTGCTCGTCGGTGTGGCTCACGATGAAGCGGTTGCCGGTGAGGACGAGCACGGTGACGTGCCGCCGCACCTCGTTCGCGTCGAACGTCGTCTCCTGGTGGACCAGGTACGACCGGATGGCCTCGCCGCCGATCGCGGCCTCCACCGCCTCGGCCACGAGGGCCGGGTAGTAGCCGCTGCGCTCGATCGCCGCTCGCAGCCCCTGGGTCGTCGTACTGGTCTTGGCCATGAAGTCCATCCTACGGGGGCCCACTGACTGCGAGGCACCGCTCGCGTGTGTCTGTCGTGGACGGAACAGATACGCGTAGGGATCAGGGCGTGCTGATCAGGACGTGCTGATCCGGGCATGCTGATCCGGGCATGCTGATCAGAACGCAGGGATCAGCGGCGGCTCAGACCACGGGGAGAGTCCGCGGGCCGAGATCGTCGCGGACGGGAGCGCGGGCCAGCCGCACGGTGGCGCCCAGCACGCTCAGACCGCGCGGGGCGACGACGACGGGCTCCAGGGAGACCGCGACGACCTCCGGGTGGTCGTGGACCAGCCGGGACACGCGCAGCATCAGCTCTTCGAGGGCCGCCGTGTCCACCGGCGCGGAGCCCCGCCAGCCGAACAGGAGCGGCGCCGTCCGGATCGACCGGACCAGTGAGGTCGCGTCCCGGTCGGTGACCGGAATCAGCCGGTGCGCCGTGTCCCCGAGCAGCTCCGAGGCGGCGCCGGCGAGCCCGAACGAGAGCACCGCCCCGGCCGCCGGATCGATCACCGTCCGTACGACGGTGTCGACCCCGCGCGGGGCCATCGCCTGCACGACCGGCCGCAGCTCCTCCGGCTTCCCGAACAGCTCCGTCAACTCCGCGTACGCCCGGCGCAGTTGCTCCTCGTCCGCCAGATCGAGTCGTACACCGCCCAGGTCAGCGCGGTGCCGCAGGTGTGGGGCGGTGGTCTTGAGGGCCACGGGGTAGCCGAGGGCGCGCGCGGCCGCGACGGCATGGTCCGGCGTGGGCGCGGGCAGGGCACGACGTACATCGATGCCGTACCGCCCGAGCAGTCCGCAGGTCTCCTCCGTGCCGAGCGTCAGCCCCTCGCCCCGCGCGAGCAGCCCGTCGATCTGCTCGGCGGCCCCCTTCTCGTCGATGTCCTCGTACTCGGGCACCTTGCCCGGCTCGGCGGCGTCACGCCGCCACTGGGCGTACTTCACGGCCTGTGCGAGCGCACGGACGGCACGCTCGGCGGCGGGGTAGGCCGGGATGAGGCGGGAGGCCGTGAGGGGATCTTCGGGGACGGGCGGCCGGGTGGCCTCCGCGAGAGGCGGTTGTGCCGCTCCCGCGACGGCCGGGCGTGCCGCTCCCGCGGTCGGCAACCGTTCTGCAGGGCGATCGGGGCCCCGCCGCTCGTGCGCGGCCGAGAAGGGCGGACGGGCACCGCGGGGTGCCGTCGAACCGATCTGTGGTGCAGTACTGGCCGCGGCAGACAACGCCTCGGCGAGCCCACCGAGCTCGACGTGCACCACCAGCACCGGTTTCGCCGGAACCGAAGCCGCCGCCGAGCGAAGGGCCTCGGCCAAGGCCGCGTCTTGAGCCGACGTCTCCCCGACCGCCGGTATGGCGGTCACGACGACGGCATCGCACTTGTCGTCGGTCAAGGCCCGCACAAGCGCCCCGTGAAAGTCCTCCGCCGAGGCCCCCGTGGTCAGATCCAACGGAGGAAGCGGCCGAAGCCCTTCGGCCAGACACGCGTCGTAGGTGAGCAGCCCGAGCGACTCCGAGTTCCCGAGGATCGCCACCCGGGGCCCGGCAGGAAGCGGCTGGCGTGCCAGCAGAAGCCCCGCGTCGACGAGCTCGGTGATCGTGTCGACCCGGATCACCCCCGCCTGCCGCAGCAGCGCGGACACCGTGGCGTGCGGCAACCGCGTGGCCCGTACGGCATGCCCCTGGGGAGCCGCTCCGCCGTGCCGCGCCCCCTGGACCACGACCAGCGGCTTCGCCGCCGCTGTCCGGCGTGCGAGGCGCGTGAACTTGCGTGGGTTGCCAATGGATTCGAGGTACATCAGGGCGACGTCGGTGTCCGGGTCGTCGTACCAGTACTGGAGTACGTCGTTGCCGGACACGTCCGCCCGGTTCCCGGAGGAGACGAAGGTCGACACGCCGGTCACGCCGGTGACACCGCCGCCGCGCCGGTGCAGCCGGGACAGCAGGGCGATCCCGATCGCGCCGGACTGGGCGAACAGGCCTATCCGCCCGGGGCGCGGCATCTCCGGGGCGAGCGAGGCGTTGAGGCGGACCTCGGGGGACGTGTTGATGACCCCGAAGGCGTTGGGGCCGATGATGCGCATGCCGTACGTACGCGCCTGGCGCACGAGTTCGCTCTGGCGTTCGCGTCCTTCGGGGCCGCTCTCGGCATACCCGGCGGACACCACCACGAGCCCCTGCACCCCGTGCTCACCGCACTCGGCGACGACCTCGGGGACGAGCGGCGCGGGCACCGCGACGACGGCGAGGTCGACGGGCTCGTCGATGTCGCGGACGCAGCGGTGCGCGGGGACTCCGTCGAGCTCCTTCTCGTGGAGCGCCTTGTTCACCGCGTACAGACGGCCGGTGAATCCGGCGTCGCGGAGGTTGGTGAGGACGCTGCGGCCGACACCGCCGGGTGTGCGGCCCGCGCCGATGACGACGACCGAGCCGGGTGCGAGCAGCCGCCGCACGGACCGGGCCTCGGCGCGCTGCTCCCGCGCGCGCTGCACGGCGAGCGACCGGTCGGTGGGTTCGAGGTCGAACTCCAGGCGTACGACGCCGTCCTCGAAGTGCCGCTTCTGCTGGTAGCCGGCATCCGTGAACACCTTGATCATCTTGGTGTTGGCGGGCAGCACCTCGGCGGCGAAGCGACGGATGCCGCGCTCGCGGGCCACGGCCGCGATGTGTTCCAGGAGGGCGGAGGCGACACCGCGGCCCTGGTGCGCGTCCTGCACGAGGAAGGCGACCTCGGCCTCGTCCGCGGGTGCGGAGGCGGGCAGGCCGTCGGCATTAATGCGGTCATAGCGTACGGTGGCGATGAACTCGCCGCCCACCGTGGCCGCGAGACCCACCCTGTCCACAAAGTCGTGGTGCGTGAAGCGGTGGACATCCTTGGCGGACAGTCGTGGGTACGGCGCGAAGAAGCGGTAGTACTTCGACTCGGCCGAGACCTGCTCGTAGAAGCTGACCAGGCGGTCGGCGTCATCAATGGTGATGGGCCTGATGCGTGCGGTACCACCGTCACGCAGCACCACGTCCGCCTCCCAGTGAGCGGGGTACTCGTGCCGGTCCGACGAGGTCTGCATGGGCCCCAGAGTACGGCTCGCGTCCGACAACGGCGCGAGGCAGTCTGTGGGGAACGGAAGTCGGATCGAGGCCGCGATCCGACAACACTCCGGACGGGACGAAGGACCGCTCCGGAGACGCTTCACGATATGGGACACTGGTCTAGACAACCCTGAAAACCTGAAGGGCAGCATCACATGGCTGAGCGCCGCGTCAACGTCGGCTGGGCCGAGGGCCTTCACGCCCGCCCCGCTTCCATCTTCGTCCGGGCCGCGACGGCCTCCGGTATCCCCGTGACGATCGCCAAGGCCGACGGCAACCCCGTCAACGCGGCCTCCATGCTCGCCGTCCTCGGCCTGGGCGCCCAGGGCGGCGAGGAGATCGTTCTCGCCTCCGACGCCGAGGGTGCGGACGCCGCCCTCGACCGTCTGGCGAAGCTGGTCGCCGAGGGTCTCGAGGAGCTCCCCGAGACCGTCTGAGCATTTCGGACACCATGCGGCTGAGCCGCGTCGCCCCTTCCCGGGCGGCGCGGCTCAGCCGTTTTCCGTAGGCCGCCCAGGAATTCCGCGCATGTCACCGCGCGCCCCGCGTCACGCCCACGGAAATAACACGCACCGGAATTCCCGGCACGCGAAAAGAGGGACAGCAAAAATAGGCCGCTGCCGAATATCCCTCTTTGTATACGGCGCCCGTGTTAATGCCGCGGGCCCGTCATGTTTACGGGAGGTTGCGAAGTCCTCACACGGTCCGGACGATCTCCACCGGCGGGAAAACGGAGCCGGTGTGCGGCCGCGGCGCGCTCGGTGTGCAGGGCCGTGATCGCCCGGGCCCGCTCGCTGTCGCCGCGCGCCACGGCGTCCACGATGCCGCCGTGTTCCGCCCAGGACTCCGCGGGGTCGGGCGACGCCTCCACCGCGTACATCCACGCGATCTTGTGCCGCAGCTGGGCGAGCGTGGAAGTGAGCGCGGGGCTTCCGGAGGCCTGCGCGAGGGTCTCGTGGAACCAGCCGCCCAGCGAGCGCAGATCCTCGCTGTGGCCCCTTCTGGCCCGCTCCTGGCCCAGCCTGACCAGGCCTCGGAGCACCTTGAGGTGGGCCTCGGTACGGCGCTGCGCGGCCCGCGCGGCCCCCAGCGGCTCAAGGAGCATGCGCATCTCCAGCAGATCGGAGGCCTCCTGCTCGGTGGGCTCCGCGACGCACGCGCCCGCGTGCCGACGGGTGACGACGAAGCCCTCGGCCTCCAGCGTCCGCAGGGCCTCGCGTACGGGGACGCGCGAGACGCCGTACCGGCGCGCGAGCAGTTCCTCGGTGAGCCGGCCGCCTCGCTCGTAGACACCCGCGACGATGTCGTCACGGATCGCCGTGCATACCGAGTGCGCCGGAATACGCATGACCGGACCTCCGCTTTAATCCCCGCGAAACGCCATCGATTGACGCTTGTTCAGTGACTCTATTGCAGGGAGCCGGAATTTCCGATGGCAGGCCGGAATCCATAGATATTTTTTGGACACGCGGCCGCGTGAAACGACGATGCCCCGGCTCGGCGAGCCGGGGCAACGGAACTGATGAAGCGCTCGTCAGACGTTCACACCGTGCGAGCGAAGGTACGCGACCGGATCGATGTCCGAGCCGTACTCCGCGGTCGTACGGGCCTCGAAGTGAAGGTGCGGCCCAGTCGTGTTGCCGGTGGACCCGGAGAGGCCTATCTGCTGGCCCGGGGTGACCGTCCGGCCCACCGAGACGCCGATGGACGAGAGGTGCCCGTACATCGTGTACGTGCCGTCGTGCATCTTGATGACGATCTGGTTGCCGTACGCGCCGCCCCAGCCGGCCGTGACGACCGTGCCGGAGCCGACGGCGTGCACCGAGGTGCCGGACGCGGCGTGGAAGTCGACGCCCGTGTGGCTGCCGGAGGACCAGAGGCTGCCGCCCGCCTTGTAGCCGGTGGAGATGTACGAGCCGGTGATCGGCAGGACGAAGGTGTTGAGACGCTTGCGCTCGGCTGCGCGGGCGGCGCGCTCCTTGGCCTCGCGCGCCTCCTTGGCCCTCGCCGCGGCCTGCTTGCGGGCGGCCTCCTCGGCCTTCTTCTGCGCGGCGGCCTCGTCGGCGGCTCGCTGCTGGGCGACGGCCTGCTCGTCGATCTTCTCGGCCAGGGTGTCGCCGATGGTGATGATCGGGGTCAGCCCGGTCTGCTCGGCGGAGGTGTCCGCGGCGAGTGCCGGGGCAGCCAGGGTTCCGATGACGCCGGTGGTGGTGAGCGCCGCGACGCCGACGGCGTTCGTGGTCGTGCGCTTCACGCGGCTCGGGCGACGGTGCTTCCCTGTGCCACAGGTGAACGCCATGTAGGGGCTGATCCTTTCCTTCCTTCTCGCCTACCGGGTTAGCTGACGGGTTCGGAGCAGGAAGGTCTCCTACGGACTCCCTCCGGGGAGGGCGTCCGATTCACCCCAGGGACTGCGTGCGGGTCCCCGGCTCCCCTGGCTCGCGCCGTACGGGGACTCGGCGATGACTGTCCGGTGCCGCGGGCGCGGCGCACTGCCTGACGAACAGCCGGATCGACGCTAAGCGGGGCATCTTTCAATCAACAAACGGATCACGGCTTTTGTAGCGCATGCCACAGGGCAGACAGGCAACCTCCCTATCAATACGGACACCTTGTGGACGAAGTCCGGAAAGAGACCCGAAGTTCGGGCAAAAGGAGACCCAGGTGACTCTTCAGTCACCTGGGTCCTCAGGAAGTCGCGCTGCTCTACTCGGCCCGGACGACGGTCACTTCACCGATTCCGAGCGCCTTGACGGGCTCCTCGATCTGCGCGGCGTCACCCACCAGGACGGTCACCAGACGATCCATCGGGAAGGCGTTCACGGCGGCCACGGTGGCCTCCACGGTGCCCGTCGCGGCGAGCTGCTGATAGAGCGTCGCCTGGTAGTCGTCCGGCAGGTACTGCTCGACCTGGTCGGCGAGCGTGCTCGCGACGGCCGCCGCGGTCTCGAACTTGAGGGGCGCCACACCCACCAGGTTCTGCACGGCGATGTCGCGCTCGGCGTCCGTCAGGCCCTCGGCGGCGAGGGTACGCAGCACCTTCCACAGGTCGTCGAGCGCCGGACCGGTGTTCGGCGTGTCCACCGAGCCGCTGATGGCGAGCATCGCGACGCCCGTGCCGTCCGGAGCGGAGCGCAGCACCTGGCCGAACGCCCGCACACCGTAGGTGTAGCCCTTTTCCTCGCGCAGGACGCGGTCCAGGCGTGAGGTGAGGGTGCCGCCGAGGCAGTACGTACCGAGCACCTGGGCGGGCCAGACGCGGTCGTGCCGGTCGGCGCCGACGCGGCCGATGAGCAGCTGCGTCTGGACGGCGCCGGGGCGGTCCACGATGATCACGCGGCCGGTGTCGTCGGCGCTCACCGGCGGCACGGGGCGTGGCTCGGCGGACGAGCCGGTCCAGGAGCCGAGCGTGTCGGCGAGCAACTTGTCGAGGTCGACATCGGTCAGGTCACCGACGATGACGGCGGTGGCCGTCGCGGGGCGTACGTGCTTCTCGTAGAAGGCGCGGACGGTCGCCGAGTCGATCTTCTGGACGGTCTCCTCGGTGCCCTGGCGCGGACGCGACATGCGCGAGGTCGCCGGGAACAGCTCCTTGGAGAGCTCCTTGGCGGCGCGGCGGGCCGGGTTGGCTGTCTCGTGCGGGATCTCGTCCAGTCGGTTGCGGACCAGTCGCTCGACCTCGCTGTCCGCGAACGCCGGTGCCCTCAGGGCGTCGGCGAGCAGACCGAGCGCCTTGGGCAGACGCGAGACGGGCACTTCGAGCGACAGGCGCACGCCAGGGTGGTCGGCGTGCGAGTCGAGGGTGGCACCGCAGCGCTCCAGCTCGGCGGCGAACTCCTCGGCGGAGTGCTTGTCGGTGCCCTCGGAGAAGGCACGCGCCATGATCGTGGCGATGCCGTCGAGGCCCGCCGGTTCGGCCTCCAGCGGCGCGGCGAGGATCACCTCGACGGCGACGACCTGCTGGCCGGGGCGGTGGCAGCGCAGGAGCGTCAGGCCGTTGTCGAGCGTGCCACGCTCGGGCGAGGGGAAGGCCCACGGCTTGGCCTCACCGGCCTGGGGCTGCGGGTGGAAGTCCATGCTGGCCAGCTCGGTCACTTCGCCGTCTCCTCGTCGGTGTCGTCAGCGGCGTCGGTGTCTTCGGGGGCGATCGGCTCGTAGACGAGCACCGCGCGGTTGTCGGGGCGCAGGCGGGCCTTGGCGACCTCCTGGACCTCCTCGGCGGTGACGGCGAGGACACGCTGCACGGCGGTCAGGGCGAGCTGCGGATCGCCGAACAGGACGGCGAACCTGCACAGTTCGTCGGCGCGGCCCGCGACCGTGCCCAGCCGGTCCAGCCACTCGCGCTCCAGCTGGGCCTGCGCGCGCTCCATCTCCTCGGCGGTGGGGCCCTCCTCGGCGAACCTGGCGAGCTCCTCGTCCACGGCGGCCTCGATCACCGGGACCTCGACATCGCCGGACGTCTTCACGTCGAGCCACCCCAGGGAGGGCGCTCCGGCGAGCCGCAGCAGGCCGAACCCGGCCGCGACGGCAGTGCGGTCGCGGCGCACCAGCCGGTTGTAGAGCCGGGAGGATTCGCCACCGCCGAGGACGGTGAGCGCCAGGTCGGCCGCGTCGCACGCACGCGTGCCGTCCTCCGGGAGCCGGTAAGCGGCCATCAGGGCGCGCGCCGGGACCTCTTCCTCGACGACCTCGCGCAGCTGCTCGCCGATGACCTCGGGCAGCGAGCCGTCGCGCGGGGCGGGCTTGCCGTCGTGCCCGGGAATGGAACCGAAGTACTTCTCGATCCAGGCGAGCGTCTGCTGCGGATCGATGTCACCGACGACCGACAGGACCGCGTTGTTGGGCGCGTAGTACGTGCGGAAGAACGCGCGCGCGTCCTCCAGCGTGGCGGCGTCCAGGTCCGCCATCGACCCGATCGGCGTGTGGTGGTACGGGTGGCCCTCGGGGTACGCCAGCGCGGTCAGCTTCTCGAACGCGGTGCCGTAGGGCACGTTGTCGTACCGCTGCCGGCGCTCGTTCTTGACGACGTCCCGCTGATTCTCCATGGACTCGTCGTCGAGCGCCGCGAGCAGCGAGCCCATGCGGTCGGCCTCCAGCCAGAGCGCGAGCTCCAGCTGGTGGGCGGGCATGGTCTCGAAGTAGTTGGTGCGCTCGAAGCTCGTGGTGCCGTTGAGCGAGCCGCCGGCGCCCTGAACGAGCTCGAAGTGCCCGTTGCCGTGGACCTGCTTGGAGCCCTGGAACATCAAGTGCTCGAAGAGGTGAGCAAGGCCGGTACGGTCCTTGACCTCGTGGCGCGAGCCGACGTCGTACCAGAGGCACACCGCCGCGACCGGGGTCAGGTGATCCTCGGAGAGCACCACGCGCAGGCCGTTGGCCAGGCGGTGCTCGGTCGCTGTCAGGCCGCCGGAGCCTGCCTCAGCTGTGGCCGTGTGACCCATGGGCATGTACGTCCCTTCGATCGCGGAAAACTGCGTATTTCCTGTCGGTCCTGCCACTGTATGCAAGCGCGCCGACAGCTGGCGAAGTTCCCGCACCTCGTACGCCGAGAGCGAGACTCCCGTACGTCACAGCCGTGTCCCAGGAGGCCCTCCGAGACCCGCTACGGACGGGTCGCGGTCCGCGTTGTCAGTGGGGCGGTCCACAATGGTCCGCGTCAGATCCCGTTCATGCCCCGGCAGAGACTGTGAAGGAGCCGCAGCAGCGATGGCCCGCCGCAGCACGAAGACCCCGCCGCCCGACGACTCGTACGAGGAGAAGATCCTCGATATCGACGTCGTGGACGAGATGCAGGGCTCCTTCCTCGAGTACGCGTACTCGGTCATCTACTCGCGAGCCCTGCCGGACGCACGCGACGGCCTCAAGCCCGTGCACCGCCGCATCGTGTACCAGATGAACGAGATGGGCCTGCGCCCCGATCGCGGCTATGTGAAGTGCGCCCGCGTCGTCGGTGAGGTCATGGGTAAGCTCCACCCGCACGGAGACGCGTCGATCTACGACGCGCTGGTGCGCCTGGCCCAGCCCTTCTCGATGCGCCTGCCGCTGGTCGACGGGCACGGGAACTTCGGTTCGCTCGGAAACGACGACCCGCCGGCCGCCATGCGTTACACCGAGTGCCGGATGGCCGACGCGACGTCACTGATGACCGAGTCGATCGACGAGAACACGGTCGGCTTCACGCCGAACTACGACGGCCAGGAGCAGGAGCCGGACGTCCTTCCGGCGGCGTACCCGAACCTGCTGGTCAACGGCTCGTCCGGCATCGCGGTCGGCATGGCCACCAACATGCCGCCGCACAACCTCGGCGAGGTCATCGCCGCCGCCCGCCACCTCATCAGGTACCCGGGGGCCGACCTCGAGACGCTGATGAAGTACATCCCGGGCCCCGACCTGCCCACCGGCGGTCGGATCGTCGGACTCTCCGGGATCAGGGACGCGTACGAGTCGGGCCGCGGCACCTTCAAGATCCGCGCCACGGTGTCGGTGGAGAACGTGACCGCGCGCCGCAAGGGCCTCGTCGTCACCGAACTGCCCTTCACCGTCGGCCCGGAGAAGGTGATCGCGAAGATCAAGGACCTGGTCGGCAACAAGAAGCTGCAGGGCATCGCCGACGTGAAGGACCTCACGGACCGCGCGCACGGCCTGCGCCTGGTCATCGAGATCAAGAACGGCTTCGTGCCGGAAGCGGTCCTGGAGCAGCTCTACAAGTTGACGCCGATGGAGGAGTCCTTCGGCATCAACAACGTGGCGCTGGTGGACGGCCAGCCGCTCACCCTGGGGCTCAAGGAGCTCCTGGAGGTCTATCTCGACCACCGCTTCGATGTCGTGCGCCGCCGCAGCGAGTTCCGCCGCGGCAAGAAGCGCGACCGGCTGCACCTGGTCGAGGGCCTGCTCGTCGCCCTCCTGGACATCGACGAGGTCATCCGCCTCATCCGCTCCAGCGACAACTCGGCGCAGGCCAAGGAGCGCCTGATCGAGCACTTCTCACTGAGCGAGATCCAGACGCAGTACATCCTCGACACGCCGCTGCGCCGCCTGACCAAGTTCGACCGCATCGAGCTGGAGTCGGAGCGCGACCGGCTCAACGGCGAGATCGACGAGCTGACCGGCATCCTGGAGTCGGACGCGGAGCTGCGCAAGCTGGTCTCCGGCGAACTGGCCGCGGTGGCCAAGAAGTTCGGCACCGACCGGCGCACGGTGCTCCTGGAGTCTGCGGGCACCCCCGCCGCGACGGTCCCGCTCCAAGTGGCGGACGCCCCCTGCCGGGTGCTGCTGTCCTCGACGGGTCTCCTCGCCCGTACGGCCAACGGCGACCCCTTCGGCGAAGCCGAGGACGCCAAGCGCACCAAGCACGACGTGATCGTCTCCGCGGTGCCCGCGACGGCCCGTGGCGAGGTCGGTGCGGTCATCTCGTCGGGCCGCCTGCTCCGGCTGAACGTGATCGACCTCCCGCAGCTGCCGGAGACGGCGGCGGCACCCAACCTCTCCGGCGGCGCGCCGATTTCGGAGTTCCTGTCCTCCCTGGAGCCGGATGAGACGGTGGTCTGCCTGACGACGCTCGACGAGTCGTCGCCGGGTCTGGCCCTCGGTACGGAGCAGGGTGTCGTCAAGCGCGTGGTGCCCGACTACCCGTCGAACAAGGAGGAGTTGGAGGTCATCACCCTCAAGGACGGCGACCGGATCGTCGGCGCGGTCGAACTGCGCACCGGCGAGGAGGATCTGGTTTTCATCACGGACGACGCTCAGCTGCTGCGCTACCAGGCCTCCCAGGTGCGCCCGCAGGGCCGTGCGGCGGGCGGCATGGCGGGCATCAAGCTCGCCGACGGCGCGAAGGTGATCTCCTTCACGGCGGTCGACCCGGCGGTGGACGCGGTGGTGTTCACGGTCGCGGGCTCGCGCGGCACGCTGGACGACTCCGTCCAGACCACGGCCAAGCTGACCCCGTTCGACCAGTACCCCCGCAAGGGCCGCGCCACGGGTGGCGTGCGCTGCCAGCGGTTCCTGAAGGGCGAGGACTGCCTGTCGCTGGCCTGGGCCGGCGCGACACCGGCCCGGGCCGCGCAGAAGAACGGCACGCCCGCCGAGCTGCCGGAGATGGACCCGCGCCGCGACGGCTCGGGCGTGTCGCTGGCGAAGACGGTCTCGGTGGTGGCGGGCCCGGTGTAGCTCAACCGGCCGCTTCGAGGCCTTCGGGCTCCTCGTCCACGTGGCTGTACTGCCCTGCGTGGCCGTCCTGCACGTAACGGAGAACGCCCCACATGCTGTGCTCGTCGGCGTGTGGGGCGTCCTCTTTGCAGGCCTCCAGCTCCTTGGTCAGAGCCGCCGTGTCGATGCCGGAGCCGATGAGGACGAGCTGGGTGAGACGCGCCTCGGCACGGCCCCAGGGCTCCGGATAGAAGCGCAGGAACCGCCCGACGACATGCACGGCGTACCGGTTGGCGCTGTCCTGGACGCCGAAATCGACGTAACCCTTGATGCGGTAGAGACCCTCGGGCCTGCTGTCGAGGAAGTCCATCAACTTCCTGGGGTCGAACGGCACTTCGGAGCTGAAGGAGAGGGATTCGTACACAGAGTGCAGGTGGTCGTGGTGACTCCGGCGATCGCTCTCGTCGTGCCGGTGGAGGTCGTCGAAGGACAACTGCCCGATGCGCTCCTCGCTCGGCCTGCAGTCGAACAGGAACTCGGGGTCGATACGGCCGTAGTCCGCGGGAACGACGGCGGCGCGGTCGACAAGATCCCTGACGACGCCGAGTACCCGCTCACCGTCCGGCGCCCGGTCGATCTTGTTGACGACGACGAGATCGGCGAGCGCGAGATGCCGGTCGACCTCGGGGTGCTTCTCGCGCGTACCGTCGAACTCGACGGCGTCGACGACTTCCACAAGCCCGCCGTACACGATCCGCGGATGCTCACTGGCGAGCACCATCCGCACGAGTTCCTGCGGCTCGGCGAGCCCGCTCGCCTCGATGACGATGACGTCGATACGGGTCGAGGGATGAGCAAGCCGCCCCAGATACTCATCGAGCTCACTGGCGTCGACGGCGCAGCACAGGCAGCCGTTCCCCAGGGAGACCGTGGAATCCCCCAGCGCTCCCGCCACCGCCATGGCGTCGATCTCGATGGCGCCGAAGTCGTTGACGATGGCCCCGATCCGGCTGCCGCCGCTGCGGTGCAGCAGATGATTCAGCAAGGTGGTCTTGCCTGCGCCCAGGAATCCGGCGATGACGACGACCGGGATCTGCTGGGCCGCGCTCTGCTCGATCAAGAGCTGGTCCGTCGGGATCGGCTGCGGACTGGGCTGGCTCAACGCGCGACCTCTTTCACACCGGTGCGTGCGCCGGTTCACGGACCGGCTCCCGTACGAGAGCGGCTCACGCACCGGCACTCCTGCGAGGAATCAATGCCGACCCAGGATACGAGCGGGAGGAATCGCCGCGAAGTGAACGATTGTTAGCGGCGCTCGCGGGGCACACGTTGGACATGGCGCCGGGATACGCGACCCGCACTTCCCTCCGTGCGCCTCCTCTCCGCCTCCCTGCCGATCAGAGCCGCTCGGCAAAACTGGGAGACGGCAAGCGCGCCGCCCACCGCTCGCCGGTCCGCTCCCCGTCGCCCACAACCGACGACCGGCGGACGGTCGCCTGATTCGGGGGTTGACATGGCCACACAGAACTTTGGGGTACGGGGGTTGAGTTCTGCCGCGACGGCGGGGCTCACGTTCGCGGTCGGGGTCCTCGTGATCCTGGCCGCTCAACAGCGTCGGTTCGAAGCACTGCGCCTGCGGGTCGCACAGGTGGAGCGGAACAACGATCGGGACGCGAGGCTCGCGGAGCAACAACGCCTGCAGGCCTACCTGCTCGACAAGGCTCTGGACGATCCGGACCTCGCCGAGGTCCTGAGCACCATCGACGAGGTCGATCCGACCAAGCGGCGCCAGTACCTCTTCGCCAACGCGATGTACACCAACGCCCTCCTCGCCTACCGGGTCGGCGTCGTCAACTGGGAAGAGCTGCACGGGCATCTTCGGGTGATCTGCCAGAGCGCGGTCTTTCGCGACTACTGGGACGCGACGCGCCATCATCGCGCGAGCCTCAAGAGCACTTCGGAGGAGGCCCGAGTAGGTCAGATGGTGGACGCGCTCATCCACGATCTGGATGAGTCAGACACCGAGCAATGGTGGGTCGTGGGGGAACCACCCGAGGAGTAACGCCGGACTTCCCACAACAGAAACAATCAAAGGTTTACCCTGACCCCGCCCGTATCGGGCTAACCTGGCCCCCGGCCTTCGCCTGCCCAGCAGCGTGAGGACCGGGGTCCTTCACGTCTAGAGGCGAGGACCAGAACCTTGAAGATCGTGCGCCGCATCGGTGCGTCCCCCCGCGAACGCGGCAGTCTGTCCGGCGAGACCTGCCCCGACATCTTCGAGCTCAGTGACGGCAACTTCGCCGTCATCGGGACGGAAGCCACAGCGACGCTCGACGGTGAGCTTCCCGCCGACGCCGCGAGAGCGGACTACGAGCGGATCGTCATCGTCAGCCGGGAAACGCTTGTGCGCGCGAAAGCCGATATCCCCGACGCCTGAAGAGGCCGCACGGCCACGCATGGACACGCTCGTCACCTGTTGAGGTCCACCCGGTCACCCCGTTGAGGCTCACCTCCAGAGGACGCGTCCACGCAGCCCGCGCCCTTCCCCTCCCGATCCTTCCCCTCCCGCGCACGTGCACCATCCCCGCCGCGCAGGGACAGACCGAGCAGCCCGGCGCCCACCCGCCCAGTGGCGCTCGACGAGAGCTTGGCGAGGTCCGGCACTGATCGGTGCCGGACCTCACGCATGTCTCACGCCGCCTCGGGCACCGCTACCGGTGCCACGGGCCCCACGTACCGAGCCACCGGTCGAATGATCTTCGAGTCCTCCGCCTGTTCCAGGATGTTGGCGCTCCAGCCGACGACGCGGGCTGCGGCGAAGGTGGGGGTGAACATCTCGCGGGGCAGGCCGCACAGTTCCATGACCACGCCGGCGTAGAACTCCACGTTCGTGTGCAGCTCACGGCCGGGCTTGAGTTCGGCCAGAATCGCCTCCACCTGGCGCTCGACCTCGACGGCGAAGTCGACCAGTGGGCCGCCGAACTGTTGCGCGATGCCGCGGAGCATGCGCGAACGGGGGTCTTCCGTGCGGTAGATGGGGTGACCGAAGCCCATGATGCGATCGCCGGCGAGGACACGTTCGCGGATCCACTGGGCGATGCCGTCGGGAGTGCCGATCGCGTCCAGGGTGTCGAGCGCACGACTGGGGGCGCCGCCGTGGAGAGGCCCCGAGAGGGCACCGACCGCGCCCACGAGGCACGCCGCCACATCCGCGCCCGTCGACGTGATCACCCGCGCCGTGAACGTTGATGCATTGAATCCGTGATCAATGGTCGATATCAAGTACTGCTCGACCGCCCGGACCCGCGCGGCATCCGGCTCCGAACCCGTCAACATGTACAGATAGTTGGCCGCGTACGCGAGGTCGTCACGGGGCTCCACCGGCTCCAGCCCCTGCCCGAGCCGGTACAGCGCGGTGAGCAACGTCGGTACGGCCGCGGACGCCGCCAGGGTGTCTGCTCGACGCCGGTCGGCGTCAATGTCGTACACCGGCCGGAACCCCAACGAGGCGCCGAGCAGCGAGAGCGCGGTGCGCAGTCCGGCGAGCGGTCCCGACAGCCCCGTCGCCGCAGCGATCGCGGGCAATGCGGTCCGCACCTCGTCCGGAAGCCCGCGCAGCGCCGCGGTCTGCGCGGTGAAGGCGGCGCGCTGAGCCGCGTCGGGCAGTTCGCCGTGGACCAGCAGATGCCAGACGTCCTCGAAGCCGCGGGTCTGCGCGAGTTCGACGGCCGAGTACTGGCGGTAGTGGTAGAAGCCCTCCAGCCCCCTGACGTCACCCAGTTCGGTGTCGGTGACGACGACGCCCGCGAGTCCTCGCGGTACATCGACAGGAGTGGACGGGGCGCGGTTGATCGGCATGTTTCCTCCCTGGACTTGATTCGACTGTCCATGCTTGACTCAATGCCTGTCAATGTTGATTGAATCAATAAGCCGATACATGGATACGGTGACGCCATGAGGGATCGAGAAGCGGCAGCGCCAGGGCGCCAGGGCCGACGGCTCAGCACCAAGGAGACCGCCGAGCTGCTCGGCGTGAAGGCCGAGACCGTGTACGCGTATGTGAGCCGCGGTCAGCTCAGCAGCCGTCGTGAACCCGGAGGGCGTGGGAGCACGTTCGACGCCAAGGAGGTGGAGGCTCTCGCGCGGCGCAACAGACGGCAGACCGGCGGGAGTTCGAATACCGGCGGTGAACTGTCGGTCCGTACCGGCATCACCCTGATCGACAAGGACCGGTACTACTTCCGCGGCGTCGACGCGACCGAGCTTGCCGCGCGGTACTCCTACGAAGAGATCACCGAATGGCTGTGGACCGGAGAACTGCGCCCCGGCATCAGATTCACCGCCCCGGAGGCGTCCGTCGCCGTCGCCCGCCGCGCAGTCGACGCGCTGCCCGAGCACAGCGGCCCCACGGACCGGCTGCGCGTCGCCACGATCGCCGCGGCGACCGCCGACCCGCTGCGCTTCGATCTCTCCGAGGACGCCGTCCTCGGCACCGGACGCACCCTCATCCCCACGCTCGTCGCCGCGCTGCCGCCCATGAGGCATGACCACCGCGACGAGGGCCCGCTGGCCCACCGTCTCTGGGCCCGGCTCACCGGCCGTGCGCCCGACGAGGAGTCACTGCGCGCGCTGGACACGGCACTTGGGCTGCTCGTCGACCACGACTTGGCCGCCTCGACGCTCGCGGTCCGGGTCGCCGCGTCGGCCCGAGCCCACGCTTACGCCGCCGTGTCGGCGGGCCTCGGTGTGCTCGAAGGCCCGCTGCACGGCGCGGCCAGCGGGCTCGCGCACCGGCTGCTCCTCGACGTGCTGGATCGCGGCACCGCGGCTCCGGTGGTGGCGGACGAGCTGCGCGCCGGACGCCGCGTCCCGGGACTCGGCCACCGGCTCTACCCCGGCGAGGATCCACGCGCGAGCGCCCTGTTCGCCCTCCTGAAGCAGGTCCCCGGCGCGGCGCCCGCCCTGGCGGCGGCCCACGACATCGTCACCACCACCGCCCGCCATACACCCCTGCACGCCAACGTCGACCTGGCCCTGGCCGTCCTCACCGTCTCCTCCGGCATGCCGGCCTCCGCGGGCGAGACGGTCTTCGCCATCGCCCGTACTGCGGGCTGGATCGCCCACACCTTGGAGGAATACGAGGAGCACCCGCTGCGTATGCGCCCCAGCGGTCGGTACGTGGGCGCGCGCCCACCGCAGCCGCTGCCCGGCTGAGGCGGTCTGAAGCAGGGGGCGCGGACACAGCCGGCGGCCCCCGGGTGAGCTCCCCCACGCCCTGTCGCGCTCCCAGAGCGCCCCAAACGCGCCCCCGTCTGCGCGGTCGGAAGTCACCCCGACCCAAGTCAGGTTAGGCTCACCTCTGTGAGTACGTGCACGACCGCGTCGCGGCACCTCGACGAGCCCCTCGCGGGGACCGCAGCCACCGCGAGGACCTGGCTGCTGATCGAGCAGCCCGGCCCCTGGGGTGCCAAGGCGCTCACTTCGAGCCACCTGGACCCCGTGCTCGGCCGCGCTCTCGAAGCAGCCGCGGAGGGCACCGGAGTACGGATCGCGCTCATCCGGCGACCCGGACGGCACGCCGACTGCGGTACGCCCTCCGAGCGCCATGTGTATGCGGCCCACACCACTCCGGGAAACGCATGGCTGCACAGCGCCACAACGTCCGATCCAGAGCAGGCGCTCAACCTCGACTTCGCCGCGCTCGGCATGGGCGACCCCCATACCTTCGACGCGGCTTTCCAGGGGCGGCCCCACACAGGTGGCCCGCTCGCCCTCGTCTGCACCAACGGCAAGCGCGATCGCTGCTGCGCCCTGCTCGGACGCCCCCTCGCGGCTCAGCTCGCCGCCTCCGAGGTGGCGGGCACCTGGGAGGTCACCCACCTGGGCGGTCACCGGTTCTCGCCCACGCTGCTCGTCCTGCCGTACGGATTCGCGTACGGGCGCGCCGAGGCCCACGCAGTCAAGGAAATCCTCCAGGGCGTACAGGAGGGGCGTGTGATCACCGACGGCTGCCGCGGGCGCTCCGCCTGGGAGCGGCCGGGCCAGGCAGCCGAGCTGGCCGTGCGCAGGGCCACCGGAGAGCACGCCGCCGATGCGTTGACCGTGGTGCGCACGGATGGTGCCGCACCGCGCTGGGAAGTCACCGTCGCCCACATCGACGGGCGCCTGTGGCGCGTGATCGTCGCGCAGGGCGCCTCGCTGCCGCCCCGCCCGGAGAGCTGCGGTTCGGCACTGGGGTCGCCGGCCCGGATGGACGTGGTGGCGGTACGGGAGCCGGCACGGACGGCGCTCGCCGTGCCCTGCTGACGGCTGATCCCGGACCAGGCGGCTCCCCGCCGGCCCGTCGAGGCGACCTCCCGCCCACGCGACGCCCGCACGTCCCGCTGAGCTCCGACACGATGCCTGCGCGTCCAGCGAGCTCTGCCACGGCTCCCACACCCGACGATCAAGAGATCCACGCCACACCCCTACGGTGGAGCCCGCACGCCCCCGTACCGTCTAGGTATGAGCCCCACTCCCCCCGCACGACGACGGCGCCTCGGTCTGCCGCGGCGGGTGTTCTCGCAGGTGCTGCTGATGCAGGTGGCGATCGCCGCGGGAGTCGCCGTGCTCGCGACCGGGCTCTTCCTGGCGCCGCTGAGCAAGCAGCTGGACCAGGAGGCCATGCACCGCGCCCTGGCCATCGCCGAGACCACGGCTCAGGACCCGCAGATCGCCGAAGGCGTCCAGAACACCCCGCCGACCACGAATGGCCCGGTGCAGAAGGAGGCCGAGCGGATCCGGCACGCCACCAACGCCGAGTACATCGTGGTGATGGACCGGCGATGGGTGCGTTGGTCGCACCCCACCCCCGGGCAGATCGGCCACCGCGTCTCCACCGACCCCAGCGACGCCCTGGCCGGCAAGGACGTCATGGAGATCGACAGGGGCACCCTGGGCCGCTCGGCCCGGGGCAAGGTGCCCCTGTACGACGCCGACCACCGAATCATCGGGGCGGTCTCGGTCGGCATCGCCTACGACAGCGTGCGCGCCCGGCTGATCAGCGCGATCCCGGGGCTGTTCGCCTACGCCGGCGGTGCCCTCGCGGTGGGCGCGCTGGCCGCCTGGCTGATCTCCCGCCGGGTGCAGCGGCAGACCCGGGACCTGGCCTTCTCCGACATCTCGGCGCTGCTCGACGAGCGCGAGGCGATGCTGCACGGTATCCGGGAGGGAGTGGTCGCCCTCGACCGCGGCGGCCGCATCCGGCTGCTCAACGACGAGGCACGGCGGCTGCTGGGCATCGGCGACGAGGCCGTCGGCAAGTCCCTGGACGAGGCGCTGGGCGAGGGTCGTACGGCGGACGTCCTGGCCGGACGCGTCACCGGCACCGACCTGCTCACCGTCCGTGGCCAGCGCGTCCTGGTCGCCAACCGCATGCCCACCGACGACGGCGGCGCCGTCGCCACCCTGCGCGACCGCACGGAGCTGGAACAACTGGGCCGCGAGCTCGACTCCACGCGCGGTCTGATCGACGCACTGCGCGCCCAGGACCATGAGCACGCCAACCGCATGCACACGCTCCTCGGGCTGCTCGAACTGGAGATGTACGACGACGCCGTGGAGTTCGTCGGAGAAGTGGTCGGCGACCACAGGGTGACCGCGGAACAGGTCACGGAGAAGATCCACGACCCGCTGCTCGCCGCCCTGCTGGTCGGCAAGGCGACCGTCGCGGCCGAGCGCGGTGTGGCCCTGTGGATCTCGGATCGGACCCTGCTGCCCGATCGGCTGATCGACCCGAGAGGGCTGGTCACCGTCGTCGGGAATCTCGTCGACAACGCGCTCGACGCCGTCGCGGGCACGCCCCACGCACGCGTGGAGGTCGAATTGCGCGCCGAGGGGCGTACCACCGTGCTACGGGTACGGGACACCGGCCCCGGAATCCCGGAGGAACGTCGGGAGTTGGTTTTCACCGACGGATGGACCACCAAGAAGCCGCCGGCGCACGGCAAGCGTGGAATCGGCCTCCCCTTGGTGCGCCGACTCGCCGAGCGGCAGGGCGGCAGCGCCGAGGTGACCGAGGCGGACGGCGGGGGCGCGGAGTTCACGGTCGTACTGCCGGAGGCGCTCACGGAACCGGAGCTCGCCCCGGAGGCAGTGGGTCCGGCGACACCTGACGCGGGCCTTGTGCCCGAGCCCCACCTCGTGCCGGGACCGTCCCACTCCGCGGAGACCACCACCGCCATGGACGCCACGGATGCCAAGGAGGAGTCGCGATGATCGAGGTCCTGGTCGTGGACGACGACACCCGGGTCGCGCGGGTCAACGCCGCCTATGTGGAGAAGGTCCCGGGCTTCCATGTCGCCGGCGAGGCGCACAGCGCGGCCGAGGCGCTGCGCCGGATGGAGACGCTGCCCCACCTGGATCTGGTCCTCATGGACCACTATCTGCCGGACGAGACGGGCCTCGCGGTCGTCCAGGAGATGCGCCGGCGCGGCCAACAGACCGACGTGATCATGGTGACCGCGGCCCGTGACATCTCGACGGTCCAGGCCGCGATGCGGCAGGGCGCACTCCAGTACCTGGTGAAGCCGTTCGCCTTCGCGGGCCTGCGCGCCAAGCTGGAGGCGTACGCGGATCTGCGCCGCACCCTCGACGGCGGCGGCGAGGCCGAGCAGTCCGAGGTGGACCGGATCTTCGGTGCCCTGTCGGCGAGCGCGGAGCCGGGTCTGCCCAAGGGCCACTCCCCCGCCACCGCGGAGTTGGTTCGCCGCGCCCTGGTGAACGCGGAGGGCCCGTTGTCGGCCCAGGAGGTCGCGGAGGAGACCGGCCTGAGCCGGCAGACCGCCCAGCGCTATCTGAAGCTCCTGGAGCGCACCGGGAGGGCCAGGCTGACCCTCAAATACGGCGACGCGGGCCGCCCGGAGCATCGCTACGTCTGGGCGACCCGCGCCTGAGGGCACGGCCGGCGGTGCGGGGGAAGCGGCCGCGCACCACCGCGCGTACGGCTGTCGGGAGCCCAGCCGTACGCGCGCGAGGAGAGTTCAGCCGGTGGCCAGTTCACGAAGGCCGTCGCCGGCCTTCCTCGTGGACTCAGCCGGTGACGTTCTGCACGAACTCCGTGGTGTACGTCTTGCTCAGATCCACGTCGGCGTTCTTGATGTTGGGGTTGAACGCCTTGAGGACCTTCTCGACCGTCTCGGGACCGTCCTTGGGCATCACGCCGTCCTTGGTGAACATCGGCAGCGTGCTCTGGATCGCCCCGGCGTAGAGCGTCTTGTTGCCCTGGGAGTAGTCGGCGGGCATCTTGTCGGCGATGTCGGAGGCGCTGTGCGTGGACATCCACTTGAGGGTCTTCACGAAGGCGTTGGCCAGCTTCTGGACCGTCTCCTTGTGGCCGTTCACCCAGTCCGTCTGCATGTAGAGGCTCGACGAGGGGTACGGACCGCCGAGCGCCTTCTCCGACCCCTGCGGCGTACGCATGTCGATGAGCACCTTGCCGAGGTTCTTCTGCATGACCGTGGCGACGGTCGGGTCCGTCGTCATGCCCCCGTCGATGGCCCCCTTCTGAAGGGCGGAAATGAACGTCGGTCCCGCGCCGACGGCGACCGGTGTGAACTCGCTGACCTTCACACCGTTCTTGACCGCCAGGTACTTCGTGAGGAAGTCGGTCGAGGAGCCGAGTCCGGTGATGCCGAGCTTCTTGCCCTTGAAGTCCTTGGGCGAAGTGATGTCGGCAGCCTGCTTGTTGGAGACGATCTCCACCTCGCCGGGCGCGTGGGAGAACTGCACGACGGACTCGACCGACTTGCCCTTGGTCTGCAGATCCAGGGTGTGATCGTAGAAACCGACGGCGCCTTGCACCTGTCCTGAGACAAGGGCGGTCTCTGCCTGAACACCGGCCGGCTCACTCAGGAGTTGGACATCCAAACCCTCCTCCTCGAAGTAGCCGAGCCGCTGCGTGAGCATCGCGGGCAGGTAGATGACCTTGTCCAGGCCGCCGACCATGATCTTGACGTGCTCACCCTTGCCGCCACCCCCATTGCTGCCGGAGTCGGCCGTCGTACTGGCCGCGTCGTTGGCACAAGCGGTGAGCGAGGTGAGAGCGAGCAGACCGGCGGCTGCCAGCGCGGAGTATCTGGCGGTCTTGCGCATGGTGGGTCACGTCCTTGTGAGAGAAGAGAGTTGGTGCCTGCGGCGGGAGATCAGCGGTCGGAGTCCGACGGCTTCCACCGGAAGATGCGGCGCTCGGCGAAGGTCAGCAGTCCTTCGGCGAGCAGGGCCACGACCGCGAGGATGACCATCGCGGCGTACACACCGGCCGCGTTGAAGGTGCCCTGCGACTGGGCGACGAGCAGGCCGATGCCCTTGGTGGCGCCGATGTACTCGCCGACGATGGCGCCGATGAGCGCGAAGCCGAAGCTGACATGGAGGCTGGTGAAGATCCACGAGGTGGCGGACGGGATGACGACCTGAAGCGTCACCCGGCGATCGCTGGCACCGAGGATCCGGGCGTTGGCCACCAGGTTGCGGTCGACTTCCCGAGCGCCCTGGAAGGCGTTGAAGAAGACCGGGAAGAAGACGAGCACCACGGCCGACGCCACCTTGGATGCCGGTCCGAGCCCGAACCAGATCACGAAGATGGGCGCAAGGACGATCCGCGGTATGGAATTGAGCACCTTGATGTATGGACCAAAGACATCGGCGAGGAAGGCGATCCGCCCGAGGGCGATACCGAAGACCACACCGGCGATCACACCGATGACCCAGCCGAGCAGCGCTTCGTGGAGCGTGTACCAGACCTGCTCCCCCAAGGACCCGAGCGCGGTCCCGTGCATCACCCAGGTGTAGATCTGGTCCCAGATCTTCGACGGCATGGAGAAGTTGAACGGATCGATGACCTTGGCCCGCGCGAACAGCTCCCACAGGCCGAGCACGGCTACCAGGAGCAGTGCGCGAGCGGTGGCGACGATGGCCTTGCGTCTGCGGGCGGCACGGGCGCGGGAGTGTGCGCGCCCCTTGTTGTCGGGCTCGGTCATCGCCAGGGCGACAACGGCCTCGGGAATGGTGTCAGGCGACATTGGCCGCGCCCCTCTCACGGGTGATGCGGACCTCTTCGCCGAGGGACTCCCAGATCTCGCGGTAGATCTCGATGAACCGCGGCTCCAGGCGCACCGATTCGACCTTGCGCGGCCGCGGCAGATCTATGTCGAAGACGTGCTTGACGGTGGCGGGGCCGGCGGTCATCACGACGACCTTGTCGGCGAGCGCGATGGACTCCTCCAGGTCGTGGGTGACGAAGACGACGGAGGCGCCCGTGCCCTCCCACAGTTCGAGCAGTTCGTCGGACATCAGGGCCCTGGTCTGCACGTCGAGCGCCGAGAAGGGCTCGTCCATCAGCAGGATCTCGGGGTCGTTGACGAAGGTCGCGGCGAGGGCGACACGCTTGCGCTGGCCGCCGGAGAGCTGGTGCGGATAGCGGTCCTCGAAGGCCGCGAGCCCGACCCTGGCCAGCCACTCGCGCGCCTTCCGCTTCGCCTCGGCCTTGGGCACACCGCGGAAACGGGGTCCCGCCATCACATTGGACAGGACCGTACGCCACGGGAACGTGGCGTCCTGCTGGAAGACGAAGCCGACCTTGTCGCCGACGCCGGCGACCGGCTCACCGGCGACCAGGACCTCACCCTCGGTGGGCTCTTCGAGCCCGCTCACCAGGGTCAGCGTGGTCGACTTCCCGCAACCGGTGGGACCGACGATGGCCACGAACTCGCCCCGGCCGATGGTCAGGTCCAGCTCCCTGACCGCCGTGTGCAAACCCCCTGACGGGGTCTTGAAGATCTTGCTCGCGCCCCGCAGCTCGATGGCGGGGCTGGTGTCTGCGCTCATGGCCCGGGACGGTAGATGTGGCGCGGGCCACAGCATCAGTCTTCTGAGCGCATGGAGTTCTTTTGCTTGCAACAGCCTGTTGTGCTCATTTTGCTCGCGCTACAACAGCGGAGCCGAAACACGGGCTTAACGCTCGCCAGGCCTTGAGAGAAAGAGGCCCGATGATTGACGTCCTGGTCGTGGACGACGACTTCCGCGTCGCCGAGATCAACGCCAAGTACGTGGGAAAGGTTCCCGGCTTCCGGGTGGCCGCCCGCGCACACAGTGCTGCCCAGGCCATGGCCGCCGTCGAGCGTGCGCCCATCGACCTGGTGCTGCTCGACCACTATCTGCCCGACCAGACGGGCCTCGAACTGGTCCACCGGATGCGCGAGCGAGGCCATGGCACCGACGTCATCATGATCACCGCGGCGAGCGACGTGGTCACCGTCCAGGCGGCGATGCGCCTGGGCGCCCTGCACTATCTGGTCAAACCGTTCACCTTCGCAGCCCTGCGCACCCGTCTCGACTCGTACGCCGCCCTGCGCCGTACTGTCGACCGGGTGGGCGGCCGCGGCGTGGCGGGCCAGGAGCAGGTCGACCGCATCTTCGGCGCTCTGCGCACCGCGCCCGCACCCTCGTCGCCGGGGCTGCCCAGCGGTCACTCGGAGCCGACCACGGACCTCATCTGCGACGTACTGCACCGCGCGAGCCAGCCGCTCTCGGCTCACGAAGTCGCCGCCGAGACCGGTCTGAGCCGATCCACCGCCCAGCGGTATCTGCGCCATCTCGAACAGGCCGGACGCCTGCGGCTCTCGCTCAAGTACGGAGACACGGGGCGGCCGGAGCATCGGTACGCGTGGGTGGCGCCATAGGCCCGGACGTACGTGCGCGGCGGCTTCCCCGGTTCGCCGCATACGTCCCTGGAGGCGCCCTCAGACGGCCCCGGCTCCGGTGAGCGCGCGCACCTCGGTCTCGGCGTGCTTGGCCTCGTCCGGCGGCTCCGCGGACGTCACCGTGCCGAGCCAGCCGGCGAGGAAGCCCAGGGGAATCGAGACGAGACCCGGGTTCTGCAGCGGGAAGTACTGGAAGTCCACACTCGGGAACAGCGATTCGGGGCTCCCCGACACCACCGGTGAAAGGAGCACGAGCCCCAGCGCGGGCACCAGGCCGCCGTATACGGCCCACACAGCACCGCGCGTCGTGAAGGACCGCCAGAACAGTGAGTAAAGCAGCACCGGCAGGTTCGCGGACGCGGCGACCGCGAAGGCGAGACCCACCAGGAAGGCCACGTTGAGATCGCGGGCGAGCAGCCCGAGCGCGATCGCCACCACGCCGATCCCGACGGCCGCCGTACGTGCCACGGCCACCTCGCTGCGCGGCTTCGCGTGCCGACGACGCAACGACGCGTGCAGGTCGTGGGCCACGGACGCCGAGGACGCGAGGGTGATTCCGGCGACGACCGCCAGGATGGTGGCGAAGGCGATGGCGGCGACGATCGCAAAGAGAACCGTTCCGCCGGTGGAGTTCACGCCGCCGCCCAGATCGAGCGCCAGCAAAGGAACCGCCGTGTTCCCTGCCGCGCTCGCCCCGCGCACCGCCTCCGGGCCGACGAGCGCGGCCGCGCCGAAGCCCAGCACGATCGTCATCAGATAGAAGCCCCCGATGAGCCCGACAGACCAGACCACCGAACGGCGCGCGGCCCGCGCGGTCGGCACCGTGTAGAACCGGGACAGGATGTGCGGCAGCCCGCCTGTGCCGAGCACCAGAGCCAGGCCCAGACTGATGAAGTCGAAGCGCGCGGTCCAGCTCCCGCCGTACTTCAGTCCGGGCGCCAGAAACGCGTCACCGTGCCCGCTGCGCTCCGCCGCCGAACGCAGCAGCTCGTTGAAGTCGCCGTGGAAACGCACCAGGACCAGCACGGTCAGCGCCAACGCCCCGCTCAGCAACAGCACCGCCTTGACGATCTGGATCCAGGTGGTGGCCCGCATCCCTCCCAGCGACACATAGATCACCATGAGCGCGCCGACGCCGACCACCGTCCAGTTCCGAGCGGCCTCGCTCGTACCCCCGAGAAGCAGCGCGACCAGGCTGCCCGCTCCCACCATCTGCGCCACCAGATACAGAACGGACACGGTCACCGAGGAAGTTCCCGCCGCGATGCGCACCGGTCGCTCGCTCATCCGGGCCGCGACCACGTCGGCGAGGGTGAACCGTCCGCAGTTGCGCACCAGTTCGGCCACCAGGAAGAGAACCACCAGCCAGGCGACGAGAAACCCCACGACGTACAACAACCCGTCGTAGCCATAGAGCGAGATGAGCCCTGTGACACCCAGGAACGAAGCCGCCGACATGTAGTCGCCGGAGATGGCAAAACCATTCTCCATCGGCGAGAACAACCGCCCGCCGGCATAGAACTCCTCCGCCGAACCATGGCGGTTTCGGCTCACCCATGTCGTGATCGCCAGCGTCACCGCCACAAACGCGCTGAACAGCAGAAGCTCCAGCGTCTGATGGTTGCCGGTCACCTCTCACCACCCCTCACGTTCCGCGTCAGCTCCTGGGTGTCCCAGCGCAGATCGAGCGCGGCTCGGTCCCTGCGCAGCCGCGCATGGCGCGCGTACGCCCAGGTGAACAGGAACGTCGTGAGGAACTGCCCGAGCCCCGCGAGCAGCGCCACGTTCACGACACCGGCGACGGGCCTGGCCATGAACCCGGGCGCCGTCGTCGCGGTCACCACATAACCCAGATACCAGGTGAAGAACAGGGCGACGCCCGGGATCACGAACCTCCGGTACCGGCTGCGCACTTCCTGGAAGGCCGCGCTGCGCTGCACTTCCAGATAGATGTCGGCCGTCCCACCCGTCCGCCCTTCGTGCTCCGGGCGCGCGGCCGGCACGGCAGGAGCGGGCGCACCCGTACCGTCCAACTCACCCCAGCCGGAGGCGAGCGCGTCGTACCAGGGGTCGTCGAACCGGACCTTCCCGGTGTCGCCGCCGTCGTGCTTCTCCACCGAACTCTCCTTGTCCGCGACCCGTTGCGGCCGCGTGCCCAAGGATGGGCAGATCGGGAAGATCCCGGACTCTTCTCTCCGTGCTCTTCACCCCATCAGGTGACTCAGTCCGCCGGTGGCCGTACGAGGCCCTTCCCATAGGCATAACGCACTGCCTGAGCTCGGTCCTTGAGTCCCGTCTTGGCGAAGAGGTTGTTGATGTGGGTCTTCACTGTGGCCGTTGAGACATGCAGCTTGCGGGCGATCTCATGGTTGCTGAGCCCCTCCGCGATCAGCAGGAGCACCTCGGTCTCGCGCGCGGTGAGCCCGTCCGGCGCCTCCGAGAACGGGGCAGGCTCCGCTTTCGGCTCCGACAGCCGCTCCAGCAGCCGCCGTTGCACGCTCGGCGAGAGCCCCGCATCCCCGGACAGCACACTCTCCACGGCCCGTACGATCTCGTCGCCCCCCGCGTCCTTGGTGAGATAGCCGCGAGCCCCCGCTTTGAGCGCAGGGAACAACGACTCGTCGTCCGCGTACGTCGTGAGCACGACGACTTGCGTCCCAGGGTGCTCGGCTCGGATGCGCCGAGTTGCCTCGACACCGTCGCAACGCGGCATGCGCAGGTCCATCAGCACCACGTCCGGGGCAAGTTCGGCGACAAGCTCCACCGCCTCGTCCCCGTCGCCGGCCGCTCCGACGACCTCGATCCCGGGCAACAACCCCAGCAGCATCACAATGCCCTCGCGCACCACGGTCTGGTCGTCCGCCACCACGACCCGCGCCGGCTTCCTGCCCGCCTCCTCCGTCTCCGTCATACGGGCACCTTCAGCGTCACCACGAACCCCTCCTCGTCAGGCCCGGCGTCCAACGAGCCGCCCAGCAACTCGGCACGTTCTCGCATGCCCAGCAGACCGTACCCGGCTCCCGAGCCGCTGAGCTCGCCCGGCGACCCGCCCGAGTCCCGTACGTCCAGCGTCACTTCGTGCTCGCCGTAGTCCAGCCGTACGTGGACCTTGGCGCCCGGAGCATGCTTGCGCGCATTCGTCAGAGCTTCCTGCGCCACTCTGCGTACTGCCTGCGAGGCCTCGGCAGGGAGCGGCTGCCGTTCGCCCGTCACGGTGACGTCGGTGCCGTCGGCCGTGGCGACGAGCTCGCTGAGGAAGTCCTCCAGCGGGAACATCTCTCCGCGCAGCGCGGAGAGCGCCTGCCGGGTCTCCGCCAGCCCCTCACGGGCCATCCCCCGTGCCGCCACGACCCGTTCGAGAATCGTCTCCCGGTCCGCGCCCCGCTCGATGAGCAGCCGGGCCGCCTCGAGGTGCACAAGCTGCGCCGAGAGGCTGTGGGCCAGGACATCATGGATCTCCCGGGCGATCCTGGTCCGCTCGGCGAGCGCCGCCGACTCCGCCTCGGCCTCGCGTGCCGCACGCTCCTGGGCGAGCAGCCGCTGGGCGCTGCCGCGAGCCTCCGCGTCCAGGCGCAACACATATCCGCCCAGGACGAGGCCCACCGTCGTGGCAACGGTGGTCAGCCACACATCGTTGTTGACTGCCGCGTACGCGCTCAGTGCAACTGAGGTGACGGGCAGTGCCGCCGCGAGAGGCAGCCGTTCGATGGCGCTGATGGCGCACCCGCACCACAGGACCAGAGCCGGTACCCGGAAACCCATCCCCTGACCCACCGTCGCGATGGCGAGCAGGAGCGCAAGGAGCCCCAGGGACGGCAGCAGGCGGTGTTCGAGCGTGGTCTGCCAGAAGCCCCACGCGGCGACTGCGCACACGAGGATTCCCGCAACGCCCGCAACCGCACCCCAAGCGTGCAGGTGGCTGTTCGCGAAGGTCGTCGCGATGAGCGCGCCGAGGGCGATGGCCCGCGTGGTCCAGGCGAGCGCGCGCCGGGCCCTCGGCACTCCCTCTCGGGAGAGGGCCTCGCGGGAAGGCCAGCGCCTCCAGGCGTTCTCGGTCACACGCGCTCCTTCCACGAGCCTCGGGGCACGCCGTCACCGTACGCCGTGCCCTGCGCGACAGCCGGGCTCAGGGACTGAGAGCGCCAGACCAGGAACCCGGAGCGCACCAGCAGGGTCGCGGCAAGCGCGAGCAACAGAGCGGAGGAGTCCTGGTGCACGCCGAGCAGCGCTCCGATGCCGAACAGGCCCACACGCAGGCCTATGCCCACGATCCAGACGGCCAGGCTGGCCTTGGTGCTCTTGCTCCACACCGAGCCGTCCGGCTCCACCCAGATCCGCGTGGTCCATGCCCAGCCGGCTCCGGTGGCCAGGCCTATGAGCAGCTCGGTGCCGAGCAAGAGGATCGCCTCGGTCCGGTGATGGGGGTCGATCACCCCGGGCTCCCGCACAGCAATGAAGACCAGGATGGCGGGCACGATCCACCAGCGCCTGTCCGTGCTGATCCTGCGGGTGCGGAACTGGCGCGCGATCACCAGCACGACAACGGCGCAGATCACCAAAGCATTGACGAGCCCGGACATCACAGCCTCCGTGGGCGAGGAAGAGCGGGTATCGGCAGCGAGAGCTGTCGACGCCTTCGACGCTACGGAAATCCGCTGGTCAGCAGATCGGAGCCGGGGTGGATCGTGGGTGGATCCCCCATCGCCCCGAGCCTCCACCCACGGGTGGAGACCCCCCTTTCCGGCCACCCCCGCCGGGTGGCCAGGCCCAGGCTTTCGTCCCCTCCGCCCCTACCCTCCCCCAAGCTAGCGCTTACGTGGTTGGCAACAGGACGAGTCATGAAAGCCGAGCGATCTGCCTCCGGCGACGGGGCGGATGTACCGGCACGGCCCCGACCCGACCCACCCACCCACCAGACAGCGAACCGCCCAGCCCAGCCGCAGCGACTACGCGTCGATCCGCGATCGATCCAACGTAGCCGCCGAGCTGGAGATGAACTCCTTGCGCGGCGCCACGTCGTTCCCCATCAGCAGATCGAACACCTGCTCGGACGCCTCGAGGTCGGAGATGTTGATCCGCCGCAGAGTCCGGTGCCGCGGATCCATCGTCGTCTCGGCCAGCTGATCGGCGTCCATCTCACCCAGACCCTTGTAACGCTGGATCGAGTCCTTGTACCGCACGTTCTTGCGCTGCAGTTCCAGCAGCGTCTCCCGCAGCTCACGGTCCGAGTACGTATAAACGTACTTATCCTGCCCCTTCTTGGGCTGACTGAGCTCAATACGGTGCAGCGGCGGCACCGCCGCGAACACCCGCCCCGCCTCGACCATGGGCCGCATGTACCGCTGGAACAGCGTCAGCAGCAGAATGCGGATGTGCGCGCCGTCGACGTCGGCGTCGACGAGAAGAATGATCTTCCCGTAGCGCGCCGCGTCGATGTCGAAGGTCCGTCCCGAGCCTGCTCCTATGACTTGGATGATCGCGCCACACTCGGCGTTCTTCAGCATGTCCGTCACGGACGCCTTCTGAACGTTGAGGATCTTGCCGCGAATCGGCAGCAGCGCCTGGAACTCGGAGTTCCGGGCGAGCTTGGCCGTACCGAGCGCCGAGTCGCCCTCGACGATGAAGAGCTCACTGCGCTCCACGTCGTCGCTGCGGCAGTCGGCAAGCTTGGCGGGCAGGGAGGAGGACTCCAGAGCCGTCTTCCGGCGCTGGGCGTCCTTGTGCTGACGGGCGGCGATCCGCGTACGGGCTGCGGCGACGGCCTTTTCCATGACGACCCGCGCCTGCGCGGCAGCGTCCCGCTTCGTCGAGGTCAGGAACGCCTTGAGCTCCTTGGAGACCACAGTCGTCACGATGCGGCGGGCCGCCGAGGTGCCGAGGACCTCCTTGGTCTGGCCCTCGAACTGCGGCTCGGCGAGACGCACCGTGACCACGGCCGTCAGGCCCTCCAGAGCGTCGTCCTTGACGATGTCGTCCTCGGCGACACGCAGCAGCTTCTTGGCGCGCAACACCTCGTTCATCGTCTTGGCGACGGCCTGCTCGAAGCCCGCGACGTGGGTGCCGCCCTTCGGGGTGGCGATGATGTTCACGAACGACTTCAGAGTCGTGTCGTAGCCGGTGCCCCAGCGCAGCGCGACATCGACACCGAGCTCACGCGTGACCTCGGTCGGCGTCATCTGCCCGTGGTTGTCGAGGACCGGGACGGTCTCCTTGAAGGTGCCCTGCCCAGAGAAGCGGAGGACGTCGCAGACGGGCTTGTCGGTGGCCAGGTACTCGCAGAATTCGCTGATGCCGCCGTCGAAGCGGAAGGACTCCTCGCCCTTACTGCCGCCCTCGCCGAGCCCGTACTCGTCACGGACGACGATGGTCAGGCCGGGCACCAGGAACGCCGTCTGGCGGGCGCGCTGGTGCAGGTTCTCCAGGGAGAGCTTGGCGTCCTTGAGGAAGATCTGGCGGTCGGCCCAGTAACGCACGCGCGTGCCGGTGCGCGTCTTGGGGATCCGCTTGATCTTGCGCAGCCCGCTGGTCGCGTCGAAGGGGGCCTCGGGACCGTCCGCCTTGAACACCCCCGGAGTACCGCGCCGGAAGCTCACCGCATGGATCTGGCCGCCCCGGTCCACCTCGATGTCCAGGCGGGCGGAGAGCGCGTTCACCACAGAGGCGCCCACACCGTGCAGACCGCCGGAGGCCGCGTACGAGCCGCCGCCGAACTTTCCGCCGGCGTGCAGCTTGGTCATCACGACCTCGACACCGGAGAGGCCGGTCTTGGGCTCCACGTCGACCGGGATGCCACGGCCGTTGTCCCGCACCTCCACCGAGGCGTCGTCGTGCAGGACCACCTCGATGTGGTCGCAGTAGCCCCCAAGGGCCTCGTCCACGGAGTTGTCGATGATCTCCCAGAGGCAGTGCATCAGACCGCGGCTGTCGGTCGACCCGATGTACATGCCCGGGCGCTTGCGCACGGCCTCGAGCCCCTCGAGGACGAGTAGGTGCCGCGCGGTGTAGTTGGAACCGTCCCGGTCTGCTCCGGTCAGCAGCGCTGTGGACGGCACGGACGTCTCGGCGGTCACGCGGTTCGCTCCTCGCTGAATTTCAGATGGGACCCTTTTGGGTAAGGGCCCGGCTTCGGTCGCCGCTCAGAGGGTACCGAGGCCTGGTAGAGCCGATGTAACGCCACCCTCGCATGAACTCAGACTAGTCCAGAGTCGCATGGGTGTTCGATCCCTCGATGGAGTGAAGTACATATCACGTTCCCTTCCAGGCATGAACCATTTAGGCTCCGGGCACGTCCTCATGAACAACCGGCAACCCAGCCGGGAGGACTGACCCTGACAGACTGCGCGAACCCGTAAGACGCGAAGACACGCAATACGGCTCATTCGCCGCCACCCGGCAGCAGACAGCCGCCCCGGAGAGAAATTTTCGAGGAAAAGCCACGAGCGGGAACGTTTTCGGCCTGGTTGGATGTTGACCCTGGTACGACAGCTCGTCGAGCTAGAGAAGAGGCGACGTGACTACTGTTCTGACCCCCGCGAGCCCGCTGACGGCCGCTGACCGCTGCGACCGTTGCGGCGCCCAGGCATATCTGCGCGTCGTCCTCCTGAGCGGCGGAGAACTGCTCTTCTGCGCCCACCACGGTCGCAAGTTCGAGCCGGAACTCAAGAAGATCGCCGCTGAGATACAGGACGAGACGGAGCGACTGACGTCCGTTCCGGCAAGCGTCAACGACGAAGAACGCTGACACTTCGCATCAACGACGAGCGAGTGCCGGCACAGGCCGGCGAGCGGGCGGCCACTCTCTGGACACAGAGAGTGGCCGCCCGCACTCGTATCGCATACCCCGTTCCCTCCGACGGCCTCCCGCCACGCGTCAGGGACGTTGCTTGAGCGGCTCCCACCACGCGTCGGGGTAGCCTCCAGCGGCCCCCACCACGTGTCAGGAGGTCGCATTCAGCGACCCCCACCACGGGCAGGACGTCGCGTTCAGCGACCCCACCGCGCCTCCGGACACAGCGTTCAGCGGCTCTTGCCGAGAGTCCTGACCACGTCCGAGACCCGCGTATAGACCCCGGGGCTCCCCGCCCGCCCACAGCCGCTCCCCCAGGACACCAGGCCTATGAGCCGCCCCTGGGCGACCAGCGGCCCGCCACTGTCCCCCTGACAGGCGTCCCGCCCGCCCTGGTTCTGCCCGGCGCACAGCATGGACGCAGCCCGGTAGGTGCCGTCGGAGCTGCCTGGATAGGCCTCCTCACAGGCGGCGTCGGGGAGTACGTTCACGCGCGCGGCCCTGAGACTGCCGGCGTAGTCACCGCCACCCGTGGTGTCACCCCAGCCATAAACCGTGGCGGAGGTACCCGGCTCGTACGCTGGGTCTCCCGACGCCGCCATACCGATGACCGAGCTCTCGGGAAGCGGGGCGGCGAGCGTGAGCACGCCGAAGTCACCGGCATTCGTATAGGCGTCGTAGCCCGGGTTGACCCAGATGTCGCGTACGGAGATCTCCTTGCCGCCGCTCGACAGCAAATCTCCGCGGCCCGCGATGACCTTCAGGTCACGCACCCGTCGAGACGGCGGCCCCAGCACATCCGAGCCCAGGCAGTGGGCCGCGGTCAGAACCTTGGAGGGGCTGATCACCACTCCCCCGCAGAACTGCCCCGCGCGCGTACCCCCGAACCGGTCACGACTGGACAGCGCCACTGTCCACGGGCTCTCGGAGATCTCGACCGGAAAGCCTCCGATGACGACACTGTCCGCAGCCGCCGGGGCGGGGGACGCCAGCGGTATCGCGGCTGCGGTGGCCGCGAGGGCCAGCATTGAGGCAAAAGGACGGCGCATGTGCGCTCCTCACTCTGGGATGGTCATGGAACACCCACAGTGATCCAGCACGCGCGTGCACGCACTCCGCGCACACGCCGAGGGCCCGGCTCCCCACGGGAGCCGGGCCCTCAGTGACGTATGGCCGAGACCTAGTCGAGGTAGTCGCGCAGCACCTGGGAACGCGACGGGTGACGCAGCTTCGACATCGTCTTGGACTCGATCTGGCGGATCCGCTCACGGGTCACCCCGTACACCTTGCCGATCTCGTCGAGGGTCTTCGGCTGACCGTCGGTAAGACCGAAGCGCATCGAGACGACGCCCGCCTCACGCTCGGACAGGGTGTCGAGCACGGAGTGCAGCTGCTCCTGGAGGAGCGTGAAGCTCACCGCGTCGGCCGGGACGACGGCCTCGGAGTCCTCGATGAGGTCACCGAACTCGCTGTCGCCGTCCTCGCCCAGCGGGGTGTGCAGGGAGATGGGCTCGCGGCCGTACTTCTGGACCTCGATGACCTTCTCCGGGGTCATGTCGAGTTCCTTGGCCAGCTCCTCCGGGGTGGGCTCGCGACCCAGGTCCTGGAGCATCTGGCGCTGCACGCGCGCGAGCTTGTTGATGACCTCGACCATGTGCACCGGGATACGGATGGTGCGGGCCTGGTCGGCCATCGCGCGGGTGATCGCCTGACGGATCCACCAGGTGGCGTACGTGGAGAACTTGTAGCCCTTGGTGTAGTCGAACTTCTCGACCGCGCGGATCAGACCGAGGTTGCCCTCCTGGATGAGGTCCAGGAAGAGCATGCCGCGGCCGGTGTAGCGCTTGGCCAGCGAAACCACCAGACGGAGGTTGGCCTCCAGAAGGTGGTTCTTGGCGCGGCGGCCGTCCTCGGCGATGATCTCCAGCTCGCGCTTGAGCTTGGGGGCGAGCTTGTCGGCGTTGGCCAGCTTGTCCTCGGCGAACAGACCGGCCTCGATGCGCTTGGCGAGCTCCACCTCCTGCTCAGCGTTGAGCAGCGGGACCTTACCGATCTGCTTGAGGTAGTCCTTGACGGGGTCGGCGGTGGCACCGGCAGCGGCAACCTGCTGCGCGGGCGCGTCGTCCTCGTCCTCGTCGGACAGCACAAAGCCCTGGGCGCCGTCCTCGGTGGGCTCTTCGGCACCGGGCTTGCCCGGGGTCTCCTCGACCGCCTCGTCGTCGATCAGCTCGACGTCGTCCTTCTTGGCGGTGGTCTTCTTGGCCGCCGTCTTCTTGGCGACCGTCTTCTTTGCGACGGCCTTCTTGGCAGTCGCCTTCTTGGCAGGGGCCTTCTGGGCAGACGCGTCCTCAGCCGGATCGTCGGCGACAGGCACTGCCGGAGCAGCGGTGGCGGTGGCCTTCTTCGCAGTCACCGTCTTCGCCGCCACGGTCTTGGTGGCGGTGCGCTTGGCCGGACTCTTCGCTGCGACGCTCTTTCGGGTGCGCTTGGGCTCCGCGGCACTGACCATCAGCGTCACACCCTCTTCCTCGAGGATCTGGTTGAGGCTGCGCAGTACGTTCTTCCACTGAGTGGCCGGAATCTGGTCAGCTTCGAAGGCCCGACGCACGTCATCGCCGGCGATCTGCCCCTCAGCCTTTCCCCGCTCAATGAGCGCCATGACAGAGACGGACTCGGCGATCTCAGGCGGGAGCGTACGGGATGTGCTGGCCGACACGAACAACCTCTCGGAACGTTGGAAAACGGCTTCCGGCCCCGTCCACTATGGACAGGAGCCGACGACCGTCGGCTTGGGGATGGGCCGACGACGCGGGCGGGGGCCGGGAAGATGCACAGCGCCGTAAACGGCGTCCGTATTCCCTCCTCGGCTGTCACCTCTTAGGTCATCGCGCTGTTCCGAGGAGCGTTACGCCCAATCTGCGTGGCCCCAGTCACACCCCGTAAGCGCTCAAAAGCGGCCAGATGTGGTCGAAGGGGGTCAGCCGGTGGTCACCGGCCCCCTCGCGCTGCCGGACCCCGCCGAGACCACGAAGGATCCGACGGGGTCCCGACGCGCGATGGTTCGCCGGCCAAGCGGTACCACAAGAGGGCACACGCCCCCGACCACGCCGCCCTCGGTGCGCGGTCAGTGTTCGCGCGGCGCGGGCACCACGCGCTCCACCTCGGGGTGGACGGTGAGCAGTTGGCGCATGGCCGTCTCGGCAGCCGCACCATCCGCCGCACCGAGGGCCTCGACGATGCGCGCGTGGTGCGCCAGGGAGACATCGTTGGGCCGGTCACAGCCGGTGACGGGGCCGCCGGAGACCTGTAGCGCCGCCGACACGATCCCTGAGAGGTGCTCCAGCATCCGGTTGCCCGCGAGCTGGATGAGCAGCGAGTGGAACTCCGCGTCGGCCCGCGAGAAGGTGAGCGAGTCACCCTGCGCCATGGAATGGCTCATGATCTCGACCATGTCGCCGAGCCGCTGCTGGACCTCCTCGCGGCCGTGCCCGGCCGCGAGGCGCGCGGCGAGCGGCTCGATGGTCCAGCGCAGCTCGCTCAGCTCACGTCGCTGGTCGTCGCGCTGCGGCCCGAAGGCCCGCCATTCGATGATGTCCGGGTCGAGGAGGTTCCAGTCGCTGACGGGACGCACGCGCGTGCCGACATTCGGCCTGGCGCTGACCAGTCCCTTCGCCTCCAGGACCCGGAGCGACTCACGGACGACGGTGCGGGAGACCTCGAACCGCTGACCGATCTCCTCGGGGACGAGCGGGCGGTCCGCGCCCAGGTCGCCGGAGACGATCATCTGGCCCAGCTGTTGAACGAGTTGGCCGTGCAGCCCGCGTCCGCGGCTGCCCGCGGCGCGTCGGCCCACACGGCCGAGCTCCGGGTCCGCGCTCTCCCACGCGGGGGCGCCCACGCGGTCGGCACCAGAGGCCTCGGCATAGGGGTAGCGGTCGAGTTCGCCCGGGCCGGCCAGGCCGGAGTCTGCGGAACGGGCGGCGGTCATCATGGTCTGCGCAAGGGTACTCACGGATCCTTTGTCGGCGCTGGCTCCAACTCCCTTGAGGTCTTTGGTGAAAAGCACACGAAAGGGTGATCGCTCACCCCGTCGCAATTGACGCCTTATCGGAAAGAAATGGGCTTTCTTCGGGGAGTTGTGCGCACGGCGGGAACGGAAGGATCCGGACGGTCGTCATCGGACCCTGCTCCGCAGGGTCGTGAGCAGATATGCGCAGAGCAGGGCGGTCAGCGACAACATCAGTGCACCGCCCACGGGTTGGGCGATCACGCGCACTACGGCCGCCAGATAGCGTTCGCCCCCGAACGGCCACTGCATCAGCACCAGCTCGCGCAGCCTCAGGGGGAACCCTGCCGCAGTCCGCACGGACGGCCCCTCCAAGGCCTTTTGTACGAGCGGTACGACGAGGATCGGCACCGCGACCACCGCCGCGAGCCCGGCGGTCGTGGACCGGAAGGTGCCCGCGGCCAGCACACCTGCCCAGGCGCAGCCCACCACGAGGCCGATCCAACTCGCACTCAGGGCAAGCCAGTCCGCGGGAACCTCGGTGAGCTCCCGTCCGTAGACGAGGTACAGCACTTCGAGGTCGCATCCCACGGTGAGGAAGGCCAGCGTCAGCGCGGTGGCCGAGGCGACGAGGAGTTTGGCGGCGAGCAGCCCCATGCGTCTGGGGACGGTCCCGCGGTCCGTGGCCAGGGCGGGGTGGCGGAACTCTTCACCGAAAGCGATGGCGCCGAGCAGGCCCGCGCCGAGCGCGGCGGGCGGCAGCGGAAATTCCCGCGGCCAGGCGGCCAGGAGACGCGGCTGGGGCGTGTGACCGATTCTGGCCAGGAACACGGACAGGAGGGCCGAGATGACGAGAACGGCGGCCGCCGTGAGGTAACCGGTACCCACTCCGGCGGCACGGCGCAGCTCATAGCGCAGGGGGCGCAGGGGGCTCGGAGCCTGACGTACGGCGATGGGGGGCGGGAGGGGAGGCAGGGCGGTCGAGGCCAGTGTCTCGGCCGAGCGTTGCTCTTCGGCCTCCTGCGCGTCCCCCTCGGCGGGCGGCGGGGCGACCGGTCCCATGTCGCCGATTTCATCGGCGAGTTGATGTACGAGGATACCGTGCCGGAAGGCGGTCTCACCTACGTCGGCACATGTGCTGCCGTACACCGAGAGCCGGTTGCCGTCTTCACATACGACCTCGATGGAGCGCTGCGCGCCGCGTGCCTCCTTGGCCAGCAGGGCGCTGAGCCGGACGGCGTGCGGACTGCGGACCGCGACCCGGGGGCGGAGCCGGGTGCGGGCGAAGTCCGCGACCTCTTGGTCGGCGACGAGCCGGCCCTCCTCCAGTGTGACGACCCGGTCGGAGGTTCGCGCGGCCTCCTTGGGGTCGTCCGTGGTGAACAGCACGGTGCCTCCCTGGGCAGCGTGTGCGCGGAGCATTCCGTGCATCCAGCGGCCTTCGCGGGCGGAGAGCCCTTCGACGGGGGCGTCGAGGACGAGGGTGTGCGGGTCGGACAGGAGCGCGCACGCCAGGCCGAGGCGGCGATCCATGCAGCGCGAGAGCGTGCCCAGGCGTTCGTCGCGGAGGCTGACAAGCCCGACCACGTCCAGCACTTCGTCCGCGCGTCGCACGGGCACTCCGGTGGCGGCGCACAGCATGCGAAGTTGGCCGCGGACCGTCCGCGCCGGGTGACCGGGCACCTCACCCAGGAGCACGCCGACTTCACGCGACGGATGGGCGATCCGGTGCAGCGGGCGGCCTCTGAAGTAGGTGATTCCGCGGCCCTGTTGGAGTTCGAGCATGAGCTGCAGCGCCGTCGTCTTGCCCGCGCCCGGGGCTCCGAGGACCGCGGTGACGTGGCCCGCGCGCGCCTCGAAGGACACGTCGTCAACAGCGGGCGGAAGCTCCTTGCGGGGGTTGCTGGTCAGTCCGATGGCCTGGATCACTCGAAGCAAGATAGCGCGACATTTCCGATTTTCCGGGCACCTCGAGGCTCGTCTCGGGCAGGTCTCACACCGTCTGCGAGTACAACCCGGCTGCCGCAGCCGAAACCGGCCTCTCCCGCCCTGGTCAGACCTCGGGACGCAGCATCGGCGGGTTGAGCAGCGTGGCGCCGCCCGCACGGAAGAGCTGGGCAGGGCGGCCGCCCTGCCGCGTGGTCGTGCCGCCCGTGGGCACCAGGAAGCCTGGCGTGCCCGTCACCTTGCGGTGGAAGTTGCGCGGGTCGAGCGCCACGCCCCACACCGCCTCGTACACACGGCGCAACTCGCCGACGGTGAACTCGGTCGGGCAGAAGGCGGTGGCCAACGACGAGTACTCGATCTTGGACCGGGCGCGCTCCACACCGTCCGAAAGGATCTGCGCATGGTCGAAGGCGAGCGGCGCAGCCTGCTCTCCGTCGCGTCCGTAGCCACCCTGCTGCAGCAGCTCTTCGACAGGCGCCCAGCGCGCGCTGTTGGCGTCGCCACCCGCCCGGGGCGCGGGCAGATCGGGAGCCAGCGCGAGATGGGCGACGCTGACCACCCGCATCCGCGGGTCGCGCTTGGGGTCGCCGTACGTCGCGAGCTGCTCCAGGTGCGCGCCGTTGTCCTGCGCGGGAGCGGACGGGTCGTGGGCGCACAGCCCGGTCTCCTCGACCAACTCGCGCGCGGCCGCCTGCGCCAGATCCTCGTCGGGCCGTACGAAGCCGCCCGGGAGCGCCCACCGCCCCTGGAAGGGCTGCTCACCCCTCCGCACCGCCAGCGCGCACAGGGCATGGCGTCGCACGGTCAGCACGACCAGGTCCACGGTCACGGCGAAGGGCGGAAAGGCCGACGGGTCGTAGGGCATGCCGCGATCATAGTCGTCTGCCTGACGATAAACACTCCCTTCGCCAACCGCATCCAGGGTTGATCCACTTCCGTCCGGTACGGCTCCCACCAGCTGCCGCGGGTCGCCGTCAAAGGACGCGTCTCGCAAGGTCACACCCCCAACTGCAGTCCATCGGCCGCCTCCTCGACCATGGCGAGGCCGAGCCTGCTGACCCGGACGGAGAAGGGCGAGCCCGAGATCCGCAGTCCCGTCAGCCCGATCTCGCCCAGCGGCGCACCACGGACCGGGCACAGCGTCACCGTTCCGGCCGGGGCATCGGGGCGGATCCCGGCCAGGGAGGTGAGCAGCAACACCCCGGCGGCAGCGGCCGTGGCCGCAGGTCGGCAGGCAGCGGGATGGGGCAGCGGGGCGCTCCCTTCCGTGCGCTGCTCCCCGGCGTACATCTCGGGCAGCCGGTGGCCGAAGGCATCGGCCGCGGCGAGTACGCCACGCAGCAGCGAGCTAGCCTCCTTCTCGTAGCCTGCGGCGGCCAGCCCCGCGACGGCGACCACCGTCTCCTGAACGCGCACGGCGCCGGCGCGATGACCGAACGGGTTGTACGCCGCCTCCTTCGTCCCCAGACTGCGCAACCCCCAGCCCGAGTCCATGGCCGGGCCGCCGAACAGCCGCGCCAACTGCTCGGTCTTCACCTTGTCGAGCAGGCAGGGAGCGAGAGCTCCGGAACCCAGCAGACCGGTGTCGAGAAGGTGGGCGGTGCCCGAGCCCAGGTGCGGCACGAGGCGGCCGTCCGGAGTCCGGGCGGCCGCCGGTCTTCCGCCTCCCCGGTCTTCGACCCAGAAGTCGTCGCAGAACGCTGCCCGCAGCTCTTGGGCCCACTGCCGCAGCCCCGCGCCGCCCGGCCGCCCATGCGCGTCGAGCAGATCGGCGCCCAGCAGTGCCGCCCGGTGGGCGTGAGCCTGTGTCTCGCAGCGGAGCGGCCCGCCGGGGTGCGGATCGGGCAGATAGATGCCGCCGCCGACGGCGGTCCGCAGCCACTCGAGGCATCGCTCGGCCGCGGGCAGCAGCTCCTCGACCTCCTGCTCCGCAAGTCCCCAGCGGCGGGCCTCGGCGAGCAGCACGGGGAAGAGCAGTGTCGCCTCGGTCGCCGTGCAGCCCGGCGGCAAATGCGGGCCCCCGTCCCGACGCGGTCCGGGAATCAGGCCGGACCGCGGTCCCGGACCGGCGAGTTGAGTGCGGGCGAGAGTCCGTAGGGTGCCCGCGGCGAGACGGGTACCCAGCGGCAGCGCCATCCGGGCCGCCGCGAGCGCCTCCGCAGGCGCCAGGCCGCTCCGCCAGGGAGCCCCCGCCGCGAGGTGCGTGTCGGACGGGTGCCGGGTGTCGCGCACCAGCAGCGCCTGGAGATCCTCGACGCACGTGCGCAGGAGTGCGCCGACCCTGGGGTCGTCCCCCGCCGCCCGGGCCGGAGCGAACGGGCTCGCCGCGCCGCGTCCCATCACTCTGATGGGCCCGGCACCGTCCGGCCGTACGCGCAGCTCCACGCTCCGCGTGCCGCCCGGCGGCAGTTCGAGCTCCCAGCGCAGCAGTCCCGCGGAGGCCAAGGCGTCGCTGGGCGGCGGGTCGGCAGTGACGATCACGTGGGCTGTCGGGCAGGACCACCGCAGGCCGGAGTCGTGGACAGTGGCAGGCAATTCGGGTCCGGCCCGGCCCGAGGCAATCGCACCCAGCTCCGCGAGATCCGTGCCGAGCGCGACCTCGACGGGCAGGCGCAGGGTACGAGGGGCCGCGCTCTGCAGGGTGATCCGCTCGATGCCGTCCGCATACCGCGTCCGCTCGACGACCACGTCCGGATCCGGGCCGACGTCGGGAGACGCACGCAGCGTCCCCACGAAGCGCGCTCGGTCGGCCGCGACCATCAGGGCCTGCACGGCGACCGGTTCCCGACCGGCGACCCGCACCTGGCAGCGGGAGAGCATGCGTCGCCCCGCTCTGTAGAACCCTTCCAGCCCCTGGCCGGTCAACTGCCCGCGCTCCGTTGAGATCGCCAGCCCGGGCAGAGCAACGCAGATCAGGGCCGTGTGAGCGGGTGGCAGGTCCACGACCCGGCGCGGCACCGGCGACGACTGGAGAGCCGTGGAGCCGCCCACTCCCGCCAAGGGGGACGAGGTGCTCGCCATTACCGAGATCGAGCTCGGCGGGTCGCCGCGACGCATGACGGACTGCGCGGTCCTGCGCACGGGCGGACGGTCGCCATCGGGGGCCGAGGACGGCCTGGGCATGGGCATGGGGCAGCTTCCTCCGCGCGCGATGCACCTTGGGTGCGCTCGGCGCCGGGTGGGGGGCTCCGTAGGGTCGGGGGCGTTGCGGCGGCGCGGCCTGGTCACGGGTTCCGCCACTCAGGTGAACGGAGCGGCCCTGCCCAGGGTCACGCCCTCGGCCCGGGAAGCCGACCGAATGGCGGTGTGGTGACGGACCGACCAGCGTCCCCTTCACCCGGGGCGCACGCTCGCTCGACCGCCCCGGAGCCAATCCCTGCACCAGGGCCAGGTCCCAACCCGCCCCATCCGATGCGCCCCGAACCAGGGCCAGGCCCCACCTCACCCCATCCAATCCGCGCCGCACCAGCCAGGTCCGGACGCTCACATCTCCTCCCTCACCCCGTGCCGATCGCCTTCGCGGCGTGCTCGTGGCCGACGGCTCGTGCCCTCGGCGGCGCGCCCTGGCCCTTCCCCGGCGGGCGAGACCTCGTCGGCGGGCCGGCGTCGGCGGACGCTCGCTGTCCCCGGGCCGCGTCGGCTTGGACGCATTGCGCCGTTCCCGGCCGGGCGGATCCGGCGTCGGCGCCGGGTGGCGGTCCCAGCGTCCGAAAGCCGGGGGTCCGGCGTCGGTGCGACGGACGCGAGCGGTGCCTCGAGATCGGCGGGTTTCCCCTTTCCCGCGGACGCACGGCCGGTGCGCTCCGCGCGTAGGCAGCGGCGGACGGACTCCGGGTCCAGGCCCTCGTTGCACGCCTGGTGCAGGAGGCGGGCGAAGAGATAGTCGGGATCGGCGCCGAGCGCCATGGCGAGGGCCTCCCGGGCCTCCAGTTCATCGCCCGTGGACCAGGCGACCCACCCCGCGAGGGTGAGGGGCGCGGCGGCGTGCTCGCGGTAGGGGCCGACGCAGCGGCGGGCCAGCGCACGCCACAGGCGCAGAGCAGGGCCGGCCTCAGTGCCCTCCATCCACTCCGCGGCACGGTCGCGGGTCGTGCGGTCCTGGAGGCCGAGGATCAACGCGGCGGCTTCCTCGTGTCCGAGGAGTCCGTCGTCGCGCAGGTCCGCCTGACGTGTGCCGGACACCGGTGGAGCGTCGGCGAGGCGTCCCATGATCCGCCCGGCCAGTTCGAGAGCCTCCTCGGCCACATCGGCACGGCTCTCGCCGTCCAGGATCCTCGGGACGAGAGCCATGCTCGCCGTATCGAGCGCGGCTTCCTGCTCCGACGCGGCCGCTGTCTCCCAGGGAAGCAACCTGGCTGTCAATTCCCGTAGGGACCCACGTACTTGGAGGCCCGCGTACGTCGCGGCGGCTGCGAGTACGGACGTCCCCGGCAGCCCCATCGCCTCACCCTCGGGCGGACAGCACCCCTGGCCCGGGCAGGTGTACGACCAGAAGCGACCGTCGGAGATGCAGAGAGCCTCGATCACGGGGACGTCGAGGCGACCGCAAGCCCTGCGCAGCAACTGCGCGAGCGGGCGCAGACGCTCCATGACCTCCCGCCCCGATTCACCGCTCCCCGGTTCCTGGCAGAGGTACGCGACCATGCTCTCGGGCCGGGCACCTCGGCGCTCGCTTCCCCTCACCAGACCCTGTGCCAACTGCTCGGCCACCGACGGCCAGCCCTCCGCGTGGGCGGGGATACCGAGCCGTGCACGGCCGCCGAACCGGCCGCGCCGCTCCCGGTCGTGCAGGGCCACCAGCACGATGCTGTCCTCCGGCCGATACCCGAGCAAGTAGGGCAGAGCGTCGGCCAGTTCTGCCGGGGTGCGCAACGTGACCTGATGCTCCCCACCGGGAACACCCGGACCACAGGGGGTACGGGGGACGCCGTGACCCACATACCGCTCGGACCGTCCATGGCCGGCGTGTCCGTCGCCATCCCGCCCCACCTGCCCGATGAGCTCGCTCCCTCCCGCCCGATCCCCAGGCGCATCACGTCCTGCGCACGCGCTGTACTCGCCGTGGCCGGGAAGCCCGTCGGGCGGTTCCTGTCCAGCGGGCCCGGAAAGACCGTCCGGCGCACTCAGCCGATCGCACTCACCTCCTCCGTCACAGCCGTCGTGTCCGCCCTGCCCGTCCTGCCCACCGAGCCCGCAGATGTCCTTGTCGCCGGACCTGCCGGCCGCTTCGTCGTGATTCGTCATGCCGTGACCATCCCGCGGATCGCAGAATTCCGCTTCGACCTGTGGATAACCACGAGCATGACCACGACAGAAGTTGTCCACAGCTCGACGAGCTCGTTCGCGCAATGTCCGACCCATCGGGTTGCATGGGGCCATGACCAACGAAGACCCGCGACCCACAGCCACCGAAGACCTCCGTACCGCGGCCGATGCCGTACTGGCCCGCCTCGTCGGCGCCCAGGCCGGCCGGGCTCGGCTCCGCGAGGACCAGTGGCGCGCCATCGAGGCGCTGGTGGCCGACAAGCGCAGAGCGCTGGTCGTGCAGCGCACCGGCTGGGGCAAGTCCGCGGTGTACTTCGTCGCGACGGCGCTGCTGCGCGAGCGGGGCGCCGGGCCCACGGTGATCGTCTCGCCGCTGCTCGCGCTCATGCGCAACCAGGTGGAAGCGGCCGCCCGCGCCGGAATCCACGCGCGGACGATCAACTCCTCCAACACGGAGGAATGGGAGACGATCCAGGCCGAGGTCGCCGCGAGCAAGGTCGATGTCCTGCTGGTGAGCCCGGAGCGGCTCAACAATCCGGACTTCCGCGACCAGGTGCTGCCCAAGCTGGCAGCGGCGACCGGCCTGCTCGTGGTCGACGAGGCGCACTGCATCTCCGACTGGGGCCACGACTTCCGGCCGGACTACCGCCGACTGCGCACCATGCTCGCCGATCTCCCGCCCGGCGTCCCCGTCCTGGCCACCACCGCGACGGCCAACGCGCGCGTGACCGCCGATGTCGCCGAGCAGCTGGGCACCGGAGCCAGCACGGACGCACTCGTCCTGCGGGGGCCGCTGGACCGGGAGAGCCTGAGCCTCGGCGTGCTGAGCCTGACGGACGCCGCCCACCGAATGGCCTGGCTCGCCGAGCATCTGAAGGACCTGCCGGGCTCGGGCATCATCTACACGCTCACGGTGGCAGCCGCCGAGGAGGTCACGGCCTTCCTGCGCCAGAGCGGACACACGGTGACGTCGTACACCGGGAAGACGGAGAACGCGGACCGGCAGCAGGCCGAGGAGGACCTGCTGGCCAACCGCGTCAAGGCCCTTGTCGCCACGTCCGCACTGGGCATGGGCTTCGACAAGCCCGACCTGGGGTTCGTGGTGCACCTGGGTTCGCCCTCGTCCCCCATCGCCTACTACCAGCAGGTGGGGCGCGCGGGCCGCGGTGTGGAGCATGCCGAGGTGCTGCTCCTGCCGGGCAAGGAGGACCAGGCGATCTGGGAGTACTTCGCGTCGATCGCCTTCCCTCCGGAGGAGCAGGTGCGCCGCACGCTGGACGTCCTGGCCAGGGCCGAGCGGCCACTGTCGCTGCCCGCGCTCGAACCACTGGTCGAGCTGCGCAGGTCCCGTCTGGAGACCATGCTCAAGGTGCTCGATGTGGACGGGGCGGTACGCCGGGTCCAGGGCGGCTGGATCTCCACGGGCACTGCGTGGACGTACGACACCGAGCGCTACGCCTGGGTCGCCAAGCAGCGGGCTGCCGAGCAGCAGGCGATGCGGGACTACGTCACGACGACCGGCTGCCGGATGGAGTTCCTGCGGCAGCAGCTGGACGACGAGGGGGCGGCGCCGTGCGGGCGCTGCGACAACTGCGCGGGGTCGCGGTTCGAGGCGTCCGTGTCCCCCGCGGCGCTGGACGCTGCCAACGGCGAGCTCGGCCGCGCGGGCGTCGAGGTCGAGCCCCGGAAGATGTGGCCGACGGGTCTGCCGGCGGTCGGCGTCGACCTGAAGGGACGCATTCCGGCCGGTGAACAGTTCGCTCCCGGGCGCGCTTTGGGACGACTCTCGGACATCGGCTGGGGCAACCGGCTGCGACCGATGCTCGCACCCCAGGCCCCGGACGGACCCGTACCGGACGATGTCGCCAAGGCGGTGATCGACGTGCTGACCGACTGGGCGAAGGGACCCGGCGGCTGGGCCTCGGGACAGCCCGACGCGCAGCCGCGCCCGGTCGGCGTCGTGACCGTGGCTTCCCGTACGCGGCCGCGGCTGATTCAGTCGCTGGGCGCGCGGATCGCGGAGATCGGCCGGCTGCCGCTGCTGGGTTCCGTGGAGTACGTCGGTGAGGGGTCACCGATCTCCCGGAGCAACAGCGCCCAGCGACTGAAGGCGCTCGACGGGGCACTGACCATCCCGCCCGAGCTGGCCGCCGCCCTGAAGGAAGCAGGAGGTCCCGTCCTGCTGGTGGATGACGCGACCGAGACGGGCTGGACGCTTGCCGTGGCCGCCCGCATGCTCCGCCGGGCCGGTGCGCAGGGGGTGTTGCCGCTGGTCCTGGCCGTACAGTCCTGACTCACGCATCGTCGAGCGAACTCTGGGCAGGGATATAGCCGACGCATCGCCTGAAAACGGTCTGTGGCCCCAATTGCTCGTTGCCGCAGCCAAGTTCGACAGGAAGAATTGAGGTCCGCTCCCCGCACGGTTCGCCCGTGGTCCGGTAGGGCTCTGCTGCGGCGTGCGCTCCCCCAAGTCCGACCCCGCCCGCAGTGTGGGCGCGTAGCCGAAGGGAGGACCGTGACCTTCGGATTCGCTCCGTCCTCGGCGGCATCCTTGTCGACGTCTGCCGACCTGTCCGCCGCTTCCGCCAACCCACTGGTTCGGATGCTCGAACCCGCCGAATGGGCCTCCGCGGGGATTCCGCTGCTGCGCAACCCCCGGGAAGTCGTCAGCGGACTGCACGCGCGGCACCTGCCCAGGCCCTCGACCGCGGTCGTGGCTGTCCTCGACCCGGACGAGCGGCTGGCGGCGAGCGCTTCCTTCGTTCGGCGTCCGGCCCCGGCTGACGGCTGGATGTTCCGCAACGCGCTGCTCGCGCAGCTGCGCCGGGTCATCCCGCACGACCTGCGACGCCGCACACCGGTACGTACGGCAGTGCTGCTCTACTGCCGCGACGGCGACGCGCGTTGGACCGAGGAGGACGGGGCGTGGATGTGGGGCTTGCGGGACGCCTGCACACTCCATGGGCTGCGCTGTGGGGCGTACATCACCCTGACGCGTGACGGCTGGCAGGTCCTCGGCGAGGGCCGCGGTGGACGCCGCCCCAACTCGGACTCACCGCCGGAGCCCTTCGCCACGGCCGAAGCGCTGCCACCGCTGCCGCGCACCGGAGGTGCCGCGTCGGAGGTACTGCGCCGGGCAGCCGCTCGCTGAGACGCCCACCCCAAGGCGCCGACCCGGGCGGGCATGCCCGCTCACACCACGGTGACACCTCACGCCGACCTGGCGAGCAGCCAAGGCAGGCAGGAGTGAGACGAGGCAGCGGTGATCCAGTGGTCGGTGGGCCGGCCTTGCGCCCACCCCAGGAACGTACGACAGACCCTCGACACGGACAGCAGGCACACGCAGCGGCAGGCCGCACCAAGGCGTCCCGCGCGCGAGGCCACGCACTGCGGGCATGCCGAAACGACCGCCGTACAGGTGCCGCCGCAGCGGCACCCTCAGCGTTCCACCGAACGAATCCCGGACGGTGCCTGGAGCCCGCTCAGACGCCCGCGCCCAGCACCGAGTTGATCTGCTGCGGGTCGCCGCAGACGATCAGCAGGGCGCCGGCCCGGCCGAGGGCCAGGGGCAGGGCCGAGGCGGCGGCAGCGTCGGGACCGCCGTTGACGGCGACCACGACCACGGGACGGGACGCGGCCCGGCCGGCGGCGGAGGCGTCGGCGTAGAAGACGTCGTCGCCCGCGTCGTGCTGCGCCCAGTACGCGGCGTCGCCGAAGGAGAGTTCGTGCGCGGCCCACGGGTGCGGTTCGCCGGTGGTGATCACCAGCACCTCACCAGGGGCGCGACCCGAATCCAACAGCAGGTCGACGGCTTCTTCGGCGGCGTCCAGCGCACCCTGGGCCGAGGCCGGGATCAGCTGGATCTGCGGAGTGGCGGCAGCGGGTGCGGCCGCCGGGGCGGAGGGCCCCGGCGAGGCCACGACCGGCTCGCGCGGGGTGCGTTGGGCCGGCATCGGCCGGACAGGACCCGGACGGCCGGGACGCGGCGGAGCCGCGGGACGGGGGCCGGGTACGGGGCGGGGGGTCGGCGCGGTGCGGCCACTGGCCGGAGTGGCGCGGGGACCCTGGGCACTCTCGTGAATCTGAGGCTCCTCGGGAATGAGAGGCATGAGCTGATATTTATCAAACGCCGGTGCGACTCGCGTCGGCGGGGGGCACATGAGTGCGAGCGGAATCGTCAGAAATCGAAGCCGAGCTGACCCTCGATCTCCGGAACGTTTCCGTCCGCCCAGCTGCGGACCTTCTTGAGGTGCCGCCACTGGGGCAGCGCATCAAGATACGCCCACGACAACCGGTGGTACGGGGTGGGGCCCCGATCCTCCAGCGCGGCCTTGTGGACCGGCGACGGGTACCCGGCGTTGGCCGCAAAACCGAAGTCTGCATGGTCGATACCCAGTTCGGCCATCATTTTGTCGCGCTGAACCTTGGCGATCACCGAAGCCGCCGCGACGGCGACGCAGGACCGGTCGCCCTTGATCACCGTGCGGACCCGCCAGGGAGCGCCGAGATAGTCGTGCTTCCCGTCGAGAATGACCGCATCGGGGCGGACCGGCAGAGCCTCCAGGGCGCGTACGGCCGCAAGGCGCAGCGCGGCCGTCATCCCCAGGTCGTCGATCTCCTCCGGAGAGGCATGCCCCAGGGCGTACGACGTCACCCATTTCTCCAACTCGGCGGCGAGCGCGGTACGCCGCTTGACGGTCAGGAGCTTGGAGTCGGTGAGCCCATCGGGCGGACGGCGCAGTCCCGTGACGGCGGCGCAGACGGTGACCGGGCCGGCCCACGCACCGCGGCCCACCTCGTCGACACCGGCAATGATCTTCGCTCCGGTCGTGGCGCGGAGGGAGCGCTCGACGGTGTGGGTGGGTGGTTCGTACGGCATGGCGCCCTCAGCCTACGCCGCCCGGAGTCGCTCGCGACACCCAGGTTTCCCGGAGCAACCAGGGTGTCCGTACGGGAGTCGATCAGGCGGCCCGCTGCCGCAGCAGCGGAACCATCAGCTGGTCGATCATCTCCTCCAGATCCCGCTCACTCCATTCGCTCGCGCACACCTTGGAGCGGTACATCATCATCGCCGGGATGGCATCGAAGACATAGGCGTTCGCGGCGTCGGGACGCACTTCTCCCCGCTCGATTCCGCGGTCGATGATCTCGCGCAGCAGGCGCATGTTCGGCTCGATGACCCCTCCGAGGATCACCCGCTGAAAACGTTCGGCCTGGACCGCGTCGCATTCGTAAAGCACCGAACGCAGGGCGTATCCGGGCTGCGAGAACATCGCCTCACGCACCCGCCGGCACAGCTCCAGGAGGTCCTCCCGGACGCTCCCGAGGTCGGGCGCCCCGGTCAGGCTCGGGAGGCCGGCCTGCAGCGCGTCCGCGACAAGATCCTCCTTGGACGGCCAGCGGCGGTAGACCGCGGCCTTGCCGGTCTGGGCGCGGGCGGCGACACCTTCCATCGTGAGCCCGTTCCAGCCGACTGTGCCGAGCTGCTCCAGCGCGGCCTCCAGGATCGCGCGCTCGAGTACGGCACCGCGTCGGCGCGAGGAGGCCGTCTGAGCGGGGGCGGCCGTCCAACGCGAAGTAACCATCTGAGTGTCTCCGTTGTGCAGGGGAGCGGGATTTTCAGGGAGGGGCGAGCGATCGAGTTCGACGCCACGCGGCAGCGACTTCAGTGAACGCTTGCGTTCACTGACGGGGACTCACTACCGTTGACGCGACAGTGAACGCGAGCGTTCACTAACGCACTTGTGGGGGACCCAATAGTGACAACCTCTCAGTTGATTCAGGACTCAAAGCCAGGAGCGGCCCGCCGGGAGGGGCATCCCGGCATCGCGCTCACCGTCATCGCGGCCTGCCAACTCATGGTGGTACTCGACGCGACGATTGTGAACATCGCCCTCCCGCACATTCAAGACGCGCTCAAGTTCAGCACGACCGACCTGACATGGGTGATCAGCGCGTACACCCTCACCTTCGGTGGCCTGCTGCTTCTCGGTGCCAGGGCCGGTGACATCCTCGGTCGGCGCCGGGTCTTCATGGCCGGCATCCTGCTCTTCACCTTCGCCTCGCTGCTCGGCGGACTCGCCCAGGAACCATGGCAGTTGCTGGCCGCGCGTGCTCTGCAGGGCGTCGGTGGCGCAATCGCGTCGCCCACCTCGCTGGCGCTCATCACCACTACGTTCCCCGAGGGGCCGGAACGGAACCGGGCGTTCGCCGTCTTCGCCACGGTATCGGCCGGCGGCGGTGCCATCGGTCTGCTCGCCGGCGGGATGCTCACGGAGTGGCTCGACTGGCGGTGGGTCCTCTTCGTCAACGTGCCCATCGGTGTCCTGATCGCCGTGCTCGCCCCGATGTACATCAACGAGTCCGAACGCCATCCCGGGCGCTTCGACATCGCGGGCGCGCTCACCTCGACGGCGGGAATGGCGTCCCTGGTGTACGGCTTCATCCGCGCCGCGGAGGAAGGCTGGCGGGACAGCCTCACCATCGGGTCGTTCGGCGCGGCCGTGCTGCTGCTGCTCGCCTTCGGGGTCATCGAGACGCGGGCCAAGGAGCCCATCACCCCGCTGAAGATGTTCGCCGACCGCAATCGCTCGGGCACGTACGTGATCATGCTGAGCCTCGCCGCGGCGATGTTCGGCATGTTCTTCTACATCGTGCTCTTCGTGCAGAACGTGCTGGGGTACAGCCCGATCTCGGCCGGTGTGGCGTTCCTCCCGGTGACGGTGGCGATCGCGATCGGCGCGGGACTGTCGCAGCGGTTCCTGCCGGTGCTCGGCCCCAAGCCCTTCATGGTCGTCGGGTCGACGCTCGTCGCACTCGGGCTCTTCTGGCTGACCTTCATCAGCTCGGACAATTCGTACGTCGGCGGAGTGCTCGGCCCGATGCTGCTGTTCGGCTTCGGCATGGGCCTGAACTTCGTGACGCTGACGGTCACCGCGGTCTCGGGTGTCGCCCAGCACGAGGCGGGCGCGGCCTCCGGTCTGCTCAACGTCACCCAGCAGGTGGGCGGTTCACTCGGCCTCTCCATCCTCACCACGGTCTTCGGTTCGGCCAGCCGTGACGAGGCGGAGAAGCAGATGCCGAAGTTCCTGACGGACGGCTCGGCCGAGCAGAAGGCGGAGTTCGCCAAGACGCACCAGCTGCCCGCTCCTTGGGGTCATCAGGTGCTCGCCGAGGGCATCTCGACCGCCTTCATACCGGCGGCCGCGATGGCGCTGCTCGCCCTGATCACGGCCGCATTGGTGATCCGGGTCCGCAAGAGCGATCTGGACGCCCTCGCCGGCACGGCAGGACCTGCCGGGGGCTGACAAGGGCACGCGGAGGCCGAACCGGGGTCCGGGGGACCCGACGGCGAGGACGCCGGTCCGGCCATCCGCAGGAGGACACCGAGGGCGCGCCCCTAGACCGAGGGGCGGGAGCGGGCGCTCACCGGTACATCAGGTCGTCCGCCATCCGGCTGCACGCGCTCCAGTCCGGGTCCTTCGACGGTGGCCGGTCACGAAGAATGTCCCGGGCGTGTGCCTCGCCCCAACTGGTGGCGTACCAGGGACCCTCGTCCTCGCCCAGTTCGACGGCGACGGAGCTCAGCGCGCAGGAACGCAGCGGCTCCTTCAGCTTGTCGAGGGCCGGTACGGCGTCGGCGGACAGGCCACGCGCGTACTCGAGGTCGAACTTGCCCGTGTCCTCGTACCGCTGAACGTTGCGCTCGGCGATCAGACCGTCGGGCGACATCAGGCCGAACGCGAGCACGCCCGCCGCCGCACTGGCCGCGACGGCACGCGGCAGCCAGCGGGCGCCCCAGACCCCGGCCGCCATGATGAGCACGATGATCAGGCCGAGCCAGAGCTCCACGGCCACCACCGAGACCCTCAGCCGTGTCAGTCCGTAGGCTTCCACATACATGTCCATACGGCGCACCGCCGATGCGACGACAACGAGCGACAGCCCGCACAGGGTTCCCAGCACGCCCCGCACCAGCTTCCGGTCGCGCGCCTCGTCGCGCGGCGCCCAGCGCAGCGCGAACACGATGACGAGCAGGGTCAGAAGCGTGACGAGCAGCAGCTGCCAGAAGCCCTGCCGGGCGTATTCGGCGTACGTCTGACCGGTCTTCTTCAGTACGGCGTCGTATCCGCCGAACAATACGGCCAGTTGGACTGCATTGAAGGCCGCGAAGAGCACGGTGAGCACGATCAGCGGGAGCGCCCACTCCAAGCGGCCGCGCGGGCGGCCCTTGGGCACTTCGACCCGGTCCCACTGGACGGGCGCGGCAGCCGTGTGGGCCGCCGCGAGCGCTCCGACCAGGCCGAGGGCCAGAAGCACAACGCGCCAGGGACCGCCGGAGACGGACGCATCCGGCATCAGTTCACCGAGCAGATCCGCGAAGGCGGCGTCGGCCCCCGCGAACAGCGCTCCGAAGACCAGCAGCAGGACCGCGGTCACAGCCAGCGCACGCAGCCCGGCACCCACACGGCGGCGCGCGCCGCCGAACCGTTCGCGCAGCCCGCGCCATCCCCAGGTGGGTCCGGTGACCAGGGCGTTGAACACGCCGATGGGGCCGAGCAGGACGGCGGGCCAGGTGCGGCCTCCGTGCAGCGCGAGTGAGCCCAGCGCGACCGCGGTGACGACCGCGAGGAACGAAGGCCAGTCGGCGTCACGCAGGGCAGGCACGATGAGCAGACCGATGCCACCGATGCCCCAGACCAGCGTCCACGCGCGCGTGCGTCGTCCCGCGGCCTGGGCTGCGAAGTACGCGGCGAGCGCGGCGGGAATCGCGACGAGCAGGAGATTGAGCGCCAGGCCGTCATCGAGGAGCAGCATGCTGAGCACGCCGGTGGCGAGCGCGGCCCACAGTGTGGCCGTACGCACCGGGGCGGGTGACCTGACCTGAAGCCCGGACGACCAGGGGACGGGAGTGGGCGACGGGGAGGCCCAGTCGGATTCCTCTTCGGCTTCCTCCTCCGCCTCGGTGTCATCCCCCTTTGAGCCGGAGTCGGAGTTCGACCCAGTCGATTTCGGTTCCCCCGGATCTGCCGAGTCCGTGGGGTCCGTGGGTTCCGCGGGTTCCGTCTGACCGGTGGGAGCCGTCGACTCCGCCGCCCCCTTCGGCCCCGTGACCTCCCTTGGCTCTTCCCCCTCCCTCGGCTCCTTCGCCTCCGGATTCCTCGGCTTCGCCCGTCTATGGCCTCTCGGCTCGGACGCGGACGGTATGTCGGACACAGCACCCCCTCCCAGCCGGCCCTTGGACAGCCCACAACACGCCATGGCGGCAGAAAGCTGTTGACCGGTGTCTCGTCGGCGCACGCCCGCAGTGATCAACAGGCGGCGTGGCGGACAGGGTATGCACGGGCAAGGCGCCTCAGGGAGTGGCGGCCATGCTGTAGCAAGCCTGTGACAGAGACGACCGGCATTGGCTACGTTCGCCGACTCCCACGGCAGGCCTCCGGGACTTCACGCGGGGCACGGAGCGCTCCGTACAGCCCCTACGCGCCGCTCGCCGTACGCCCGTACGTGGCCCCCTGCACCCAGTCCGGCAGCTCCTCCGTGGACTCCGCCCAGGCAGCCGGTGGCCCTCCCGCCTTCCCCCCGGCGACCACCCCGCCCACGATGGCGCAGGTGGTGTCCACGTCGCCGCCGACCTGGGCGGTGACCCAGAAGGCCTCTTCGTAGTCGCCGAGGGCCCGGGCCGCCGACCAGAGTGCGAACGGCACGGTGTCGTGCGCCGACGTACGCCGTCCGCAGCCCAGGACGGCAGCCACGGTCGCGGCGTCTCCGTAGTCGAGCATGTCCCGGGCGCGCCTCAGACCCGCGCCGACGGCGCTGCGCGGCACGAGCGCGACGACGCCGTCGAGCAGCGCCTCGGCACTCGGCGGGCCCGCCGGGTCGGCCGCCAGAGCCGCGGCCGCGGCGACGGCCATGGCGCCCACCACGGCCTCGCGGTGCTGGTGCGTGGGGTACGCGGAGATCTCCGCCTGATGCGTCGCCTGCTCCGGGTCATCGGCGTACCAGGCGCCCAGGGGGGCGATCCGCATCGCGGCGCCGTTGCCCCACGAGCCCTGGCCCTTGAAGAGGGCGGACGCCAGCTCGCGCCAGTCGCCGCCCTCCCTGACCAGCCGCAGCAGCCTGTTGACCGCAGGTCCGTAGCCCCGGTCGAGGTCGTGGTGCTCGGCGAAGGAACGGGCCAGTGCATCCTGGTCAATGCGGTGGTGCGCGGCCAAAACGGCCACTACAGAGCAGGCCATTTCGGTGTCGTCCGTCCACTGCCAGGAGCGGGGCGGCAGCTCACGGCGCTTGAGCAGCGGGTAGTTCGCGGGCGCGAAGAACTGTGAGCCCAGTGCGTCTCCCACCGCGAGTCCGCGCAGGCTGGCCAGGGCGCGGCCCAGGCGCCTGTCGGGAGAGGAGTCAGCGGTCATCGCTCTGCCACTCTATCCGGTGGCTCCGTACGATTCCGGATCGCGCCATCGCTCGAAGGGCCGGTCAAGTGTGTACCTGCCGTCCTCCCCCAGAACGAGCATCCGCGTCTCCCCGTTCCCTGGGTTCGACAGCGATTCGAATTCCGCGACCGTCCAGTGGAACCAGCGCATGCAGAACAGCCGCATGGCCAGGCCATGCGTCACCAGGAGCACGTTCGGCGGGTGGTCGGGTGCCTCGAAGCTGCGGTACAGGCTCTCCAGGAAGCCGCCGACCCGGTCGTACACGTCGGCCCCGGACTCGCCCTGCGCGAAGCGGTAGAAGAAGTGCCCGTACGCGTCCCGGTACGCCTTCTGGAGGCGTACGTCATCTCGGTCCTGCCAGTTGCCCCAGTCCTGCTCACGCAGTCGCGGCTCCTCGCGCACCCGCACGAGGTCGGGGTCGAGGTGGAAGGCGCGGAACGTCTCGAGCGTGCGGCGGTAGGGCGACACGTAAACGCTTACGCGCTCCCGTCCGAAGAGCTCCCGCAACTGTTTGCCGGTGTCCTCCGCCTGCTGCCACCCCTTCTCCGTGAGCGCCAGAGCGTGGTCGGGCTCGCGTTCGTACACGGTGTCATCGGCATTGCCCACCGACTCGCCGTGCCGGACAAGAACGATGCGCCGTGGTCGTGCCATGCCAATGACCCTAGATCGTGTTGCGGCCGATCGAGCACTCGTATGGACTCATACGGTGTAGGTCACACGGCTCCCGCACACAGGAACCCCCACCACGTGACCCGATCAGACGGTCCAGCCGGGCTCCAGGTCCACGAGGTCACCCGCGAGGGCCGCGACGTCGGCCTCGATCTGGGCGCGCAGCGCGAGCCGTTCCACCCGCTCGGCGCGGTACTTGCCGTGCTCGGCCGCCGACTGCCACATGGACAGGATCAGGAACTCATGGCCGGGGGCCTCACCGAACAGGCCGCGCACCATGCCGGGCGAGCCGGCCATCGCAGGGTTCCAGACCTTCTCCTGCATCAAGGCGAAGTGCTCGGCACGCTCCTCGTGGATCCGGCAGTGGGCCACGCGCACCAGGTCGGCGTCCGTGAAGCGCGGTTCGAAGCCGGTCTTCACGTCGAAGCGGTGATCGAACAGCTTGACCTGGGAGTCCTTGAAGGTGCCCGACTGAGCGGCGGCGAGCCGGTCGTGGGAGCGGGCCATGAAGGAGTCGTAGAAGGCACGGCTTTCCCAGAAGGCGAAGATGTGTGCGACGCCGGACCGCCCCCGGCTCCATCCCCCGCCCTGTCCCCGGAAACCCGGCTCCCCCAGAAGCCCCGCCCACTTTCGCTGCCCCCGCTCGAAACCGCGGCGGTCCACCACGGTGCAGCGAATCCACTTGACCAGCACCGCGCCATCGTAAGGCCACGGAGCGTGGCGCCGGTCACGCTCCGGCGGAGTACATCCGCGCGAGCGCCCCGGCGCGCGTGGCACGATGGACAACCGGCCCTGACCACAGGGTAGTTGGGCCAGGGCAGATGGGGAACGGGGAGGGGAGATCCGGTGAACGGTCTCAACAAGGGCATCCGCAAGGTCGAGCTGGCGGTGAAGTGGGATCCGAGTCCTGTGAGGGAGCCCGCGACCGATCTCGACATCATCGCGGCGACCTATCTGGCGGCCGCCCCGGGCCAAGGCCCGGCCTATGTAGTCCACTTCGACAGCCGCTCGCCGGACGGCACCATCTATCTGAACCGGGACAGCAAGGACGGCAAGGGCTTCGGCTGGGACGAGGTCATGACGCTGGAGCTCGACCGCCTGGACAGCCGGTACGCGCGCGTGGTGGTCGGCGTCCTCATCCAACAGCGTGCCGGTCACAAGACATTCGTGGGTGTGCTCAATCCCGCCTTCCGCATGCGTGAGGGCTACACCGTCCTCGCTGAGGACGACTTCGGCGACGTCCTGGGGGCTACCGCCGCGACCGTCGGGGAGTTCGTACGCGACGACTCCGGGGGGTGGACCTTCCACCCGGGCATCCACGGCTACGACACGGACCCGGCGACCTTCGCCAGGGTCATGGGCAGCCCTCAGGACGCCTGAATCGCACTCCCCGGGAACCGCATTCCAGAAACAGGCCCCTTCGAAGAGCCGTGGCACCCGAAACCGGCTCTCCATAGGGCCATGAAAACGCCGAAGGGCGGCACGGCAGGTAGCCGTGCCGCCCTTCAGGGCTTCGGATCAGCTGCAACCGCTGGTCGAACCGCAGCCCTCGCAGATGTAGCAGGAACCGGCCCGCTGCATCTTCGTACCGCAGGAGAAGCACAGGGGGGCGTCCGCCTGGATGCCCAGCTGCATCTCCACCAGTTCGGCACTGGTGTGGGCCTGCTTCGGGGCGGGCTCGGCCACCTCGACCTCGACCTTCGGGGCGGCGACGGCCTTCAGCTCCTGCGCACGGGGTGCGGACTGGGCCAGGCCCTCGACGTCGACCTCGTCGTCGGCGGGCTCGTAGGAGCCCGTCTCCAGGTGACGCTGACGCTCCTCGGCGGAGTGGATACCGAGCGCGGAGCGGGTCTCGAAGGGCAGGAAGTCCAGCGCCAGGCGGCGGAAGATGTAGTCGACGATCGACTGCGCCATCCGCACGTCCGGGTCGTCCGTCATGCCCGCCGGCTCGAAGCGCATGTTCGTGAACTTCGAGACGTACGTCTCCAGGGGCACGCCGTACTGCAGACCCACCGAGACGGCGATCGAGAAGGCGTCCATCATGCCCGCCAGGGTGGAGCCCTGCTTCGACATCTTCAGGAAGACCTCGCCGAGACCGTCGTCCGGGTAGGAGTTGGCCGTCATGTAGCCCTCGGCGCCGCCGACCGTGAAGGACGTCGTGATGCCGGGACGGCCCTTGGGGAGACGCTTGCGGACCGGGCGGTACTCGACGACCTTCTCGACCGCGGTACGGATGGTCTCCTCGGCCTTCGCCGTGACCTCGGCCTTCTCCTTCTCCTTGGTCTTCGCGGAGAGGGGCTGGCCGACCTTGCAGTTGTCGCGGTAGATCGCGAGCGCCTTGACGCCCATCTTCCACGCCTCGAAGTAGACCTCTTCGACGTCCTCGACGGTCGCCGTCTCCGGAAGGTTGACCGTCTTGGAGAGCGCGCCGGAGATCCACGGCTGGATCGCGGCCATCATGCGGACGTGGCCCATCGCGGAGATGGAGCGCTCGCCCATGGCGCAGTCGAAGACCTCGTAGTGCTCGTGCTTGAGGCCCGGGGCGTCGACGACATTGCCGTTCTCGGCGATGTGGGCGACGACCGCCTCGATCTGCTCCTCCTGGTAACCCAGGCGGCGCAGGGCCTGCGGCACGGTGCCGTTGACGATCTGCATCGAACCGCCGCCGACCAGCTTCTTGAACTTGACCAGCGCGAGGTCGGGCTCGAGGCCGGTGGTGTCGCAGGACATCGCGAGACCGATGGTGCCGGTCGGGGCAATGACGGAGGCCTGCGCGTTACGGAAGCCGTTCTTCTCACCGAGGCGGACCACGTCCTGCCAGGCCTCCGTGGCGGCGGCCCAGATGGGGGTGTCCAGGTCGTCCATGCGGACGGCCGTGGTGTTGGCGTCTGCGTGCTGCTTCATGACGCGCTGGTGGGGCTGCGCGTTGCGGGCATAGCCGTCGTACGGGCCGACGACCGCGGCGAGCTCGGCGGAACGCTTGTACGACGTACCCGTCATGAGAGAGGTGATGGCACCGGCGAGCGCGCGGCCGCCGTCGGAGTCGTACGCGTGGCCGGTCGCCATCAGGAGGGCGCCGAGGTTGGCGTAACCGATGCCCAGCTGACGGAAGGCGCGAGTGTTCTCGCCGATCTTCTGGGTCGGGAAGTCAGCGAAGCAGATCGAGATGTCCATCGCCGTGATGACCAGCTCGACGACCTTCGAGAAGCGCTCGACGTCGAAGGACTGGTGGCCCTTGCCGTCGTCCTTCAGGAACTTCATCAGGTTCAGCGAGGCAAGGTTGCAGGACGTGTTGTCCAGGTGCATGTACTCGCTGCACGGGTTCGAGCCGTTGATACGGCCGGACTCCGGGCACGTGTGCCAGTGGTTGATCGTGTCGTCGTACTGGATGCCCGGGTCGGCGCAGGCCCAGGCGGCCTCGGCCATCTTGCGGAACAGCGCCTTGGCGTCGACCTCCTCGATGACCTCGCCGGTCATGCGGGACGTCAGGCCGAACTTGCCGCCCGACTCGACGGCCTTCATGAACGTGTCGTTCACACGGACCGAGTTGTTGGCGTTCTGGTACTGGACGGACGTGATGTCGTCGCCGCCCAGGTCCATGTCGAAGCCCGCGTCCCGCAGGGCGCGGATCTTCTCCTCCTCCTTGACCTTGGTCTCGATGAAGTCCTCGATGTCGGGGTGGTCGACGTCGAGGATGACCATCTTGGCCGCGCGGCGCGTGGCGCCACCCGACTTGATCGTTCCTGCGGAGGCGTCGGCACCGCGCATGAAGGAGACGGGACCCGAGGCGTTGCCGCCCGAGGAGAGGAGCTCCTTGGAGGAGCGGATGCGGGAGAGGTTCAGGCCGGCGCCGGAGCCGCCCTTGAAGATCATGCCCTCTTCCTTGTACCAGTCGAGGATCGACTCCATGGAGTCGTCGACGGACAGGATGAAGCAGGCGGAGACCTGCTGGGGCTGCGGCGTGCCGACGTTGAACCACACCGGGGAGTTGAAGCTGAAGATCTGGTGCAGGAGGGCGTACGCCAGCTCGTGCTCGAAGATCTCGGCGTCGGCGGGCGAGGCGAAGTACTTGTAGTCCTCACCAGCCTTCCGGTACGTCTTCACGATGCGGTCGATGAGCTGCTTGAGGCTCACCTCTCGCTGTGGGGTGCCGACGGCACCGCGGAAGTACTTGCTGGTGACGATGTTGACCGCGTTCACCGACCAGAAGCCGGGGAACTCGACGCCACGCTGCTCGAAGTTGACCGAGCCGTCGCGCCAGTTGGTCATGACGACGTCACGGCGCTCCCACTCCACCTCGTCGTACGGGTGCACGCCGGGGGTGGTGTGAATGCGCTCGATGCGCAGTCCCTTGATGGCCTTGGTGCCCTTGGCGCGGGAACCTCGTGCCGGACCGCTCGCCGTCTCTGTCATGCCGCCTCCCTGTATCGGGCTAAAACGCCCTGAAGTGCCTCGTTCTTCCCGTGGCACGGTGTGTGTCTGGTGCTGCGCGCGCCGTATGCGCGGCCGCCCGCAGCAGGTCTGTGGTCGCCGCCGATGAGCCGACTCGAGTCGGCCTTCCCCCTCAGTCGGCGGCGCTGGCGGGCACGGGGACCTGCACGGCCTCTCCGGACCCGCGGTCGCTTTCCGGGCGCTCCGCGGCGGCGTCTTCGTCGACCGCCTCGTCCGCGGTGGGCCGCTGCCTCGTCTCTTCCCTGAGTTCCGCGATGGCGGCCTCGAAGTCCTCGAGCGAGTCGAACGCCCGGTAGACGGACGCGAACCGCAGATAGGCGACGAGGTCGAGTTCCTGCAACGGGCCGAGTATGGCCAGCCCCACGTCATGGGTGGTCAGTTCGGCGCTTCCGGTGGCCCGCACCGCCTCCTCGACCCGCTGGCCGAGCTGGGCGAGAGCGTCCTCGGTGACAGGCCGCCCCTGACATGCCTTGCGCACGCCGTTGATGACCTTGGTACGGCTGAAGGGCTCGGTCACGCCGGAGCGCTTGACCACCATCAGCGAGCAGGTCTCCACGGTCGTGAAACGACGGGAGCAGTCGGGGCACTGGCGGCGCCTGCGGATCGACGTGCCGTCATCGGTCGTACGACTGTCGACGACGCGGCTGTCCGGGTGCCTGCAGAAGGGGCAGTGCATGGCTCCAACCCTCCTTCACAGCACGACTCATAGACCTCGCGAGACCTCTCGGGCCCCTCGAAGCAGCCCCAAGCATAGGCGATGGCCGGAGGCCCGGAGACCCGGGGGACCACAACACTTGGGCTGATGTTGCAATCCAACCACTAGATGTGGGGATCGACGCGAAAATTGGCCCACGACGCGCGTGTCGCACACGGATTGGCATGTGCCGCACGGCCATACCGATCCCGGACACACGGAGATACCGTGGTCGCCGTGCAGATCGGGGGGTCGGTACCCGGTTGACGGGGTGCCGGATGGCAGACTGGACCCCGGCCCACATCTGTCGGCACGGTCATCGCCCCGGCGGTGAAGAGTACAGCAATACGCCCTTTTGTCCGCCAGGTGCAGCGTTAGCCATACACCCAGACACATGATCACGCGAGGCAATCCGCGTTTTTTCACTCGAACGTGTGTTTGGCGCAACCTTTCGAAAGCAACTACCGTTGTCCAGCAGGGAGACCATCGAGAGGGGCCGACGTGACCACCACCGCAGACAGTGCCACCATCACTGCCCAGGACCGCTCCCAGGGCCGACTCGAGCCGGTGCATGCGATGAACGAAGCCGTGAATCATGAGGGACCCAAGCGCTCCCTACCGGGCCGACCTCCAGGCATCCGGGCGGACAGCTCCGGGCTCACGGACCGGCAGCGCCGGGTGATCGAGGTGATCAGGGACTCGGTGCAGCGACGCGGCTACCCGCCGTCGATGCGGGAGATCGGACAGGCGGTCGGCCTCTCCAGCACCTCCTCGGTCGCGCATCAACTGATGGCGCTGGAGCGCAAGGGCTTCCTGCGCCGCGACCCGCACCGCCCGCGCGCGTACGAGGTCCGGGGCTCCGACCAGTCCTCGGTGCAGCCCACCGACACGGCAGGCAAGCCGGCCGCGTCGTACGTCCCGCTGGTCGGCCGGATCGCCGCCGGTGGCCCGATCCTCGCCGAGGAGTCGGTCGAGGACGTCTTCCCCCTCCCCCGCCAGCTGGTCGGTGACGGCGAGCTGTTCGTCCTCAAGGTCGTCGGCGACTCGATGATCGAAGCCGCCATCTGCGACGGGGACTGGGTGACGGTCCGCCGCCAGCCGGTCGCGGAGAACGGCGACATCGTGGCCGCGATGCTCGATGGCGAAGCCACGGTGAAGCGCTTCAAGCGCGAGGACGGGCATGTGTGGCTACTGCCGCACAACTCCGCGTACCAGCCGATTCCCGGCGACGAGGCGACCATCCTCGGCAAGGTCGTGGCAGTGCTGCGGCGGGTGTAACCACCTGCGAAGGGCGGGACGCGCCGCCCCGCCCCTGACCGGGCCCCGGGACCAACTGCGCCGGTTCCGGGGCCCTGCGTTTTTATGGCCGGAGGCCTTGGCGGGACGTGGGGTTCCTGGCGGCTCTGGGTGGGGGTGAGGTTCTGGGCCAAGGGCTCTGCGTGACACTGCCCGGCCTCGGGGCCTCGCGTGAGGGGTGTACGCCTTTCCTGACGAGGGGCGGCTCCGCCTGACGAGCGCTCCACAAGTTGGGGGCTTTGGGCGGGGGCGCCTCCTGGACCAAGGGTTCTCCGCGGAGTGCGCTGCCCGGGCCTGGGGGCGGGGCCTCGGGTGAGGGGTGCGCTCCTTGGGGCGGGCATCTGGGTCTCTGAACGCTTACCCAGCGGGAGTGGGCGGCGGAATGCTCTTCGGTCGAGGGTGCGGGGCCGCTGCAGTCGACGGCCGGCCAGGCGGCGCAGCTCCCGGACCGGTGATTTGAGCGCGCTACGCCGTCCTCGGGAGGACTGCGGGGCTCGCTTCGCGGATGGGCGGCGCGCTCTGGGAGAGCAGATCTGGGTGCGCGCCGGGACGGCCGGACACGGCGCTGGGACGCCCGGCTTGCGGCGCCCCTGGCTCGGTCGCCCGGGCTCAACACACTCGCTCTCGGCCCGCGCACGACGGACCCCCCTGTCGGCGAACGCGGCCGGCGCACTGTGGCCCGGGCCAACCCACCCTCGCGGGCCGCCCCCAGGCGCTACGCCTCCTCCGACTTCCGCGCCGCCTCATCGATCGCCGCGAGTGATCTGCGGACCTGGTTACGGTCCGTCGTGTACCAGAACTCGGGCAGTGATGCCTTGAGGTAACTGCCGTAGCGGGCGGTGGCCAGGCGCTGGTCGAGTACGGCGACCACGCCCCGGTCCCCCGAGGCTCGTACGAGGCGGCCCGCGCCCTGGGCCATCAGGAGGGCGGCGTGGGTGGCGGCGACCGCCATGAAGCCATTTCCGCCGTTGTCCTCTACCGCCTTCTGGCGGGCGCTCATCAGCGGGTCGTCGGGGCGCGGGAAGGGGATCTTGTCCATGACGACCAGCTGGCAGCTTGGGCCCGGGACGTCCACGCCCTGCCAGAGCGAGAGTGTCCCGAAGAGGCAGGTCTTGGGGTCGGCTGCGAAATTCTTGATCAACTCGCCGAGCGTCTCCTCGCCCTGCAGCAGGATCGGGTACTCGGGGATGCGCGTGCGCAGTTCCTCGGCCGCGAGCTGAGCGCCCCGCATGGAGGAGAACAGGCCCAGCGTGCGACCACCGGCGGCCCGGATCAGCTCGGTGAGCTCGTCGAGCATGTCCCCGCGGTCGCCGTCCCGCGCGGGACGCGACAGGTGCTTGGCGACGTAGAGAATGCCCTGCTTGGGGTAGTCGAAGGGCGAACCGACGTCGACGCCCTTCCACTGCGGGAGATCCTCGCCCTCCGAACCCTCGGGCGCGAGACCCAGCGACGCTCCCACACCGTTGAAGTCGCCGCCGAGCTTCAGCGTCGCGGAGGTCAGGACCACGGAGCGGTCCGCGAAGAGCTTCTCCCTGAGGAGTCCGGACACGTTCATGGGAGCGACGCGGAGCGATGCGCCGAAGCGGTCGTGGCGCTCGTACCAGACGACGTCCCACTCCGAGCCGTTGGTGATGCGCTCCGCCACGTCGTGCACGGTCTCCAAGGAGGCCAGGGCCTGCTTGCGTACCGCGTCCTCGTCCTGAACGGACTTGTCGCGCGTGGAGCCGAGCGCCGAGATGACCGTACGAGCGGCGTCGCGCAGCGCCATCAAGGCATACCCAAGGTCCTCGGGGATGTCCTCCAGGCGTCCCGGCAGCGCCAGCTCCATGAGGCGCTCGAAGCCCTCGGCTGCGGTCTGGAGCTGGTCTGCGGCCTTCTCGTTGACCAGCTTCGCGGCACGGCGGACGGCGCGGTTGACCTGGCCTGGGGTGAGCTCGCCGGTTGCGACACCGGTGACCCGCGAGACCAGCTCATGTGCCTCGTCGACGATCAGCACTTCGTGCTGCGGTAGGACCGGCGCTCCCTCGATGGCGTCGATCGCGAGCAGCGCGTGGTTGGTGACGACGACCTCGGCGAGCTTGGCACGCTCTCGGGCCATCTCGGCGAAGCACTCCGCTCCGTAGGCGCATTTGGTGGCGCCGAGGCACTCCCGGGACGACACGGACACCTGGGCCCAGGCGCGGTCGGAGACGCCGGGCGTGAGGTCGTCGCGGTCGCCGGTCTCGGTCTCGTCCGACCAGTCCCGCAGCCGCAGCAGGTCCTGGCCGAGCTTGCTGGTGGGCGCGGCCGCCTCGAACTGGTCGAAGAGGCCCTCCTCCTCGTCCTGCGGCACACCCTCGTGCAAGCGGTGCAGGCACAGATAGTTCGACCGGCCCTTCAGCATCGCGAACTCGGGGCGCCGGCGCAGCAGCGGATGCAGCGCGTCGACAGTGCGCGGCAGGTCACGCTCCACGAGCTGGCGCTGCAGCGCCAGAGTCGCGGTCGCCACGACCACGCGCTCCCCGTGCGCGAGTGCGGGCACCAGATATCCGAGCGACTTTCCGGTGCCGGTGCCCGCCTGGACCAGCAGGTGGGAGCTGTCGTCGATGGCGTCCGCGACGGCTTCGGCCATGGTCACCTGGCCGGGGCGCTCCGTACCGCCGACGGCGGTGACGGCAGCATGCAGGAGTTCGGGGAGTGAGGGCTTCGTCATAGCGCTGCCACCCTACGGGGCGCCACTGACATTCGGGCGATCAAGGTGGGGACGACGGACGTGATCAAGACGAGTCCAGGCAGCGTGATCAAGACTGGTGCAGGGGGTTCGGGACCGTGCCGTGCACGGCGGCGTGCGGGCGATCGGGGCGGTCGCGGTAACCGTCGAGGTGCAGCCGGTTGCGGTTCAGGCACAGCCGCTCGATACGGGGAGTGAACAGGTCGAACATCTCGTAACGCTCCTTGAGCTCGGGAAAGCGCGTCTGGTGGCGGATGATCTCCGCTCGTACGAGGGACCAGAACTCGCCCTCCGGCACGCCCAGTTGCTCCTCGTAGAGTGGGGCGAGGTAGCGGAACACCCCTACGAAGAGCCCGGAATGGATGAACTGGGTCAGGAACGCGGGCGGCTCGGTGAGCAGCACACGCCGTACGTCGTGCGGCATGGAGGCATGCTCGGGCAGTGGCTCCGCGCTCACATTGATGTCGTCCACGAAGTCCTTCACCGCAAGCCGCACGGGTACGTCATGGTCGTCGAAGACGACGATCACGTTCTCCCCATGTGGGCTGAACACAGTGCCGTATCGATAAAGGCAATGCAGCAAGGGCGGTAGGAGCGCCGCGAAGAGACGGCGCAGCCAGACTTTCGGAGTCAGCCCCGATCGGGCGACCAGCTGCGCCGTGAAGGCACGCCCCTCCGGGTCCGTGTGCAGGAGCGCGGCCAGGGTGCGGGCGCGTTCGCCGGGGGCCAGATGTCGGGAGATCGGTTCGCGCCAGATCGCTCCGAGGAGCTCCTTGTACTGATAGGGCACTTCAGGGAGGCCGTCGTACACCGGATGTCCGACGGTCACCGAAGCGACCTCGCCGAGCATGATCACTCCGCAGGTGTCACGCAGGAACGGGTCGGCGTCGCGCAAGCCGTGCATCCACGCGGTGACGGCGGGAGCCGCGAGCGTCCGTTCCGTCGGGATGCCACGCCACACCAGCGTGTTCAGGACGGACAGCGGCAGCTTCACGGCGTGCCGGTCCGGCCGCGAGACATTGAGGAATGTACGGATCGACTGCTGAGGCAGGCGCAGATCACCGTCCGAGTGCAGCGGCACGATCGCGTCCGAGGCGACATGGGGCGCGAAGAGGGGCAACACGACGTCGTCCCACTGCCAGGGGTGAACGGGCAGATAGAGGTACGACTCCGGCGTGAGCCCACGCGCGCGGAGTACCCCGTCGAAGGACTCCCTCGTGACAGGGGCGAGCTCGCGCGCGTACAGGTGTTCTGCGGTGTCGAGGCCCCGCACCCCCCTGTAGGCGGCAAGCGTGGTGTGCACCGCGATCCACGGAAGCGCCGTCGCTCGGCGGGCCTCCGGCGCCCAGTGGGCGGCGTCCCTCGCGGAGAAGCCGAGGCGACCCTTGTTGAGCACGATCCAGGGGTGCCCGGTCTGGTGGCCCTCCAGTTCCGCGTATCCCAGCTCGGCCAGCTCGGCGGCCGAGCTGGCATTGTGGTCGAGGCGCGCGTCCGCGGCGAGCGTGGTGCTCAGCTCGCGGATGACATGACCGAGCGTCGCTCCGTCCAGCCCCAATGTGCCTCGGGCTCGCGTGAGGAAGCCGATCGGGTCGGTGAACGGCCGGGGCTCCGCCCCTCCCTCGTCGAGGGTGAGCGAATCGGGGTCCACACGCCAACTGCCGTACGCTGTACGGCGGGCGCGGAAGGACAGACTGCCGCCTGCGTCGAGGCGGAGGGCGTAGTGGGGGCGGCGGCTGTCGGCCCCAGTCGATTTCCTCTCGGGCTTGGCGAGAGGGGCCGAGGACAGGTCCGTTCCTGGAGCCGAGGACAGGCCCGTGCCTGGAGCTGTGGACGCTGAAGTCCGAATGACGTCCCGCTCCGGCTCCGGCTCCGGCTCCGGCTCCGGCTCCGGCTCCGGCTCCGGCTCCGGCTCCGGCTCCGGCTCCGGCTCGATGATCCCCTCGTACGCGAACTCGCCGATCATCTTGGCGAGGAGGCGGCGGCCGGCCCGATCCCATGGCTCTTTGCACAGCTCAGGCGGGTCGTAGAGGCTGGGCGGCTCTCCGGATGCCGGGGCGGCGGCTGGATTCGGCACGAGGACTCCTCGACAGGGAACCGGATCGGGACGAGCGGTGTACTAAGAGTGACAGCGCTACAACAGATCGCGCAGGGCCCGGTCTCGGACCATGAGGGCTGCCCGCTTGTCGGGCAGATCAACCTCGGCGGAGAACCGGAAGCCGGCGCTCAGAAAGGCGGAGACGGAGGGAGTGTTGCGAAGATCGGGTTCCGCGACGACGCGAGCGCATGACGGGCGCTTGTCCAGTACGTGGTCGGCGACTGCCCTGAGCAGGGTGGAGCCAAGGCCGCGCCCACGGTTGGCGACACCGCCGATGAGGAGGTGAATTCCGGTGTCGTGCGGTCGGGCGGGGTAGTGGCGAGCCAGGAGATCGAGATCCGCGCGGTAGATCTCCCAGTAACTCATCGGTGTGCCGTCCAGCATGCCGAGGCACGGGACGCTGCGTCCGTCCCCCTCGAGCTGGCGGCGCAGATGCGCCTCCGCCACCGACTCGGGCCCCGCCAGCTCCCAGAACGCCGCGACGGCAGGGTCGTTCATCCAGCGAGCGATGAGCGTGAGATCGCGCTCGACGCGCACGGGGACGAGGTGGAAGACACCGACGGGCGTGCCGGTGGGCCCCCAGCCACCGACGCGGTCGAGCAGGTCGTCGGCCGGAACGACGGCGGGGTTCTCCGCCGTGCGCGGGCGCTCTCCCCTGGCCTGTCCCGAGACGTCACCGATGTCTCCTCCCGAGACGTCGCCCATGTCCCCCGCCGTGACGTCACCTGTCGCCCCGCCTCGTGTCCCGGCTTCCCCGGCGAAGAGCGCGATGAGCTCGTCGGGGAGACGCAGGTCAAGGGTGTCCTCGCTGTCGGTGCTCGCGCCGGAGCCCGAACCGGGACCCGAGCGGGGCCCCGTGTCGGTGGCGAAGTCGGCGGCACGTTCAGTGGCGGGGACGGTACCGGCGTCGGTGCTCGCATCGGTGGGAGGCACGGCGACGCTCCTCTCAGGAGACGGGGTGGGTCATGTTCCTCAGGAATGAAGGGGGTTGGAGATGGTGACGTAGACGGACTGGGTGTCCACGGGACCGATAAGTTCGTCGAGGCCGTGCAGCCGGGTCAGCAGGTTGGCCTTGCACCGCAGGACGGGTGAGTCGAGCAGGTGGGCCGGCAGAGACGTACGCAGCCGAGCCGGGCCGGTGGCCACATCGGCGAGGAAGCGGCGGAAGGCGGCCAGCAGCAGCTGTTCGTCGGCGAGGCGTTGGGAGCCGAACGCACCGACGAGGCCGAGCACGTTGTTGATGGCCAGGTAGTAGGCGAAGCGTTCGTCGGTGACCTCGTCGGAGACGAAGGTGTCGCTGTACCGGCCGATGCCGGGCAGCCGGGCGTCGAGTTCCGCACGCCGTGACTCGCGGAAGTAGTAGCCCTGGTTGTCGCGGTAGCGGCCGCCCTTGGGCCAGCCCTCGGGGTCCAGCAGAAGCAGGGTGTTCTGCTGGTGCGCTTCCAGAGCGATGCCCGCCTCACTGTCCAGCCACAACACGGGGCGTACGACGTGTTCCAGATAGCGCAGGAACCACTCGGTGGCGACCGCGCCGCGCGAGCGGCCGGTGCGTCCCGCGAGACGGGTGACGATCTCGGTGAGCCGGGACCGCATGAGGGGCCGGCCCTTTGCCAGGGTCCGTGCGCCGGGCTGGGCGTGCGGCCGGGGCGAGACCAGTCCCGCGATACAGCCGGCATCGTCCGTCGGGCTGAACGGGTTGTGTCGGATCATCACGTCGAGCCCGGGCAGGGGGCTGCCGTCCGGGCCGTTGACGGCGAGCCAAGCCGGGTCGCGGACGATGTCGAAGCCCGGGTGAGCGGCCTGCCACTGCTTGAACAGGCCACTGCGCAGCAGGCGGTGGACCTCCACGCCACGGTGGAGTTCCTTGCGGAGGTTCTCACGACGGGAGTTGGTGATACGCAGGCCCAGCGAGAGCTTGAACATCGCGGGGGCACCGGAGCGGTAGACGGTGCGGACCGAGGAGGTGGCGTGCCACGGGGAGCCCTGCGGGCCGAGGTCCTGGAGCAGCCCGGCATTCAGCAGGGCGGCGGCCTCTCGACCGTGGCGGACCTCGCGCATCTGCCAGGGGTGCAGCGGCAGTGCCGCATACCCCTCGGGCAGCGACAGCCCCGTACCGGCCAGCCGCGTGGTGAGCTGCTCCGCCGGAACGGGGCGGCCGCGTTCCGTCCACGCGGAGTCGGCTGCCAGCACCGAAGGGGCGACCGCCATCCAGTGCAGGGGGAAGGAGCCGCGCAACTCGGGTGAGTACAGCCGGGCTTCGGCCTCGGAGAGTCCTTCGCGTCCCTTCGGCGTGGGATGCAGCGGGTGGCCCAACAGCAGCGCCTGCTCGGCGGCGAGAAAGAGGTCGGGCTCGTCGGCGGGGCGTTCTCTGCGATCGCGGATGAACACGGCCGTGCGCCGAACGGAGTCGGCGACGCGCCCGACGAGGTCGGAGCCGTCACCGACCGAACTGAGCGGGGCCACCTGAGCCACGGGGCGAGTCGCGGCGGGGCCGAGGAGAGCTCCGCCGGGCCCGGTTGCGCGAGGCGTGGTGGTCGCCGGGTCGACAGTATCGGGCGCGGGGTGAGCAGGGACGGGAGCCAGATCGACGGTGGTGGGCGCCTGGTCGCCCTTGGTGTCTGTCGATGTGCCGGTCGGCGCTTGCCGTGCGAGAAGGGCCGCCACCGTTACCGCGTCGGCGGGCGGCGCCTCGTCGGGGGCGTCGGCGAGGTAGGGCAGGCCGAAGCGGTGCCAGCCGGTGGCGGACCAGTGATGCACGGGGACCAGGAGGGTCATGCCGCTGGCGGGAAGGCGGATGCGGAGCGTGCCGTCGTCGGGCGCGGGCAGGTTGTTCTCCCGGACCCAGCAGCGCAGCAGGTTCTCTACGGCCGCCGCCTGGGCCGCCGTCTGCGGATCGGGGTGTTCCAGCAGGTCGACGGTGGCGCCGCGCAGCCCCTCGGTCTCGCGGACCCCTTCCTTCTGCCGGGGGACCGATTCGCCCGTCACGAGCGGGGTCTGCGTGCCACAGGCCGCTCGCTCGTGGGTGTGGGGACGGCCGTCGGGGGCGGGGGTGGCGTTCACGGGAGTTCCTTGTGGGGTCGTTCGGGTTCGTGCGGCGACGAACCGGGTCGGTACGTGCGGCCTTCGGTGTTCCTGGTTGATTCGGGTGAGAGTGGGGTGCTTCGGATAGAGGTCGTTGGCTGTGTGTGACGGGTTGGCTTCAATGTGTGGCGGCGTTGATCGGGATGGAGCCTGAGTGGGCGGCGAACGCGGCTCGAGGCGGATGGGCCGGTCCGGTCCTGGCGGTGCCTGCCGGGTGAGAGCGAGTCCCCCACGCCCCGAGGCTGTGCGCCGGGCTCCGAAGCCGACACCCCGCCCGACGCGCTCTTCGGCGCCGTGGCCTCACCGTCCGGCCTGCGGCACTACGGCGTTCGCCGGTGCCCCAGCTCCCGACCGTCACCGTGAAGCTCGCCCTCAGCGCGACCCCCATCAGCACGGCGAGCCTCGCCGACACCGCGAGGCCGATGTCCGCCACGCGCCACCGCCCCCACCGCGTCCGCCAGCCGGTCGAGCACCGCGGTTGTCTGTTCGTCGCTGATGGTCAGGGGAGGGAGGAGACGCACCACGCTCGACTGACGGCCGCCCAGTTCCACGATCAGGCCGCGGCCAAGGCACTCTCGCTGGACGGCGGCGGCGAGTTCGGGGGCGGCTGGTCGGGGACCGTCGGCCGCAGGATCCGGGGGTGCTTCGGGGTCGACGAGTTCCAAGCCGATCATCAGTCCCCGGCCGCGTACATCGCCGATGCAGGGGAACTCGTCGGCGAGTCTACGGAGTTGGGCCAGCATCCGGGCACCCAGAGTCGCGGCACGCTCGGCCAGACGGTTCTCGCGGACGTACGCGAGGGTCGCCGCGCCGGCGGCCATGGCGAGCTGGTTGCCGCGGAACGTGCCCGCGTGGGCGCCGGGTTGCCAGACGTCGAGGTCGTCGCGGTAGATGACGACCGCCAGCGGCAGGCTGCCGCCGATGGCCTTCGACAGGACCATCACATCCGGCGTGATCCCACTGTGTTCCACGGCCCAGAAGGTGCCGGTCCGGCCGACGCCGGTCTGGACCTCGTCCGCGATCAGGGGGATGTTCCGTGCCGCGGTGATCTCACGCATCCGGCGCATCCAGTCGTCGGGCGCGGGAATCACCCCGCCCTCGCCCTGCACGGGTTCGAGGATCATTCCGGCGGGACGCGGCACACCGGACTTGCTGTCGTCGAGCACCGACTCGGTCCAGCGCGCGGCGAGTTCGGCGCCCCGCGCGCCGCCGACACCGAACGGGCAGCGGAAGTCCTGCGGATAGGGCAGTCGCGCGACTCGCACCTCGGTCGCACCCCCGGATGCTTCGAGCGCCCCCGCGGTCATCCCGTGGTACGCGCCGGTGAAGGCGAGCATCCCCGTGCGCCCGGTCGCCGCACGCACCAGCTTGAACGCGGCCTCGACGGCGTCCGTCCCGGCCGGTCCGCAGAACTGGACCCGCGCGCGGTCGGCGAACCCGGGCGGCAGGGTACGGAACAACTCGGTGGTGAAGGCGTCCTTCACGGGCGTGGCGAGATCGAGGACGTGCAGCGGCGCCCCCGAGTCGAGGACCTTTCTGATCGCCTCCAGGACCACCGGGTGGTTGTGCCCGAGGGCCAGGGTTCCGGCGCCCGAGAGACAGTCGAGATAGCGGCTCCCGTCGGCGCCCTCGATGGTCAGTCCGCGCGCCCGCACCGGAACGATCGGAAGAGCACGCGCGTAGGTGCGCGCCGCCGACTCGCGTGCCGACTGGCGCCGCAGAATCCCCTCGTGCGCCGCGCGCGCCCCTTCCGGCGCGCCAGGAACAGCCTCCAGCGCCCCCTCGGACACCCCGGGCGCCCCCAACGGCACCACCGCAGACTCGGTCACGGCCACGACTTCAGGTCCTCCCGCTGTCAAGAGGCGACTTGGCAGGGGGCTCTGAACGCAGGCGGCAGGTCCCCCGTACGTACCAACGACGCGGACCGCGTAGGGAAGCGGGTAAGTCGAAGATCCTTGCCGTGACGGAACCGTTGCCGTTCCGTCGGATGTCCCCCACAGCGACCGCATAGTCTTTGGTGCCGTTCAGCCGTACCGATGAGGCAAGGCTGATCGGCGCCCACCAGCGCACAGTTCTCTTACCTCCAGGGGGAGTTACACCATGCGATCGATACGCCCGCCCTTCGCCGCTCGCCGAGGGAGGAGCGCGCGCCGCAGAACCTCCCCCGTGCTGGCCGCCGTCGGCCTCACGGCTGCGCTGGCGCTGACCGCCACCGCCTGCAACTCGGGCGACGACAAGGCGAGCGGTGAGCCCACCGCGTCCGCCGCCCAGAGCGGCGACGACAAGATCAAGATCCCGGACGACATCAAGAACAAGCTCAAGCAGCACGGGATCGACATCGACAAGTGGAAGAACGGCGCCTGGAAGAACTGGAACAAGGACGACTGGCTGCGCGAGGCCGACGACTTCGTCAACCCGATCATCAAGGGGCTGTGGGACCCGGATCGGATGCGCGGCGCCGACGACCCGGACAAGAACAAGGGCGTCGACGACAACGACCTCTCCGGTGACCAGGGCGTCACCGACCCCGAGCCGGCGCCCGTGACCGCGCAGGCCGTGAAGACGGCGTACCACGCCAATGTGCCCGAGGCCGGCAAGGTGTTCTTCGACTCCCCCGAGGGCACAATGGTCTGCTCCGCGACGGTGGTCGAGGACCCGGCGCACCCGGGCAAGTCCAACCTCGTATGGACCGCGGGCCACTGTGTGCATGCCGGCAAGAAGGGCGGCTGGTACCGCAACATCGCCTTCGTGCCCTCGTACAACGACTCCGGTAAGCCGGCCGCCCAGATGGAGAAGGCCACCCGCCAGGAAGTCGCTCCGTACGGCGTCTGGTGGAGCGACTGGGCGCAGACCTCGGACCAGTGGATCGAGCAGGGCGGCTCCACGGGCGGACAGGGAGCCCCGTACGACTTCGCCGTGCTGCACGTGACGCCCGAGAAGGGCAGCGACGGCAAGTCGCTGGAGGAGACGGTCGGTTCGGCGCTTCCGGTGAACTTCAACGCTCCTGCCGTGCCCAAGGTGTCGAGCATCACGGCGACCGGCTACCCGGCCGCGGCGCCGTTCGACGGTCAGAAGCTGTTCCAGTGCACGGACAAGCCGGGACGGTTGTCGGTGGCGCAGTCCGACCCGACGATGTACCGCATCGGGTGCACCATGACCGGTGGCTCGTCCGGTGGCGGCTGGGTGGCCACGGGGTCGGACGGCAAGCCCGCGCTGGTGTCCAACACCTCGATCGGACCGGTCAAGTTCGGCTGGCTGGCAGGTCCGCGCCTGGGTGATGTGGCCAAGGGTGTGTACGACTCGGTGAGCAAGAAGTTCGCCGGACAGTGATGCGCGCGACGTAACCGGCTTCGGACAGACGGCGGTGGGCCCGCTCACAGGAACCTTCACCGGCCCACCGCCGTTCGTCTCCAACTGCGCAGGCATAGTGGGGTGTCGCGTCCGGGCGGGTTTCGCGGAGAGCCGCGCCATGCCTGACAAGCACATGACATAAGAGCTCCAACGGGGGTCACAGCACCATGCGTTCCTCAAGAAGCCGGCGCACCTTCCTCACCGCCACCGGCCTGGTGGCGGTTCTGGCACTGGCCGCCACCGCCTGCAACTCGGGCGACGACAAGGCGAGCGGCGACTCCAATGCCTCCTCGTCGCAGACCTCACCGGGCGGCGACGACAAGATCAAGATCCCGGACGACATCAAGGACAAGCTCAAAGAGCACGGCATAGATGTCGATCAATGGGAGAACGGCGGCTGGAAGAACTGGGACAAGGACAAGTGGCTCAGTGAGGCCAAGGACTTCGTCAACCCGGTGATCGAGGGGCTGTGGAAGCCCGAGCGGATGAAGTCCGCCAAGGATCCGGACAAGACGATCTCCGCGAAGGACGCGGCGGCCGACCAGGGCGTCAGCGACCCGGAACCGGCGCCGGTCGAGGCGAAGGCCGAGAAGACCCCATACCACAACTACGCCGCTCCGGTCGGGAAGGTCTTCTTCGACTCCCCCGAGGGCTCGATGGTCTGCTCGGGCACGGTCATCAAGGACGTGAACCACCCCGGCAAGTCCAACCTCGTGTGGACCGCGGGCCACTGTGTGCACGCCGGCGGCAGCGGTGGCTGGTACCGCAACATCGCGTTCGTCCCGTCCTACAACGACCAGGGCAAATCCGAATCCGAGCTGGGCAACGCCACGGCGTCGGAGATCGCCCCGTACGGCCAGTGGTGGACGGACTGGGCCGCCACCTCCAACGAGTGGATCTCGGGCGGCGACGAGACGGGCGGCGCGGGCGCTCCGTACGACTACGCCGTGCTGCACGTGAAGCCGGAGCAGGGCAGCAAGTCGCTCGAGGAGACGGTCGGCAACGCGCTGGACGTGGACTTCTCCGCGCCGTCCGCCCAGGACGTCAGCGCGATGGGCGCCTGGGGCTACCCGGCCGCACCGCCGTACAGCGGTCTGAGCATGTTCAAGTGCGTCGACAAGCCGGGCCGCCTCTCGCTGGACCCGACCCTGCCGACGATGTACCGCATCGGGTGCACCATGACCGGCGGTTCGTCCGGCGGCGGCTGGTTCCGTGTCGTCGACGGCGAGACGAAGCTCGTCTCGAACACGTCGATCGGCCCGTCCGACAACACCTGGCTGGCGGGACCGCAGCTGGGCAAGGGCGCCGAGGCGCTCTACGAGAACATGAGCAAGGAGTACGGCGGCCAGTAGACACCGTCGTCCACGTACGCATGAGGAAGGCCCGCTCCCTGGGACAGGGGGCGGGCCTTCCTCATGCGTACCAGTGCGTACGTGTGTCGCTACCGGAGCGCCGGCGCCGGAACGTACGGCGCCAGATCCGCCGCCAGTTCCTCGTGCACCCGCACCTTGAGCAGCGTGCCCTCCGGGGTGTGCTCCTCGGAGATCACCTCGCCCTCGGTGTGGGCACGGGCAACCAGCTTGCCGTGCGTGTACGGCACCAGCGCCTCGATCTCGACGGAGGGACGCGGCAGCTCGTTGTCGATGAGCGCGAGCAGCTCGTCGATGCCCTTGCCGGTACGGGCCGAGACCGCGATGGAGCGCTTCTCGATCCGCATCAGCCGCTGGAGCACCAGCGGGTCGGCCGCGTCCGCCTTGTTGATCACGACGATCTCCGGTACGGCGGTGGCACCGACGTCCCTGATCACCTCGCGCACGGCGGCCAGCTGCTCCTCCGGCGCCGGGTGCGAACCGTCCACCACGTGCAGGATCAGGTCGGAGTCGCCGACCTCCTCCATGGTGGAGCGGAAGGCCTCCACCAGGTGGTGCGGCAGGTGGCGTACAAACCCGACCGTGTCGGCCAGCGTGTACAGCCGCCCGCTCGGGGTCTCGGCGCGGCGGACGGTCGGGTCCAGGGTCGCGAACAGCGCGTTCTCGACCAGCACGCCCGCGCCTGTGAGGCGGTTGAGCAGGGAGGACTTGCCTGCGTTGGTATAACCCGCGATGGCGACCGAAGGCACCTTGTTGCGTCGGCGCTCCTGGCGCTTGATCTCGCGGCCCGTCTTCATGGCCGCGATCTCCCGGCGCATCTTCGCCATCTTCTCGCGGATACGGCGCCGGTCCGTCTCGATCTTGGTCTCACCGGGACCACGGGTGGCGAGGCCGCCGCCCTTGCCGCCGCCCATCTGACGGGACAACGACTGACCCCAGCCACGCAGCCTCGGCAGCATGTACTGCATCTGCGCGAGCGCGACCTGTGCCTTGCCCTCTCGGGATTTGGCGTGCTGGGCGAAGATGTCGAGGATCAGGGCCGTACGGTCGATGACCTTGACCTTGACCACGTCTTCGAGGTGGATCAGCTGGCCGGGGCTCAGCTCACCATCACAGATCACGGTGTCGGCCCCGGTCTCCAGGACGATGTCCCGCAGCTCAAAGGCCTTGCCGGATCCGATGTACGTGGCCGCGTCGGGCTTGTCGCGGCGCTGGACGACGCCGTCGAGGACGAGCGCGCCCGCGGTCTCCGCGAGGGCTGCCAGCTCGGCGAGCGAGTTGTCCGCGTCCTGAATGGTTCCCGTGGTCCAGACACCGACGAGCACCACACGCTCCAGGCGGAGCTGTCGGTACTCGACCTCGGTGACGTCCTCGAGCTCGGTGGACAGGCCCGCCACACGGCGCAGCGCCGCACGCTCGGAGCGGTCGAACTGCTCGCCGTCCCGCTGTCCGTCGATCTCGTGGCTCCAGGCGACGTCCTCTTCCATCAGGGCATCGGCCCGAAGACCTTCGGGATAGTTCTGCGCGAAGCTCTGCGCGTCCTGGGAAGGGGAAGAAGAGGAGGTCATTGGATCCTTACGTCGATGGGGAACAGCACTGCGGCGACGGATACCACCCGTCACAGGCGATAACGTCCGAGGCTTCCGGGAGATTCCCGGATTCCGCCGCGCCAACCCTGCGAGGGGCCGCGCCGCCGACCTGAAGATGGTCGCACGGCACGGCCCGTCTCGTCACGCGAGTTATCAACGGCCTGTACGCGCTCGTCAGGAGCCCTTTCGCGCTTTCGGGGGGTCGCTCTTCCAGTCCGGGTGCCCCGGCATCGGCGGTGTCTTCTCGCCGTACAACCACGCCTGGAAGAACCCGCTCAGATCGCGGGTGGCGACGGCGGAAGCAAGGTCCACGAAGTCGGCCGTCGAGGCTGCACCGTCGCGGTGGACACTCGCCCAGGTCCGCTCCAGGCGTTCGAAGGCGGAGCGCCCGATCTCCTGGCGCAGCGCGTACAGGGCCAGCGCCGCGCCGTCGTAGACGTTCGGCCGGAAGATACTGATCTTCTGGCCCGGCTTGGGGCCCTTCGGCGCCGCGGGCGGTCCTCCTGCCGCCCGCCAGGAGTCGGACGCGCGGTAGGCCGCCTTCATACGCTCCTCCATGGGCTTGTGCGCCTTCTCCTCGGCGTACAGAGCCTCGTACCAGGTGGCGTGCCCCTCGTTGAGCCACAGGTCGGACCAGGTACGCGGGCTGACGCTGTCGCCGAACCACTGGTGCGACAGCTCGTGCACCATGATCGACTCGACGTACCACTTCGGGTACGCGGGCTCGGTGAAGAGCCCTCTCTCGAAGAGAGAGAGCGTTTGTGTCTCCAGTTCGAAGCCCGTCTGGGCCTGGGCCATCAGCAGCCCGTAGGTCTCGAAGGGGTACCGGCCGACCTTCCCCTCCATCCAGGCGATCTGGTCGGGCGTCTTCTTGAGCCACGGTTCAAGCTGCTCGCGGTCCTTGGTGGGCACCACATCGCGTACGGGCAGACCGTGCGGCCCGGTCCGGTGCAGCACGGTGGAGCGTCCGATGGACACCTGGGCCAGTTCGGTGGCCATGGGGTGCTCGGTGCGGTACGTCCAGGTGGTGGACCGGCGGGAACGTTCCGCTCCGGCCTGCAGTCCGTTGGCCACGGCGGTGTACCCGCTGGGCGCGGTCACGTGGATGGTGAACATCGCCTTGTCGGAGGGATGGTCGTTGCACGGGAAGACCAGGTGCGCGGCGTCGGCCTGGTTGGCCATGGCGAGCCCGTCCTTGGTCTGCACCCAACCGCCGTCCTGGCCCTTGGCGGCGACCGGGTCGCTGGTATGGCGCACGGTGATGCGCATCCAGCTGCCGGCGGGCACCGGCTTCTCAGGCGTCACCACCAGGTCCTCACCGGCGCGCGTGAACGTCGCAGGCGCCCCGTTGACCTGGACGGATGCCACCGTTCCGCGCGCGAAGTCGAGATTGATGCGTTCGAGCCGGGAGGACGTCACGGCGTCGATGGTGGTGACGGCGGCGAGCGGCTTGCTGTTGGTGCCGGGATAGGTGAAGGCGAGGTCGTACGACTCGACGTCGTATCCGGGGTTACCCAGGTGCGGGAAGAGGCGGTCACCGACACCGAGGGGCGCGGCCGGGACGGGGGCGCTCGCGGCGATCAGGCAGACCGAGACGGCCGAGGCGAGGAGGGCCGCCTTGATACGGCGGGGCCGGGATCGTGGGGGCCTTGGGCGGAGGGTGCGCAGCATGGACCACCGCTACCAGCGCGCGCCCGTCCCGCAGTGACGACTCGCGCCGAGACCACCCGAACGGGTCGGCAGGGGGGCCAACGAGTCGACAGGGAGACCTGGAAAGCCCGGGAAGGCCTATTGCCCGGTCGACAGGGAGACCCGGGAAGCCCGGGAAGGCCTATTGCGCCGCCGCCTGATGCTGCGCCCGGCTCACGTCGTACACCCCCGGCACATTGCGCATGGCCCGCATCAGCCCGGGAAGGTGTGCCGCGTCCGAGAGTTGGAGCGTGTATGTGTGGCGTACGCGCTGCTGGCTGGGGGGTTCGACGGTCGCCGAGACGATGGCGACGCCCTCAAGGGCGATGACTTCGGTGAGGTCGGCGAGCAGATGCGGGCGCCCGAAGGACTCGGCGACCAGCGTGACGCGGCACTCGGTGCTGTCACCCCAGCGCACGCCGACCTCTGGGCGCCCCCCACTCTTCATGCGCGCCACTCCGGCGCACTCCACGCGGTGGACCGTCACCACTCCCCCGCGCACGGCGAAGCCGGTCACCTCGTCGGGCGGTACGGGCGTACAGCAGCCCGCGAGCCGTACGGTCGCGCCGGGCTGGTCGACGACGGCATTCGCCGCGGGCCGCGCGGCGCGCACGTCCACTGTCGGCCGAGGAGTCGCGGCGGGGGCCTCCGGAGTCTCCGCGCCGCTGGGTGAGGGATGCGCGGCCATCCAGCGCTGGATGGCGATCCGCGCGGCGGGCGTGTGTGCGTGCTCCAGCCACTCTCTGGAGGGCTCGGAGGCGGGGTCCTGGCCCATGAGGAGCTGCACGGTGTCGCCGTCCTGCAGGACCGTACTCAGCGTCGCCAGACGGCCGTTGACGCGGGCGCCGATGCAGGCGTGCGCGTCCTCGCCGTACTGCGCGTACGCCGCGTCGACACAACTGGCGCCCTCGGGAAGGCCCAACGCGCCGCCGTCGGCGCGGAAGACGGTGATCTCGCGGTCCTGGGCGAGGTCTTCGCGCAGTGTGGACCAGAACGTGTCCGGGTCCGGGGCACCTTCCTGCCAGTCGAGGAGCCTGGAGAGCCAGCCCGGACGGGTGGGGTCGGCGCGCTCGCCGTCGAAGGGGCGTCCCCCGTCGCCGTCCGCCTGCTCCTCCGAAGGAGGAGCGTAGGGATTGCCGAGCGCGATGACGCCGGCCTCGGCGACCTTGTGCATCTGGTGGGTGCGGATGAGGACTTCGGCGACCTCGCCGCCGCCGCGCGCGACGGCTGTGTGCAGCGACTGGTACAGGTTGAACTTGGGGACCGCGATGAAGTCCTTGAACTCCGAGACCACCGGAGTGAGACAAGTGTGCAGTTCACCGAGGACTCCGTAGCAGTCCGCGTCCTCGTTCACGAGCACCAGGAGCCGTCCGAAGTCGGCACCGCGCAGGGGGCCGCGTTTGCGTGACACGCGGTGCACGGAGACGAAGTGGCGTGGCCTTATGAGGACTTCGGCCTGGATCCCGGCGTCGCGCAGGACCGCGCGCACCTCCTCGGCGATCTCCGCGAGTGGATCGTCCCCGCGTGCCGCATTGTCGGCGATCAGCTCCCTGGTGTGCTCGTACTCCTCGGGGTGCAGGATCGCGAAGACGAGGTCTTCCAGCTCGGTCTTGAGCGCCTGGACGCCGAGCCGTTCGGCGAGCGGGATCAGGACGTCCCGGGTCACCTTGGCGATGCGCGCCTGTTTCTCGGGGCGCATGACGCCGAGGGTCCGCATGTTGTGCAGCCGGTCCGCGAGTTTGATCGACATCACGCGGACGTCGTTGCCCGTCGCGACCAGCATCTTGCGGAACGTTTCCGGCTCGGCGGCGGCCCCGTAGTCGACCTTCTCCAGCTTGGTGACACCGTCCACCAGGTAGCAGACCTCGTCACCGAACTCCTCCCGCACCTGATCGAGCGTCACTTCCGTGTCCTCGACGGTGTCGTGGAGCAGGGATGCCGTCAACGTCGTGGTCTCCGCGCCGAGTTCGGCGAGGATCAGGGTCACGGCGAGCGGGTGCGTGATGTACGGCTCGCCGCTCTTGCGCATCTGGCCGCGATGCGAGGACTCGGCCAGGACGTAGGCCCGGCGCAGTGGCTCCAGGTCCGCGTCGGGGTGATGGGCGCGGTGTGCTTCGACCACATGGCCGATCGCGTCGGGCAGCCGGTCGCGAGCCGCGGGGCCGAGCAGCGCGGCCCGGCCCAGGCGGCGCAGGTCGATCCGCGGAAGGCCCTTCCTGCGGTGCGCTGGGGGTGCCCCCTGCTCGCGCGAGCCCGAGAGCTTGGGGGAGGGCGTGGCAGGACCTGGCGTCGCGGGATTCGTCGCCTCCGCACTCATGGGCACCTCCGGCTGCGTAGACCGGCGGACGGGTGCCCCATGGCGTACACGGCTCAGGGGATGGCATCGATCCCCCGTCCGGGCCGGTGCTTGATGCTACCGAGCCCACCACGCCCGGTTGACCGCCTCTCGCCGAGCGTGAAACGGATCACCCATTCGAGCGAAGGATCAGGGGTTTACGGTTTCGAACTCTTGGAAGAGGCGGGGGTCCGCCTCCTGGCTCCGGACAGGGGAAGCGGGGCGCTGTGCCAGAGGCTCACGGTTGCACGTCGTCAAACCCGAGGCGCACTGGCTGGGCGCGTCGTGGGCCGGGAGGCGCGGCGCCGCGTCTCACAGAGGCTCAGAAATACGCGGCGGCATATGCCGGCAACGCCCAGGAGCGCGCGGCGCGCTATGCCGGCAACGTTCAGGAGCGGCGCCGCCCTACCGCCGGGAACGCTCAGTGGCGCGCGGTGTCGAGCCACTCCGCGTCGATCTCGCCCTCAGCGACGATCACCGCGGGCCCCGTCATCTCGATCTCGCCGTCCGCGCGCTCGGTGATCACCAGGCGCCCGCCGGGTACGTCGACGATGTACGTCGCCGGAGCCCCGGTCATGGCCGGGTCGGTGCCGTCGCGGCGGGCCGCGGCGACAGCCACGGCGCACGCGCCCGTGCCGCACGAGCGGGTCTCTCCGGCGCCGCGCTCATGGACACGCAGGGCCACGTGACGCGGACCCCTGTCGACCACGAACTCGACATTGACCCCGTCCGGGTACGCCGACGCCGGGCTGAACGGCGGCGGCGTGAACAGATCGCCGGCGTGCGCGAGGTCGTCCACGAAGGCGACGGCGTGCGGGTTGCCCATGTTGACGTTGAGCGCGGGCCAGCTGCGCTCTCCGACACTCACGGTGACGTCCCCTTCGGGGAGGAGCGCCTTGCCCATGCCGACCGTCACGTCACCTTCCTTGACGAGGTGCACGCTCTTCACGCCCCCACGCGTGGCGATCGCGATGTCCCCTTCGGCCACATGACCGGCACGCTGGAGGTAGTGCGCGAACACACGGACTCCATTGCCGCACATCTCGGCGATCGAGCCGTCGCCGTTGCGGTAATCCATGAACCACTCCGCCTCGGCCGCCATCTCCCTGGCCTCGGGGTGCGCGGCGGACCGTACGACATGCAGCAGACCGTCACCGCCGATGCCCGCACGACGGTCGCACAGGGCCGCGACCGCGGTCGGGGGCAGGTCGATGACATTCTCCGGGTCCGGGATGATCACGAAGTCGTTCTCGGTCCCGTGGCCCTTGAGGAAGGCGATCCGCGTGCTCATTCCTCGATCGTACGGGGTCGGTACGACACTCCGGCCCACGTGGGGGCGTCTGCGGAGCACCGCCAGGAGGACGGGGTGGGCCTGGACGAAGGGGATGCACGGCCGGGCCCTGCCTCGGGTTCGGCGCAGCCGGGCCGCGCCTCGGAGTCGGCACAGTCGGAGCGCGCCTCGGAGTCAGCGCAGCCGGGCCACGCGCCACACGGCGAGCACCGCCACCGCCGCGACCACCACGACGTACGCGATCACCACCCGCCAGTCCGGACGGCGGCCGGAGCCACGCTGCGGGAACCCCGGCCAGGTGTAGCCGACGCGGCGGGCCGCCATCATGCCCCAGCCCGCGGCGCACGAGCAGATCAGCAGGCCGAGCATGGCGACCACGGCACCGCCGTCACCGAACTCGAAGGCCAGCGGGAAGGCGAACATCAGCGAGCCTGTCGCGGCCAGCGTCACGATGGGCGCGAGCTGCCAGATGCGCAGCCGACGCTGCGGGCGCAATTCGACCTCGACCTCGGGTCCCGGGGACATCTCGCCGGGCCCGGGGCCGTCGGCGGTCACCCCGCCGGGGGTGTCCTCGGGCCCGTCCGAGCTCAGACGCTCCCCGCCCAGACCTGTCTCGTCGCCCGGATCGATACCCAGACGATCTCCGTCCGGATCGGCACCGTGCTCAGCGTCTCGTGCAGTGTCGCGAGGGCCGGCCTCCATCGCCACGCGCCCTCCCAACTCGGACTTCACTGGTCGATCGAAGCTCGATGATGGCACGCCGCCGGAGGCCGGGATGACGGCCGGAGCGTCCCGATGCCATGACGTGATCAGGCTGTAACCGGTCGTTCGACCAACGCCATTGCAAGCTCGGGCAGTTCCGTGAGATCCGCCTCAGCCCCACTGAGCCAATGCACCCGAGGGTCGCGCCGGAACCACGAATCCTGGCGGCGCGCGAAGCGCTTGGTGGCGCGTACGGTCTCGGCCCGCGCCTCTTCCTCGGTGCAATCCCCCGCGAGCGCCGCGAGGACCTGCTGATACCCGAGCGCGCGTGATGCCGTGCGCCCCTCACGCAAGCCCTGCGCCTCAAGGGCGCGCACCTCGTCGACGAGCCCGGCCGTCCACATCCGGTCGACCCGGCGCGCGATGCGCTCGTCGAGTTCGGGGCGCGCGACGTCGACGCCGATCTGGAGGGTGTCGTACACCGAGTCGTGGCCCGGGAGGTTCGCTGTGAAGGGCTTGCCGGTGATCTCGATGACTTCGAGGGCGCGGACGATACGGCGGCCGTTGCTCGGCAGGATCGCGTGGGCGGCCTCGGGGTCCGCCATCGCCAGACGCGCGTGCAGTGCGCCGGAGCCGCGCAGTGTGAGCTCCTCCTCCAGCCGGGCCCGTACCTCGGGGTCCGTACCGGGGAACTCCAGGTTGTCGACAGCCCCACGGACATACAGCCCGGAGCCGCCCACCAGGATCGGCCAGTGGCCCTCGGCGAGCAGCGCGTCGATGCGGGCACGGGCGAGCCGCTGGTACTCGGCGACGCTGGCCGTGACCGTCACGTCCCAGATGTCCAGGAGGTGGTGCGCGATCCCTCCGCGCTCCTCGGGCGTCAGCTTGGCGGTGCCGATGTCCATCCCTCGGTACAACTGCATGGAGTCGGCGTTGACGACCTCTCCTCCGAGACGTTGGGCGAGGAAAACGCCCAGATCGGACTTTCCTGCCGCGGTCGGTCCGACGACTGCGATGACCCGGGGGGCGGGGGGTGCGCTACTCACCGTCCCAGTCTCGCAAACCCCACCCCCTCTCCTCGAACGAGTTACGTGACGCCACGCGTCCGGCCTCGTTGCCTGTTGCGAGGTTCCAGCCGCCGGTTTTCGAGGACCGGTGACCCGGGCGACGCAATGGGACGCACTGGGTGACGCGGGATTTCGCCCTCACGAGTAACGTATGGAGTGGATATGGGCGTTTTTGCACGACTTCTCCGGAGGTCGAAGGCTACGGAGGAGGCGTCAACCGCCGAGGCGCAGGCCGACCCACAGACGGCCGAGACCGAGGCGGAGGTGGCGGAGCAAGCGAAGGGTTCGTCCCCGACCGAGGGTGAGGCGACGGCGGAGGAGACCGCCGAGGCCGCCACCGCGGAGGACGTCGACATCCCCCAGCAGCAGACCGCCGAGAAGGCCGCCGACAACGAGGCCGGTGAGGGCGCCCGCAAGTAACTGCCCCGCGAGGGAAGGTGAACCATGGGTCTCCTGGACAATCTCAAGGCCAAGCTGGCGCCTGCCAAGGACAAGGTGTCGGACCTCGCGCAGCAGCACGGGGACAAGGTCACTCACGGTCTCGACAAGGCCGCGAAGGTGGTCGACGACAAGACCAAGCACAAGTACAGCGACAAGATCCAGTCGGGCACGGGCAAGGCGAAGGGCGCCATGGACCGACTCGCGCACAAAGACAGTGACGGCGCCACGCCCCCGCCGGACGCGCCAACAACGCCTCCGGCTTCCTGAGCGACACACATCGGCGGACGGCTGCGGAGCCCCCAGGGCTCCCGGCCGTCCGCCGTGTTCACGTTCCTGCAGTCCCAAGGGGTCGAGTCCGCTCCGGGCCGTGTTCAGGCTCCCGGTGCCCAGTCCGCTCATGGCGGCATGCGGGCCGGTGACGCCCAGGACGGCCGAGCCCGGCCAGTGCCGCATTCGGGCCGGTAAGGCCCCAGACGGCCCAGCCCGCACAGGGATGTGTCGCCGGGCTCGGGCCCGTACGGCCCAAGGAGCCGCAACTTTCCGAGAAGGCCCGCTACGACCAGGCCGCCACCAGATACCCCACCCCGTACGGCGCATCGTCGTAGAGCAGCGCGCCGCCCAGCCCCGCGCCCTCGGCCGCGCCCGCGAGGACCTGCCAGGGGGCTCGCCCCGAGACCTTCAGCTCTTGCGCCAGTTCGGCGTCCAGCGCCTCGAGGGCCGTCACGTCCGCCGCGCCCAGCGCACGCGCGATCTCCGCGTCGAAGCCTGCGGCGCGCTCGTCGAGATAGCCCGGCGCCTTGAGCGTCCGGCACGCGCTGGCGTCGCCCATCACCAGCAATGCCACCCTCTCGGCCCGGCCACCGATTTCCCCTCCGACTTGGATACACCGCTCGGCCTCGAGAGGTTCCCCCACCCCGAGACCTTCGACAGGCGCGTCGGACCAACCCGTCCGTTCCAGCAGCCACGCGGCGACAGCGAGCGAAGGCGGAAGCTCACGTGCCGAACGCTCCGCCGCCCCTGGACCCGGCCTGTCTCCCCCGAGGCGTACGTCGAGATCGACACCGAATCCGCGGAACGAGCCCCGGGTGCCTTCTGGGTGCGGTCCGCGCCCGCTCTGCTCGGTGGGGCCCACGACGACCAGCAGGTCGGGGCGGGAGGCGGCGAGCACGCCCAGTGCGTCCGTGCACGCCGCGCGCGCGGCATCCAGCTCGGGCGCCGCACCGGCGGCGACCTGGGGGACGAGCAGCGGCGGACAGGGGCAGACTGCGGCGGCTACAAGCATGATCGGCAGCGTAACGCGCTCAGTAGGTGATCTGTCCCGAGTCCCACTCCAGCTCGGTGAGCATGAAGTGGTACGTGAACACACCGCCGGCCGCGCCGTCGCCGATGAGCATCCAGCCGTCACCGGTGCGCTACCGCCGTCTCCCCACCGGGTACAGCCGGCGCTTGGGGCGGTACAGCCGTACGAGCTCGCCGAACCGTGCCACGGCCTCCCCGTGCGTGCCGTCGACCGTCGCCATCAGTTCGTACTGCCTGCGCAACGGCCCCTCACCGGGTGGCTTGTCCAGCAGCAGTGCCCAGCGAGCCGTTCGCCCGTCCCCCGTCCCCCGTCGTCAACGCTCGCTCCGTCAGTCGCAGCCGCACCCGCTGCCCGTGGCCACCGGCAGCGGCTCCGGAGCCCCGATCTTCGGCAACCCGAGCATGACGCCCGCCGGCTTCGCCGCCTCGGCGGCGTTGCGCTTCTCCCAGGCATCGCCCGCGCGCGTGCGGCGCACGTTCAGGACCGCGCCCTCGGCGAGCAGATGGTGCGGGGCGGCGTACGTGATCTCGACGGTGACCACGTCGCCGGGGCGCACCTCTTGGTCGGGCTTGGTGAAGTGGACCAGGCGATTGTCGGGCGCGCGACCGGAGAGACGGTGCGTGGCCCCGTCCTTGCGGCCCTCGCCCTCGGCGACCATCAGCTCCAGGGTGCGGCCGACCTGCTTCTTGTTCTCGTCCCAGGAGATCTCCTCCTGGAGGGCGACGAGACGCTCGTAGCGCGCCTGGACGACCTCCTTGGGGATCTGCCCCTCCATGGTGGCCGCGGGCGTTCCGGGGCGCTTGGAGTACTGGAAGGTGAACGCCTGGGTGAAGCGGGCCTCGCGGACCACGTGCATCGTCTGCTCGAAGTCCTCCTCGGTCTCGCCGGGGAAGCCCACGATGATGTCGGTGGTGATCGCGGCGTGCGGGATGGCCGCCCGGACCTTCTCGATGATGCCCAGGTAGCGGTCCTGGCGGTACGAGCGGCGCATCGCCTTCAGGACGGTGTCGGAGCCGGACTGAAGCGGCATGTGCAGCTGCGGCATCACGGTCGGTGTCTCGGCCATGGCGGCGATCACGTCGTCCGTGAAGTCGCGCGGGTGCGGCGAGGTGAAGCGGACACGCTCCAGGCCCTCGATCTGCCCGCAGGCCCGCAGCAGCTTGCTGAAGGCCTCGCGGTCGCCGATGTCGCTCCCGTAAGCGTTTACGTTCTGCCCGAGCAGCGTGATCTCGGAGACGCCCTCGCCGACCAGGGCCTCGATCTCGGCCAGGATGTCGCCGGTCCTGCGGTCCTTCTCCTTGCCGCGCAGCGCGGGGACGATGCAGAAGGTGCAGGTGTTGTTGCAGCCGACCGAAATGGAGACCCAGGCGGCGTACGCACTCTCGCGGCGGGTCGGCAGCGTCGACGGGAACGCCTCGAGCGACTCGGCGATCTCGACCTGCGCCTCTTCCTGTACGCGGGCGCGCTCCAGGAGGACCGGGAGCTTGCCGATGTTGTGCGTCCCGAAGACGACGTCCACCCAGGGCGCCTTCTTCACGATGGTGTCGCGGTCCTTCTGCGCGAGACAGCCACCGACGGCGATCTGCATCCCGGGGCGCTTCGTCTTCATCGGGGCGAGGCGGCCGAGGTTGCCGTACAGCCGGTTGTCGGCGTTCTCCCGTACGGCGCAGGTGTTGAAGACGACCACGTCCGCGTCGCCGTCCGAACCCTCGGGGGCGCGCACGTAACCGGCGTCTTCGAGGAGCCCGGAGAGCCGTTCGGAGTCGTGGACGTTCATCTGGCACCCGTAGGTGCGCACTTCGTACGTCTTGGATTGCTGAACGTCCACTGCCTGACTCCGGTCGCCGCTGCTCATGTGACAAGGGTAGGCGGTAGCGGGAGGGGGTCCTGTCCCGGTGCGGACTCACCCCCGTAGTGAGCGTGCCGTCACGCCGTCCCGTTCCCGCAGCAGGGTGCGCAGGACGCCGGGATTCTCGTAGCCGACGCGGCGGGCCACCGGCGCCATGGGCAGGTCGACAGCACTCACGACGGCAAGCTGTACGCGCACGGGACGACGACGCGGCCGAAGGCGGCGACAACGGCGACAGCCGAGAGCGGCGGCCAAAGGGGGCGACAACCGCGACAGCGACTCGGTGCTACGCGTCCGCCGCACTCCAGCCCTGGCGCCGCAGGACCTCCGAGACGTCCGGGGCACGGTAGTGGTCCCCCTTGAGGACCTTGCCGTCGGCCCTGCGGGCGACCCCGCCGTCGGGGCCCAGTTTCGTCATATTGGAGCTGTGGACCTCGGCGATCACCGCGTCGAGGTCGATCCCGTGGACGAGCGCCGTCCCGTAAGCCACGTACACGACGTCAGCCAGTTCGTGCGCCAGCCGGTCGAGCGGGCCGGTGACCGAGACCTCGGCGACTTCGGCGGCCTCCTCGGCGAGCAGTTCGCCGCGGTGGGCCGCCAGCTCCGAGGACACCTCTGTCGGCACGGTGCGGGCGTCGAGGCCGAAAGCGAGGTGGAATTCACGGACCAGCGAGACGGGAGAGGGCTGCATCCGCCGACCCTATCGATCCACCGAGGTCCCCCGGCGAGGACGGCGACCCCGGTCGATGAGCCCGCCCTGGTCAGGACCGCCCCCCAGTGCCGCGTCAGCCAAGGTTCGCCCCGTCGCGACGCCCGGCACGCTCCCCCACTGCCTTAAGGGCGTGGGAGCTGCCCCCACTCGCCGCACCGGCCGAAAGCCCAAGTACATCCAGTACGAGGACTTCCGGCCGGCACTCCCCCAGCCTTCGGCCGGGGCCCCCAGAGCACGCACCGGACGCCGCTCCTTAACGGGCAAACCTTGGCTGACGCGGCACTAGCTGGCAGGATCGCGCGCATGCTCCAGGCACTCCCCCGTATCGGCCGGCGCCGCGCGCTGCTCGGCTCGGCGGCCGCTTTCGCGGTCTTCGGGCTGCTGCTGTGGTGGCTGCTGCCGGGCGAGGAGTCGCCCAGCGGGACGATCACGTTCAGCACGGGCACGCCGACCGGGGTCTACCAGAAGTACGGCACGCTCCTTCAGGGCGCCATCGCCAAGGACATGCCGCGCGTGGACGTGCGGCTGCTGAACAGCGACGGGTCGCAGGAGAACGTACGGCGTGTGGCGACCGGGAAGGCCGACTTCACCATCGCGGCGGCCGATGCGGTGGAGACGTACATACTCGAGAACAAGCCGGGAGCGGGTCGGCTGCGCGGCTGCGCCCGGCTCTACGACGACTATGTGCACCTGGTGGTCCCGCGCTCGTCGTCCGTGAAATCCGTGGCGGACCTGCGGGGCAGGACGGTCGCCGTGGGACCGAGTGGTTCCGGGGTGCGGCTGATAGCCAACCATGTGCTCCAGGCAGCCGGACTCGACCCCGAGAGCGACATCGAGCCGCGGGCCGACGGCATCGCGACCATGCCCGACCTTCTCAAGCGACACAAGATCGACGCCTTCTTCTGGTCCGGCGGCCTGCCTACGAGTGCGGTGCTGGAGCTCTCGAAGACCTACGACATCAGGCTCGTGTCGATCGGGGGCGACCTCATCAAGAAGCTGCACGAGCAGGGCGGCGCCTCGCGCTACTACCGGGCCGCCGTGATGCCCGCCGACGCCTACCCCAGGGCACAGCGCGGCGCGTCGGTGCAGACGCTGGCCGTCGCCAACTACCTGATCACACGGGAGGACGCGGACGCGAAGCTCACCGAGGAGCTCACCCGCACAGTCATCGCCAGTCGCGACCACATCGGCGCCGTGGTGCACGCGGCGCAGCTGGTGGATCTGCGCACGGCCATCTACACCGATCCGCTGCCGCTGCACGAGGGCGCGCGACGCTACTACCGGTCGATCAAGCCGTAGCCGCTCGCACCTCGTGGTCGCTCCCCGGCGAGGGGCCTCAGGAGGCCGGCCCCGTCCTCGGCACCGTCACCGTCACCCGCAGGCCGTGCGGCTCGTGATGGGCGTACGCGATGGAGCCGCCACCCGCCGCGAGCAGCACGCGTGAGATGGACAGACCGAGGCCCGAGCCCTTGATGTTCTGGTGCCCCGCGCTGCGCCAGAAGCGGTCGCCGATGCGGGCCAGGTCCTCGTCGCTGAGGCCGGGGCCGCCGTCGGTGACCACGACGGTCGAGACCTCGCCGTTCGAGGCGACCTTCACCTCGACGCTCTCCCCCTCGGGCGTGAACTTCAGCGCGTTGTCGATGACCGCGTCCAGGGCGCTGGACAGCGTGACCGGGTCGGCCCAGGCGGTGGTGGCCGGGCAGGTCCCGGCCAGCCGTACGCCCTTGTTCTCGGCGAGCGGCTGCCAGGACGACACACGCTCGGCCGTCAACGCGCCGATGTCGGTGAGCCGCAGATCCGCCTCGGCGTGCTCGGCGAGCGCCAGGTCGAGGAGGTCGTCGAGGACCTGGGCGAGGCGCTTGCCCTCGGTACGGACCGAGGCGATCTCCTCATTTCCCTCCGGCAGTTCCAGGGCGAGCAGCTCGATGCGCAGCAGCAGCGCCGAGAGCGGGTTGCGCAGCTGGTGCGAGGCGTCGGCGACGAAGGCGCGCTGCTGCTCCAGCACATCTTCGACGTTGTCCGCCATCTCGTTGAACGACCGGGCCAGGCGCCGGAGTTCCGGCGGACCGCCGGCGGCCGCGACCCGGGACTTCAGGCGTCCGGTCGCGATGTCGTGGGTGGTGGCGTCGAGGACGCGTACGGGTCTGAGCACCCACCCGGTGAGGCGCAGCGCGGCGCCGAGGGCGATGAGCATCGCGGCGATCTCGCCCGCGCCGATGAGCAGCCAGCCACGAAGGATCTTCGAACGCATCTGCCCGGTGGGCGAGTCGGTGACGACGACGGCGATGACGTCGCCGTCCCTGATGACCGGGGAGGCCACGACGAGACGGTGGCGCTGCCAGGGCCAGACCTGCTCCGGGTCGTGGCTGCGGCGGCTGAAGAGCGCCTCGTTGAATGCGTCGCGCCCTTCACCGGTCTTGGGGAGGAACCAGTTCGTCGGGGCGTTGGCCATGGGCCTGTCGTTGCGGTAAAAGACGCCGGCCTTTATGCCGTACACGCCGTAGTAGCGGGCGAGTTCCTTGTTCAGGGTCTCGCGGCGTTCGTCGGAGCCGGTCGGCGAATCGGTGACGAACTGGGCGAGGGCAGCGAAGCGCGCCGTGTCGTCGATGCGGTCGACGACCACCCGCTGCTGCTGAGCGGCCGCGACACTCACGGCGAGCGGCAGGCCGAGCGCGAGCAGCACGGCCGCCATCAGGACGATGAGCAGGGGGAGAAGGCGAGTGCGCACCCGTGCCCGCTATGCCGCAGGGGCGACGAGCCGGTACCCGACGCCGCGCACGGTCTCGATCAGCGCCGGCATGCGCAGCTTGGAGCGCAGGGACGCGACATGCACCTCCAGCGTGCGCCCGGTCCCCTCCCAACTGGTGCGCCATACCTCGCTGATGATCTGTTCCCGGCGGAACACGACTCCGGGGCGCTGGGCCAGCAGCGCGAGAAGGTCGAACTCCTTGCGGGTCAGTTGGACAACCAAACCGTGGACGGTGACCTGACGGTTGGGGAGCTCGATGTGCACGGGGCCGAGCTTCAGCGCGGTGTCGCCGGGGGCCGCGGCGTCGTCGGGCACGCTGCGCCGGCTGACGGCGTGGATACGGGCGAGCAGCTCCCCCGTGTCGTACGGCTTCACCACGTAGTCGTCGGCGCCGAGGTTGAGGCCGTGGATCCGGGAGCGTACGTCCGCGCGCGCGGTGACCATGATCACCGGGGTGCTGGTCCGCTTGCGGATCTTTCCGCAGACCTCGTAGCCGTCCTGGTCGGGCAGGCCGAGGTCGAGCAGCACGACGCCGAAACCGTCGCTCTCCGGGACCAGCGCCTGCAGGGCTTCCTCGCCGCTGCGGGCGTGCGTGACGTCGAAGCCGTGCCGCGCCAGCACCGCGGACAGGGCGGCGGCGACATGGTTGTCGTCCTCGACGAGGAGCAGTCGCATTTCGGCCCCCTCCGGTTCATCGGTCGTACGGTCTCGGCTTGTAGACGCGGTGCACGCGCGCGTGCACCATGGAAGTCACGCCGAAGAACAAGGATGGCGTCAAGAGGCTTCAGGTTGCGGAGGGCTTCCGTTACCCAGCCGGTACGCGGTCACGGACGACTGCTACGACACGTGTCCGATTGCTACCGGATCGTGATGCTCAAGTTCCCCTCAGATGTAATGACGCTGGTCGTACGGGGTTACTACTGTCCTCCGAAACCGAGGAGGACGGAGCCAAAGAGCGATGACCGAAGTATCGGTGGCCAAGGACGCTGTGGCCGCGACCGACGAACTGGTCGTCCTGAAGAGCGTCAACAAGCACTTCGGCGCGTTGCACGTGCTCCAGGACATCGACCTGACGATCGCCCGTGGCGAGGTCGTCGTGGTCATCGGACCCTCCGGGTCCGGGAAGTCCACCCTGTGCCGCACCATCAACCGCCTGGAGACGATCGACTCGGGCGACATCTCGATCGACGGCAAGCCGCTGCCCGCGGAGGGCAAGGCGCTCGCCCGGCTGCGGGCCGACGTGGGCATGGTCTTCCAGTCCTTCAACCTCTTCGCGCACAAGACGGTGCTCGACAACGTGATGCTGGGACAGGTCAAGGTCCGCAAGAGCGACAAGAAGGCCGCCGAGGAGAAGGCCCGCGCACTGCTCGACCGCGTCGGCCTCGCCAATCAGGCGGACAAGTACCCCGCTCAGCTGTCGGGCGGCCAGCAGCAGCGCGTCGCGATCGCGCGAGCACTGGCGATGGACCCCAAGGTCATGCTCTTCGACGAGCCGACCTCGGCGCTGGACCCCGAGATGATCAACGAGGTCCTCGAGGTCATGCAGCAGCTCGCGCGTGACGGCATGACCATGATCGTCGTCACCCATGAGATGGGCTTCGCTCGTTCGGCTGCCAACCGAGTGGTCTTCATGGCCGACGGTCGGATCGTCGAAGAGGCTGTGCCGGACCAGTTCTTCAGCAATCCCCGCAGCGACCGGGCCAAGGACTTCCTGTCGAAGATCCTTCACCACTGACGACCCCATCGCGTCTCTGACGACCTGCGTCATCCGCCCCTGACGGGCCCGCATCTCTTCACCAGTCAAAGGATGTTCACCATGAAGCTCCGCAAGGTCACCGTTTTCGCCACCACCGCCCTCGTCCTCTCCTTGACCGCGACCGCGTGTGGGGGCGACAACAAGGACTCCGGCTCGAGCTCCAGCGGAGGCGGCAAGATCAAGGTCGGCATCAAGTACGACCAGCCCGGCCTCGGCCTGAAGGAGCCGAACGGTTCCTTCTCCGGCTTCGATGTGGACGTGGCGACGTACGTGGCCAAGCAGCTCGGCTACAAGCCCAGCCAGATCGAATTTGTCGAGACCAAGAGCGCCGACCGTGAGAACGCGCTGGCCCGCGGCGACGTGAAGTTCATCGCGGCCACGTACTCGATCACCGACGAGCGCAAGCAGAAGGTCGACTTCGCCGGCCCCTACCTGCTGGCCCACCAGGACCTGCTGGTCAAGGCCAACTCGGACATCTCCAAGGCCACGGACCTCAACGGCAAGAAGCTGTGTTCCGTGACCGGCTCCACCTCGGCGCAGAACATCCACGACACGATCGCCCCGAAGGCCAACCTGCGTGAGTACAGCGGCTACTCGGAGTGCATCGCGGGCCTGCAGAGCGGCGCCGTGGACGCGGTGACCACCGACGACTCGATCCTCGCGGGCTTCGCCGCCCAGGACAAGTACAAGGGTCAGTTCAAGCTCGCCGGCCTCAAGCTGAGCAACGAGAACTACGGCATCGGTGTCAAGAAGGGCGACACCGCGACGGTGAACAAGATCAACTCCGCGCTGGAGAAGATGGTCAGCGACGGCTCCTGGAAGAAGGCGGTCGAGAAGAACTTCGGCCCGGCCAACTACAAGAACGAGCCCGCCCCGAAGATCGGCGTCATCGTCAAGTAACCCAGGGATTCACCGGCGCGCCGCCGCCCGCCGCGATCACGGCGGCGGCGCGCCGCGCCCTCCACGTACGCCACACACCCGGAAGCGCGGGAGATCGTGTTCGACTTTCTGCAAGGTTATGACGTCCTCGGGGCGTTCTGGACGACGGTGAAACTCGCCGCCCTCTCCGCCGTCGGCTCCCTCGTCCTGGGCACCGTGCTCGCCGCGATGCGGGTCAGCCCGGTCCCGCTCATGCGCGGGTTCGGCACCGCCTATGTGAACATCGTCCGGAACATCCCCCTGACCGTCATCATCGTCTTCTCCTCGCTCGGCCTCGCCGACATCTTCGGTGTGACGATGGGCGCGTCCGACGACTTCAAGGTCCAGGGCTTCCGGCTGGCGGTGCTCGGTCTCGTGGCGTACCACGCGGCCTTCGTCTGCGAGGCGGTGCGCTCCGGTATCAACACCGTGCCCGTCGGGCAGGCCGAGGCGGCACGCGCCATCGGGCTGAGCTTCAGTCAGGTCCTGCGGATCATCGTCCTCCCGCAGGCCTTCCGTTCGGTGATCGGACCACTGGCAAACGTACTGATCGCGCTGACCAAGAACACGACCGTGGCGGCCGCGATCGGCGTCGCCGAGGCGGCCAGCCTGATGAAGTCCATGATCGAGAACGAGGCCCAGACGGTGGCCATCGGCGCGGTGTTCGCGTTCGGCTTCGTGGTACTGACCCTGCCCACCGGCCTCTTCCTGGGCTGGCTGGGGAAGCGACTGGCGGTGAAGCGATGACCTCCGTTCTCTACGACGCCCCCGGCCCCCGGGCCAAGCGCCGCAATGTGTTCGTCTCCGCGGTCTTCGTCGTCCTGCTCGCCCTCCTCCTTTGGTGGATATGGCGGACGATGGACGACAAGGGCCAGCTGAAGTGGTCCCTATGGGAGCCGTTCACCACCTCGGAAGCCTGGACGACGTATCTACTGCCGGGCCTGCGCAACACGCTGAAGGCCGCGGCGCTCTCCATGGTTATCGCGCTCCCGCTGGGCGCGTTCTTCGGCATCGCACGCATGTCCGACCACCGGTGGGTCCGGGTCCCGGCCGGCGTGGTGGTCGAGTTCTTCCGGTCGATCCCGGTACTCCTGCTGATGCTGTTCGCCAACGAGTTCTATGTGCGCTCCACGGACATCAGCAGCGACCAGCGACCCCTGTACGCCGTCGTCACCGGCCTGGTGCTCTACAACGCCTCGGTCCTCGCCGAGATCGTACGAGCGGGCATCCTCGCCCTGCCCAAGGGGCAGACGGAGGCCGCCTACGCGATCGGTCTGCGCAAGGGCCAGACGATGACCAGCATCCTGCTCCCGCAGGCGGTCACCGCGATGCTGCCGGCCATCGTCAGCCAGCTCGTCGTCATCGTGAAGGACACCGCGCTGGGCGGCGCGCTGCTGACGTTCCCGGAGCTGCTCAACGCGCGCAGCACCCTCGCGGCCAATTACGCCAACGTCATCCCGAGCTTCATTGTGGTGGCGATCATCTTCATCGTGCTGAACTTCCTCCTGACCAGCTTCGCGAGCTGGCTGGAGGGCAGGCTGCGGCGCAGCAAGAAGAGCACGGGCGCGGTTCTCGGCGCCGATGACGCGGTGGAGCTCAACCCCGCCGAGGTCAGGGGTTCCTTCGGCACCGGTGACGGCGGCTCGATCTGATGAACAGTCAAGTGGCATGAACGGCACGGGGGCAGCGGCATGATCGCCACTGCCCCCGTCACTTGACGCAAGCACCGGCAATGGGTTGCATACGTTCTGTGATCGTGCACCCCGCCCCAACTGCCTGTTCCCCCATGTCCCTCAGGACACCGCTCCGGGCAGGGGGCAGCGCGCCGTGGACCCGGTGATCATCGTCGGAGCGGGGCCCGTGGGGCTCATGCTCGCCCTGGCGCTGGCTCGCCAGGAGGTCCCCTCCGTGGTTCTCGACGAGGGGCCGGGCAAGGACGAACAGCGGCTCGCACGGACAGTGATACTGCGCGAGGACACTGCAGCGCTCATCGAGCGGCTGACGGGGTTTCCCCCCTCCGAGGCCGGTTTCCATTGGACCGGATGGCGGTCGATGCGCCGCAAGCAGGTGATGCGCGAGATCGACTTCGGCGACGGCGCACCCGGCGCCACGCGCGGCGCCCGGGACAGCGCGCACGGCTCGGGAAGCGGCGCGCCGGAGTACGAACGCGCCGACGTGCCCGCCCCGCTGCACATCGCCCAGCACGCGCTGACCGGTGCCCTGCGCGACGCCATCGTGCACGAGCCGCTGATCAAGGTCGCCGTGGACAGCCGCCTCGACTCCATCGAGCAGGAGACATCGGGCGTGACCGCGCACACCCGCGGCCCCAGGGGCACGTGGTGGCGCGGCAGTTATCTCGTCGGCTGCGACGGGCCGCGCTCGACAGTGCGCAAACTCCAGGACATCCGCTTCCCCGGGCGTACGGCCGTCGAGCGACACGCCGTGGCGGCACTGCGTACGGAACTTCCGTGGCCCGGCGAGGCGTTGTTGCATCGGATGCCGCCGTGGCGGACGTCGGGCCCCTCGGCCGGGGAGGTGACCGCGCGTCCTCTCGCCGACGACGCATGGCGCCTGGACTGGCTGCTGCCACCCGGCAAGGACCTGGTCACGCCTGACCTGCTGCTGGCGCGCATCCGGGAGACTCTCGCGGGCTGGAGCGGGGGCTCCACACCGCCGTACGAGCTGCTCGACACCGGAGTCCACACCGTCCACCACCGCCTCGCCCGCCGATGGCGGGCCGGCCGGGTCTTCCTCGCCGGGGACGCCGCCCACCTGCTCGGCGCGCTCGGCAGCCAGGGCCTGGACGAGGGTCTGCGGGACGCCGACAACCTCGCCTGGAAGCTGGCGCTGGCCTGGCACCATGGGCCGCACGAGACGCTGCTGGACAGCTACCAGGTGGAGCGGCGCTCCGTCGTGGCCGCCCGGCTGCGCGCCGCCGACCAGGCGCTGCCGCTGCTGCGCGGCGGCGGAGGCCTGCGCTCGTACGTGCCTGGGTCTGCCCGCGGCCACGACGCGCTGCTCACGGACGGCCACCTGGGGCGGGGCCCGCTGGGCGCGCCGGGGGTGTACGCCGATTCGCCGCTCTCGCCTCCCTACGCCGAGTGGGCCGCCCCGGTGGATACGGCACCCGGTGCGCCGGTCACCGATGTGCGGGTGACCGCGGAGGACGGCTCCTTCGTCCGGCTGCGGGAGCGGCTGGGACGCGGGGTCCTGCTCGTCGTGCTGATCGCACCGGGTACGGGAGTGTGGGAGCGCAAGCACTGGGTGACCGCCGGGATCATGCCCCGGCTCGCGGCCGCCGTGACCGCGCTGCCACACTCCGCCGAGCTGCTGGTCGCCGAGAGCTACCCCGGCGCGGCCGCGCACACGGTGCTCCTCGTCCGCCCCGACGGCCACCTGGTCAGCGCGCTCAGCGGGGTCCGCCCAGCGGATCTGTACGCGGCGGCCGAGGCAACGCTCGGCGGACCGACGAAGGCGGAGGCCACTGTGGGTACGGGCTGAGCCCACCGTGACATGGCGCAGGCGGAGCCGACGGTGACGGTACGGGCCATCGGGGAGGGGGCGCCGGAGCCTGTGGGGACGGTCCGGGCCACCGCCGGGGATCGCCGGCGTCCGAACCCGTGGTGCCGTCCGAGCCACCACCGGAGACCTGGGTCGTGCCAGCCCGTGGTGACCGTGCGAGCCGTGGCCGGAGACGGAGCCGAACCAGCCGTGGTGACGGCCCATCGCCCAAGACTGGAGCCGAACCAACTGCGGCGACAGGCCGAGCCACCACCCCAGGACCAGAGCCGGACCAGCCGTGGTGACGGCGCGGACCGCCCGGAGTCCGGCTTGGTCGAGTCCCCGGTCCACCGTCCGGACCGCCCGCGACCTGGGGTGTCGTAGCCCGATGCCTGACCGGGCTCAGGGCCCTCGGCCGTCAGCCCTCAGCCCTCAGCCCTCAGCGGTCAGCGGTCAGCGGTCAGCGGTCAGCGGTCAGCATGGTGACCGTGCGTCCACATAGTGACGGTGAGTTGACCGGTCTGCACCACCATGGTGTACTCCGGATCGTGACCGACACCTGTGTGCGCCTGTGGCGGAGGGTCCATATGGACCTCGTCCGCTATGCGGGCTGCGTGTGTCGCCCGTCCTGCTGAATTCGCATCCCATCACCTCCGCGCGCCGCCCGTGTGCTGCCGCGCGCTCCCACGCGAACCCTCAGGACGGTACGAGTGTCTGTGTCCCCTTCTGTTTCCGCACCCACACAAGCTGCCCCCCAGGCTCCCACCCAGGCCGACCTGCTCGACTTCGTACGCCGTACGGCCGCCGACGCCGAGCTGATCGACTCGCTCCCGCTCGACCCCGAAGGCCGTACCTGGGTGCGCCTCGAAGGCCCCGGCGGCAGTGAGGCCTGGCTCATCGGCTGGCCTCCGGGCACCGGAACCGGCTGGCACGACCACGCCGAGTCGGTCGGCGCCTTCGTCACCGCGTCGGGCGAGCTGAAGGAGAACTCGCTCACCGCCCGGTTGCCCGCCGACGGCTGGAAGACCCTGGAACTCGCCGAAGGCATCGACCGGGAGCGAACACTGCCGGCGGGCAAGGGCCGCTCCTTCGGCCGCCACCACGTGCATGAGGTACTCAACGAGGCCACCGAAAAGCACGCGATCTCGGTCCACGCCTACTACCCGCCGCTCCCGCAGATCCGCCGTTACAGCCGCACGGGCCAGGTGCTGCGCCTGGAGCAAGTCGAGCGTCCCCAGGACTGGCAGTGAGCACCCACCGCCCCGTGGGCATCGACGAGTTGCTGGAACAGGTCCGCGAGAGGCTGGATCGTGTGGAGGCCAAGGAAGCCTACGAAGCCGCACAGGCGGGCGAGGTGCTCCTGGTCGACACCCGGTACGCCGCCCTGCGCGAGCGCGATGGGCTGATCCCCGGCGCCCTCGTCGTCGAGCGGAACGAATTGGAGTGGCGACTCGACCCCCAGGGCAGCCACCGCTCCCCGGAGGCCACGAGCCACGATCTGCGGGTCGTGGTGTTCTGCAACGAGGGCTACGCGTCGAGCCTCGCGGCCGCGTCCCTGCGGCAGTTGGGACTGCGCCGTGCCACCGATCTCGTCGGAGGTTTCCAGGCCTGGAAAGCGGCCGGGTTCCCGGTGACCGCAGCCTAGGCCGCACAGAATTCCTCAGGCCGCCCGGAGAGTCCGTCGAGTCGTGCGGAAGGCTCTATACGTCGTACAGAAGGTTCTTCAAGTCCTACACAGTGGTGGGCACCCCTCGATGTAAGGGGCGCCCACCCTGGAGTACTGCCCCTTACTCCTTGGCTGTGGCCACCGCGACGGGACGAACCTGCAGAGCGACCCGGCCCGGCAGCGCGGTGGCGACGAGGGCGAGTACTCCGGCCACGGCGACGACCGCCACGTACACCAGTGGCGTGACCGCCGGAGCCGCGCTGCCCGTCATCCCGACGCTGAAGGCGGTCAGGACGGCGAGCGCGATTCCGCTGCCGAGCGCGGCGGCGAGCAGCAGGACCGACAGCGCCTCGGTCCGCAGCATCCGCAGCACCTGTCGGCGGGTCGCCCCGGCGAGACGGAGCATCGCGAACTCGCGGACCCGCTCGGAGACCGACATGGCGAGCGTGTTGACGACGGCGATGGCGGTGAAGGCCAGGACCAACCCCATGGCGAGGTAGTTGACCTCCGCGTTCGCCTGCTGGCGCGCGGCCTGGATCGAATCGGCTGCGGCCGGTGCGAGGACATGGACCGCCGGGAACTCACGGAGAGTAGTCGCGAGTTGTGTCTGTGTACGGGCGGTGCTGACGAGGACGGAGGTGGCGAGCGGGTTGTCCACATGTCGGGCGACCAGGTCGTGGGCGAAGGTGAGGTCGCCGAACCCGAGACCCTTGGCGTAGACGGCGGCGACGGCGAGCGTGACGGGCGTGCCGTCGCCGAGAGCGAGCTTCAGGGTGCTGCCGGGCCTCAAGTGGAGCTGATCAGCGGCGAGTTCACTGACGGCGACGGTGGTGTCCTTGAGGCCGTTCAGGGAGCCCGCGGTGACGTCGGGGTCCCACGTGCGGGTCAGACCGGCCGGCGTGACGCCCTGGGCCGCGTACTTGTCCAGACCCACGCGGACGGTCGTACGGACCACTTCGGTGACGACGTCGTGGTGCGTACGCAACTGCCGCGCGGCCTCGGCCGGGACGCCGGGGCCCTGGGCGGCGAGCACCCAGTCGGCGCGGACGCCTTCGCGTGCCTGGGCGCGGGCCGCGTCGCCGAGGGTCGGCTGGGCAAAGAGAACGGTGCAGGTCATTCCGATGAGGAGGGTGAGGGGAGTGACGACGGAGGCCATGCGGGCCGCGTTGCCGCGGAGGTTGGCGCGTGCGAGACGGCCCCCGGGACCGGTCAGCCGCAGCGGACCGGAGAGGGCGGCCGCGGCCGCCTTGACCAGGAGCGGGCCGAGCAGTGCCACGGCGGAGGCGAGTACCACGACGGCCAGGAAGGTCACGGGGGTTGAGGCGGGCTCGGTGCGCAGCACGCTGAGCACGGCGACGAGGACGGCGCCGCCCGCGAGCACCGCGAGACCGGCGAGCATGCGTCCCCATGCGGGGCGAGTGCGCTCGGCCTGGGCTTCAGCGAGCGCTTGGGCGGGGCGGATCCGGGTGATTCGGCGGGACGAGATACGCGCGGCGGCCCAGGCGCCGAGCAGAGTGGCGGTGACCGCGGCGAACAACGGGAAGACGCTGACGGTGTGCTGAAGCGTGGCCGGGACGGCGCCCATGGCGACGAACCGGCTGTGCAGCCAGCTGCCCAGCGGCAGTCCCGCGAGCGCGCCGAACGCACCGGCGGCCGCCCCGACGATCAGGGCCTCCCTGCCGAGGAGGGCGCGGATCTGGCCCGGCGTGGCGGCGATGGCGCGCAGCAGGGCGAGTTCGCGATGGCGTTGCTGCACGGAGAGCGCGAAGGTGCCGACGACCACCAGCACGGCCACGAGCAACGAGGTGCCGCCCATCGCACCGCCCATGCTGACCAGCTTCGTCCGGGCGGCGGCCGCGTCCAGGAACTCGACCGGGCCACGCTCGTCTCCCGCGCTGACCTGCGCGGTGGTGCCGTGCAGCGCCTGGGCCACGGACTGCTTGAGGGTGGCGATGTCCGTGCCCTTGGCGGGCAGCACGCCGAAGGCCGTGACCTGCCCGGGGTGTGCGGCCAGACGCCGGGCCTCGGAGGCCGAGAAGAAGAGGGACGTCTGGTGGAGTACGGCCTTGGCCGGCTCGGCGACTCCGGTGACCCGATAGGTACGCGGGGACTGCGTCGACTGGACGGTGAGGCGATCGCCGGGCTCGAGGTGGGCCCGCTCCGCGAACTGACGGTCGACGACGAGGTCGCCATCGGTCTTGGGTGCGGTTCCGGTGGTGAGCGTGTACGGCGTCAGCGCGGCGGAGTCCCAGGCGTGACCGTAGACGGGCCGGTTCTTGTCGACGCTTCCGGTGGAAGTCAACGGCTGGGCCAGGAAGGTCAGTTCGGGGATGACGCGGTCCACCCCGGGGGCCCGGCGGAGCCGCGCGGCGAGGTCGCTCGACAGCCAGGCCCGCTCGGCAATGGGCTTGGCCTTGTGCTTGACCTTGGTCTTGCCCTTCTTGTGCTTGACGGTGGTCTGGTGGACGTTCTGGTCGGCCGACACCACGACGGGGGTCGCGGCATACCGCTCGGTGCGGATCGTCCCGCGCAAGCCCGTCTCGAGCAGGGTGCCGCAGGCGGTGATGAGGGCGGCCGCGCACATCAGGGCGAGGAAGGCGCCGAGGAAGCCGCCTTTGCGGGCTCGGACGGTCTGCAGGGCGTAGCGCAGCATCATGAAGGGTCGCTCTCTCTTCTGTTGTGGTGTGCGTTGGCGTCTCCGCCGTGAGGCGCCGGGCGGCCCTCGGGCTCGGCGTCGGGGGCCGGGAAGGCAAGAAACCGGGTGAGTACCATGCGCGCGTCGGGCGGGGTGTCGGCCTCAGCGCGCTTGTAGCGGTTGAGGAGAGCGATGTACTCCTCGAAGAACGCACGGAGTTCGGGGAGCGTCAGCCGGATGCTGCCGCGCGAGTACGGGAAGGCGTCGGCCCAGGGATCATCGCCCGCGTCTCCCTGGAGCTGCAGCCGCTCGAAGAGTTCGAGGTCGGCGGCGTACGCGTGATGGTTCAACTCGTCCATGACGAGCCGCATCTCGGGGCTCTGACGGCTGCGCGGCGGAAAACGCCGGTCCCCGGGGACGGCCCGCCACCAGCGCCGGCGGCCGTGGCCGTTGCCCTCTACCTGTTCCTCCACGAAGCCGTACCGCGCGAGTTCGCGCAGGTGGTAGCTGGTGGCTCCCGTGTTCAGCCCCAGCGCTCGGGCGAGCGTCGCCGACGTGGCGGGGCCGTGCACAGTGAGGTGCTGGAGCATGCGCTGCCGACGGGGCTGCGCGAGGGCCTTGAGCGCGGCGAGGTCGGAGAGCTCGATGGGGGCGTGCGGCGCCTTCGGGGGTACTTCCGTTTCCGCGCCGGGTTCCTGTGCCATGCGTACACAGTCGTCTGTGCACAGGTGTCTGTGCATTGCGGCGGCCCGGCGTCTTCAGCCGGGGGTTAACCCCACCCAGGCGAACGGAAGTTGAGCCGCCACCCCCGGCCCCCGGGCAGTCCGGCCGCGGGCCCTGAACGCGATCGGCGCCCCCGCGCGTCTACCGTGTTCAGGGCCCGCGGTCGGACTGCGGTGACCCGGCCGAACCGGGTTCTGCGTTCCCGGGTTCTGTGTTCCCAGGTTCCGGGACATGCCGGGAACTCTCGGCCAACGCTCTCCGGGCGTTCATGGCGCCAGACCTTCTTCTCCCCGAGGGAGTTCAGAAACCCGTGGGTAGGGGCGGCGGGGGCGAGAATCCTCCCCGAGGGGGTCAGAACCCCTCGTCCCCGAGCCCCTCCGTGTCCTCGCCCTCTTCCTCCAGCGCCTGGCGGACCACGCGCAGCGCCATGCCCTCTGAGTAGCCCTTGCGGGCGAGCATGCCCGCGAGGCGCCGCAGCCGCTTGTCGCGGTCGAGGCCGCGCGTGGACCGCAGCTTGCGGGCGACCAGCTCGCGCGCGGTCGCCTCCTCCTGCTCGGAGTCGAGTTGCCCGACGGCCTCGTCGATCAGCGTCGAGTCCACGCCCTTGGTCCGCAGCTCCTGCGCGAGCGCCCGTCTGGCCAGACCCCGGCCGTGGTGCCGGGACTCCACCCAGGCGTCCGCGAAGGCACTGTCGTTGATCAGGCCGACCTCCTCGAACCGTGACAGCACCTCGTCCGCCACGTCGTCCGGGATCTCGCGCTTGCGCAGTGCGTCCGCGAGTTGCTTTCGCGTGCGCGGAGTCCCGGTGAGCAGGCGTAGACAGATCGCCCGCGCCCGCTCAGCCGGGTCCCCTGGGGGCTCCCCCTTCTCGGCCGTCGACGAGGAAGGGGCGCCTCCGTCCTGTGGGTCGCCGGACGGCTCGCCGAAACCGGCACGCCTCCGACGCCCTCGTCCGCCACGTGGCCCGCCGTCACCACGCCGGCCAGTGCCTCGGCGCGGGCCATCACCCGGTGAACCGTGACCGCCCGGCAGACCGTCACCGCGCCGCGGGCCTCCGTCCGGCGAACCTTCGCCGTCCGGATCCCCGCCGTAGAGCCCGTCGGCGCCGTACGTCCCACCGCCGTACGCCCCGGCGCCGCCGTATCCCCTCTCACCGTCTCCGGCCGAGCCGCCATTGCCCCCGTGGTACCCCTGCCCTGGCCCCTCAGGGGCGACAGGGTAGGCGTACTCGGCCCAGTCGGTTCGTCGCGTCACGGGCTAGCTCTTCGCCGCCGTGGCCTTCGACTTGGTGGCCTTGGCCGCCGGAGCGGACACCGTCTTCGCGGCGTCGTCCGGGGTGGCCGAGACCGCCGCGTCCGCGCCCGGCTCGGCGGTGGGCTCCTCGGGCTTCACACCGACGCCCAGCTTCTCCTTGATCTTCTTCTCGATCTCGTTGGCGAGGTCGGGGTTGTCCTTCAGGAAGTTGCGCGCGTTCTCCTTGCCCTGGCCGAGCTGGTCGCCCTCGTACGTGTACCAGGCGCCGGCCTTGCGGACGAAGCCGTGCTCCACGCCCATGTCGATCAGGCCGCCCTCGCGGCTGATGCCCTGCCCGTAGAGGATGTCGAACTCGGCCTGCTTGAAGGGCGGCGCGACCTTGTTCTTCACGACCTTGACGCGGGTGCGGTTGCCGACCGCGTCGGTGCCGTCCTTCAGCGTTTCGATGCGACGGATGTCGAGCCGCACCGAGGCATAGAACTTCAGCGCCCGGCCACCCGTCGTGGTCTCCGGAGAGCCGAACATCACGCCGATCTTCTCGCGGAGCTGGTTGATGAAGATCGCGGTGGTCTTCGACTGGTTGAGCGCGCTGGTGATCTTCCGCAGGGCCTGGCTCATCAGACGGGCCTGCAGACCCACGTGCGAGTCACCCATCTCGCCCTCGATCTCCGCGCGCGGCACCAGGGCGGCGACGGAGTCGATGACGATGAGGTCGAGTGCACCGGAGCGGACCAGCATGTCCACGATTTCCAGAGCCTGCTCGCCGTTGTCCGGCTGCGACAGGATCAGGTTGTCGATGTCGACGCCGAGCTTCTTCGCGTACTCGGGGTCGAGGGCGTGCTCGGCGTCCACGAAGGCCACCTGGCCGCCGGCCTTCTGCGCGTTCGCCACCGCGTGCAGCGTCAGCGTCGTCTTACCGGAGGACTCCGGGCCGTACACCTCCACCACTCGGCCTCGCGGCAGGCCGCCTACACCCAGGGCGACGTCGAGCGCGGTCGACCCGGTGGGGATGACCTCGATGGGCTCATTCGGCCGCTCGCCCAGGCGCATCACGGCGCCCTTGCCGAATTGCCGTTCAATCTGTGCGAGCGCGGCGTCGAGCGCCTTCTCGCGGTCGGTTCCTGCCATGGGTTCCACCCGGTTTGCTTGAGTCGATCGCTTCACGTCAAAGACGCTAACGCCTGCCACTGACAATGCGCCCCGACGCCCGTCCGGCCTGTGGATAACTCGGGCACATCTCCATGAAAACCCTGACGAAATCCCCGTCGAGAGCCCAGCCGGAACCTCCATAAGAATGGATGTTCGATTTTCGTGTCAAGCGCACCACACGGCATCCACACGGCATCTCCGAGACTACGTTCGCGGTCTGACACCACCCCGGATTTCCCGTCGGCACGGGTTCGACACCGGGCTACTCTCCCGGACGTACGGCGGGTGTCTTCGGCCGTACGACGACGTCGTGGGGGCTGCCCGCGAAGCTTGAGCCATGGAAACCACGAGGTCCCAGTCCCTGGCGCCCCTGAAGCTCACGCTGACGCCGTTGAAGCTCACGCTCCGTCCGGCCGAGCGGCTCTGCTACGCGACGGGCGCCCTGCTCGTCGTCTCGGGACTCGTGCATCTGGCGGTCTTCGCTGTCGATGGCGGGCCCTGGGACGGGCCCGTCTCCTGGCGCAAGCCCATCACCTTCGGGCTCTCCTTCGGGCTGACACTGATCGCAATCACGTGGGTCACGTCGTATCTGCGCGTCGGGACGCGGCTGCGCACCCCGTTGCTCGTCGTATTCGCCGCCGACTGTGCCGTGGAGGTCGGCGGGATCACCCTGCAGGCGTGGCGCCGGGTGCCCTCGCACCTCAACGTGGAGACCGGCTTCGACACGTCGGTGTCCATGACGCTCGCTGTGGGCGGCGGGGTTCTCGTGGTGCTGCTCACCGTGTTCGCGCTCGCCTCGTTCCGGAACCGGCCCACGGGCCCCCTGGGCATGCCACTCGCGCTGCGCTCCGGGTTCGCGATCCTGCTTGTCGCGCTGCTGTCGGGCGCCGCGATGATCGCGCGCGGGGTGGTCCTCACTCGCACCGGCCACCAGGATGCGGCCTACCATTCGACGGCCCCGCTCAAGCCGCTGCACGGAGTGAGCCTGCACGCCGTGCTGGTGCTGCCCGCGCTGGCTTGGCTGCTGTCCCGTACGTCCTGGAGCGACCGCGTCAGGCAGCGGAGCATGTATGCCGCGGTCGGCTGCTACGTGGTGGCCGTGGTCGGCGGCTGTGTGTGGGCGGTCCTCACCTGGTGAACATCACCGGCCGAACAGTCCCCGCACGCGCGCGAAGAGACGGCCTTGGGCCCCTGTCCGGTGCCCGTGCACCCGGGGGTCGTCCGTGACGTCGTACCGCTTCACATACGCCCCCAGGAAGGCCTGCAGGGTGGCGACGGCGGGGATGGCGATCAGCGCGCCGACGGCGCCGAGAAGCGCGGTGCCCGCGATGACCGACCCGAAGGCGACGGCGGGATGGATGTCGACGGTCTTGGCAGTCAGCTTGGGCTGCAGGACATAGTTCTCGAACTGCTGGTAGAGCACGACGAAGATGAGCACCCACAGCGCGTACCAGGGGTCGATCGTGAAGGCGATCAGCATCGGCAGGGCGCCCGCGAGATAGGTGCCGATGGTGGGGATGAACTGCGAGACCAGGCCCACCCAGACGCCGAGCACGGGCGCGTAGGGCACACCCAGGGACTCCAGCAGGATGTAGTGCGCGATGCCGGAGATCAGCGCCATCAGACCGCGTGAGTACAGATAACCGCCGGTCTTGTCGACGGCGATCTCCCACGCGCGCAGCACCTCGGCCTGCCGGGCCGGCGGCAGCACCGAGCACAGCGCGCGCCGCAGCCGTGGTCCGTCGGCGGCGAAGTAGAACGAGAACAGCGCGATCGTCAGCAGCTTGAAGAGGCCGCCCAGCACCTGCGCGGACACATCGAGGACGCCGGTGGCGCTGTTCTGCACGTACTTCCGCAGCCAGTCGGAGTGGACCAGGCTGTCTTGGATGTCCACCCGTCTCAGGTCCGTGTGGAAGTGGGTGTTGATCCAGTTGATGACCGAGTCGAGGTAGTCGGGGAAGCCCTCGATCATCTTGATGATCTGGCCCGCGAGCATCGAGCCCATCAGCGTGATGAATCCGGCGATAGCGATCATCGCGCCGAAGAAGACGAGGAAGGTGGCCAGTCCTCTGCGCATGCCGCGCGAGGCCATCCAGCTCACCGCGGGTTCTATCGCGAGAGCCAGGAAGAACGCGATGAGGATGTTGATCAGCAGGCTGGTGAGCTGGTGGAACGCCCAGCTGCCCAGCTGGAAGACGGCGACGAGCGCGAGGGCGAGCACCATGGCGCGCGGCAGCCAGCGCGGCATGCGGACGCCGGGGGCTGCCGTGTCCGCGGCCGGGGGGCCACTGGGCGGCGTCGTGCCGAACGGTGATGACTGCTGGGCGACCTGCGCGGTCTCGTCTGTCGGGGCCACGGGTGCAAGTCTCGCCCACACCTCCGACAATCGACCCCCGCCCCCCGGATCCTCGTGACCCGTCAACGGTTTTCGTACGGAACGTTCATGGCCGTGCACACCACGCGCCACACGTCCTTGGCTTCCCAGCCGGCGTTCAGAGCCTCGTGCACGGTGCGCCCACCGAGCTCCGTCATCACGTGATCGCGCGCGAAGGTATCGGCGTACCCCGCACCGAAGTGATCCGCCATCCGCTGCCAGAAGACCGTCAACCGCATGACTCCAGTATCCCGCCCCTGAGAGTGGGCCCGAGCCGGGACCGCTTGCCGAGACCGCTTTCCGTCCTACGGTCTGACGCATGGCCGAAACAGGAGCATCCCCACTCCCCCCGACGCCCCCGGCGCACTCCCCGCTCTCTCGCGCCGAGCACTTCGTCTGGCTCACCGCGCGCGTGCTGGAGCAGCGCCGGTTCGAATATCACTTCCTCGACGGCGGTGCCGACGCGGTGGAGACCGCGCTGGCCGCCTACCGCAACGAGGACGAAGGGTACGGTCACGCGCTCGAACCGGATCTGCGCGGCCCGGTCAGCCAGCCGCTGCACACCGGGCACGCGCTGCGCGTGCTGGACTCGATCGGGCGCTGCGGCGGACAGCGCGTGGAGCGCGTGTGCCGCTATCTGACCTCCGTGTCGACGGCGGACGGCGCGCTGCCGGCGATCCACCCCAGCCAACGCGGATATCCGGCGGCTCCTTTCGTGCCGGTCGTCGACGATCCGCCGAGCGAACTCCTCGCCACCGGGCCCGTGGTGGGCCTGCTGCACCACAACGAGGTGTGGCACGCGTGGCTGTTCCGGGCCACCGACTTCTGCTGGCAGGCTGTCGAGTCCCTGGAGAAGTCCCATCCGTACGAGATCGAGGCCGCCGTCGCCTTCCTGGACTCCGCGCCCGACCGTCCACGCGCGGAGGCGGCTGCCGACCGTCTGGGCCGCCTGGTGCGCGATCACCGGCTCGCGGCGCTGGACCCGGAGCGCCTTGAGGCGTTTCCGGTCGCGCCCGGTTACGCGCCGGGCGAGCACCACTTCCCGCACGACTACGCGAAGACTCCCGGCTCGCTCGCGCGCGCGTGGTTCACCGACGAGGAGATGGCACGCTCGCTCGACCACCTGGCCGACGAGCAGGAGGAGGACGGCGGCTGGCCGGTCCGCTGGCGTCAGTGGGCGCCGGGCACCGCCCTGGAATGCCGCCCCATGGTGACGATCGAGGCGCTGCGCACGCTCCGGGCGTACGGACGGTCGATCGGCTGACGTTCAGGAACGCGAGCGGACGGTCATGGGGGGACGGCGGAGCGCCGTTCAGTGGAGCAGTCCCAGCGTTGTGGCGGTGGCCCTGCGGTCCTGCTGGTGGGCGAGGTGGATCTTCTGCGCTGCCCTCGGAGAGGGCAATGGGTCCGTACGCACGCAGGCGTACGGACCGTGCGCGTACGGACCGATCGTGTGTCCCGACGTCAGCCGGTCATCGCCCGCACCCCCGCGGTCACCACCACTGCCGCGGCGACGACGAGCAGGAAGGGAGCCCGCAGAATCAGTGCGACGGCCGCCGCGGCCAGTCCCGCCGCCTTCGCGTCCACGACCAGGACGCGCCCCTCGGCGAAGGTCTGCTGGGCCGTGAGGGCGGCGAGGAGGGCGACCGGCAGCAGGGCAGCGAGGCGCTGTACGAGCGGCCGCTCCAGCACGCCGGCGGGGACCAGCAGCCCGATGAGTTTGACCGCGTAGCAACCGACGGCGGTCGCGCCGATGGCGATCCAGATGTTCAACGGTCTTCCCCAGATGCGTCGTTGGCGGTCTTCACACTGCGGCGCCCCTCTACGTAGAGGACGGCGGGAGCGGCCAGCGCGGCCACCAGCACGGGAACTCCGGCAGGCAGCACGGGCAACAGACCGAGCCCCAGAAGGACAGCGATACCCGCGGCCGCGCGCTCGGTGGTGGTCTTCAGCATGGGTGCGAGCAGCGCCAGGAAGACAGCGGGCCCGGCAGCGTCCAGCCCCCACGCGTCGGTGTCACCGATGGCCTCGGCTCCGACGGCGCCGAGCAGAGTGGTGAGATTCCACAGCACGTACAGGGAGAGCCCTGTGACGGTGAAGCCGATGCGGACGCCGCGGCGGGTGGGCTGAGCGAGCGCGACCGCCGTGGTCTCGTCGATGACCCACTGCGCGGCGAACGGGCGCACCGCGCGCGGGAGGGCGAGCAGTTGCGACAGGCGCAGCCCGTAGAAGGCGTTGCGCACCCCGAGGAAGAAGGCGCCCGCGGCCGCAGTCAGGGGGTTGCCCCCCGCCGCGAGCGCGCCCACCAGTGCGAACTGCGAGGCACCGGTGAACACCAGGAGGCTGAGCACGCACGTCTGCAGCAGCGTGAGCCCGCTGCCGGCCGAGGTCACTCCGAAGGCGAAACCGGACAGCCCGACGGCGACCCCGACTCCCAGGGCGTCCCGGACCACGGCAGCATCGGGTTTTCCGACGTCTCCACTGCGTCCGGCGTCTCCTTGGCGTCCGGCGTCTCCTTGGCGTCCGCCGGCTGCGCCGCGTCCGGCGTCTCCACCCCGTCCGGCGTCTCCACCGCGTTCGCCGTCTCCACCGCGTATGTCTGCGAGAGCTGTCTGTTCTGCCACGCCCTGGACGGTACGAGTAGTCCGCCGTCACCGTCTTGTACGTTCTTGCGCTCGCGCTGGTAGGCGCCCGGGGGCACACCCACGATCCGGGTGAAGTGCCGATTGAGGTGCGGCTGATCGGTGAAGCCGACGGCTACGGCAGCCTCGGCAGGCGCGGCGCCGACGTCCAGGAGGTGGCGTGCCCGGCGTACGCGGGCGTCGGTCAGCCAGGTGTGGGGCGGCATGCCGTAGACGTCCCGGAACGCGCGCAGGAGTGCGAACGGGCTGGTGCCGAGGTCGGCGGCGAGCCGCTCCAGGGTCGGAGGCGCGGCCATCTGCTCCTCCAGCACGGCACGCGCGCGTGCAGCGATGCGAGCGCCCGCGGTGCGTACGGCCCGCTGCGGCAGCGGGCCTCCGTTCAGGCGCAGCAGCCGGGTCACCGCCACGCGCAGCAGGGTGTCGGCGGCGAGCGCGTTGCCCTCCTCCGCGGCCCGCAGTACCTGGTGGACCAGGCCCGCCGCGTACGGGTCATCGAGCACCGGACTGGTGAATCCGGGGGCGCCGCGGATCGTGGTCGTCTCGGCGGCGATCTCGGCCACCAGCTCCGGCGACGGGTACACGGCCCCGTACCGCCAGCCTTCGGGGACCCCGGCGCGACCGGTGTGCGGAGTGTCCGGGTTGACGAGCGCCAGGGCGCCGGGGCCCGCGTACTGATCGGCACCGCCGTGGTGGAAGACCTCGACACCCTCTGCGATGGCGGCGATGACGAAGTTCTCGTGAGTGTGCCGCACGAAGATCTTCTCGACGTAGCTGGCCCGCAACAGATCGACACCGGGCAGTTCCGCGTACTGCCAGTGCCGAGCCCGCTCCTCCGAAGCCGCCATGTCCCCCATTCTGCGCCAGCGGCCGCAGGCACCTCCCGGTCCGCGGCCGACCCCGCTCACGGCCTCGCTGTCACCGCCCGCCGTCCGCCGGCCGGCCACCAGCACCAGCACCAGCACCAGTCAATGCGAACCTCTGCGGCCGGGCAAAGACTGCCACCGTCTCCCAGCAAGGCACCCCACATCCCCCACCCCGTCGAGTCGGCCGCCTACCCTCCACCGCCACGACATTTGCGCAGGTCAAGGCCATTGTCAGTGGCCGGGTGCAGGATGGACGCATGGTCAGCTCCGCACACCGAGCCCTCGACGGCTTCTCCCCCGCGACCCGCGGCTGGTTCACGGGGGCCTTCTCCGCGCCCACCGCGGCCCAGGCCGGGGCATGGGCAGCCATCGGTGCGGGCTCGGACGTCCTGGTCGTCGCCCCGACAGGCTCCGGCAAGACCCTGGCCGCGTTCCTCGCCGCACTCGACCAGCTGGCCTCGACCCCGCCGCCGGCGGACCCCAAGAAGCGCTGCCGGGTGCTCTACGTATCACCGCTGAAGGCCCTCGCGGTGGACGTCGAGCGGAATCTGCGCAGCCCGCTGACCGGCATGCGACAAGAGGCGGTGCGGCTCGGCCTGCCCGAGCCGGAGGTGAAGGTGGGCATCCGCTCCGGCGACACCCCGGCCGCCGAGCGCCGCGCGCTGGCCACGCGCCCGCCGGACATCCTGATCACGACCCCTGAGTCACTGTTCCTGATGCTGACGTCGGCCACGCGCGACGCGCTGACGGGCATCGAGACGGTGATCCTGGACGAGGTGCACGCGGTAGCGGGCACCAAGCGCGGCGCCCATCTGGCGCTCACCCTGGAGCGGCTCGACGAGCTGCTGCCCAAGCCCGCCCGCCGCATCGGCCTCTCCGCGACGGTCCGTCCGGTGGACGAGGTCGCGCGCTATCTGTCCCCCCGGCGCAAGGTGGAGATCGTCCAGCCGCCGTCCGGCAAGGAGTTCGACCTCTCCGTGGTCGTCCCGGTGGAAGACTTGGGCGAGTTGGGCGGCTCCCCGGTCGCCGAGGGCAATGAGGGCGCCGAGAAGCCCTCCATCTGGCCTCATGTCGAGGAGCGGATCACCGACCTGGTCCAGTCCCACCGTTCGACGATCGTGTTCGCCAACTCGCGCCGCCTGGCGGAGCGCCTCTGCAACCGGCTCAACGAGATCGCGTACGAGCGGGCGACCGGCGAACCCCTCGAAGAGGCGCACGCCCCCGCCCAGCTGATGGGCGGCTCGGGCGCGGCCCAGGGGGCTCCGCCCGTCATCGCCCGCGCCCACCACGGGTCCGTCTCCAAGGAACAGCGGGCCCTGGTCGAGGAGGACCTGAAGGCGGGCCGGTTGCCCGCGGTGGTCGCCACCTCCAGTCTCGAGCTGGGCATCGACATGGGCGCGGTGGACCTCGTCGTCCAAGTGGAGTCACCGCCGTCCGTGGCCTCCGGGCTCCAGCGCGTGGGGCGCGCGGGACACCAGGTGGGCGCGGTCTCCACGGGCGTCGTGTTCCCCAAGTACCGCGGCGACCTGGTCCAGGCAGCCGTGGTCACCGAGCGGATGCGCACCGGCTCCATCGAGTCCCTGCGGGTCCCCGCCAATCCCCTGGACGTGCTGGCCCAGCAGCTCGTCGCCATGACCGCGCTCGACACCTGGCAGGTCGACGACCTGCTCGCCACGGTCCGCCGGGCGGCCCCCTTCGCGTCGCTCCCGGAGTCGGCGTTCACGGCCGTGCTCGACATGCTCGCGGGCCGCTATCCGTCCGACGCCTTCGCGGAGCTCAGGCCCCGCGTGGTGTGGGACCGCGTCGCCGGTACGGTCACCGGGCGCCCCGGTGCGCAGCGCCTCGCCGTCACGTCCGGGGGCACCATCCCCGACCGCGGACTCTTCGGGGTCTTCTTGGCGGGGGCCGACCCCAAGAAGGGCGGCGGCCGGGTCGGCGAGCTCGACGAGGAGATGGTCTACGAGTCCCGCGTCGGCGACGTCTTCACGCTGGGAACCAGCTCCTGGCGCATCGAGGACATCACCCGAGACCGCGTTCTGGTCTCCCCCGCCCCCGGAGTCCCGGGGAGGCTGCCCTTCTGGAAGGGCGACCAACTCGGCCGCCCGCTCGAACTGGGCCGCGCGGTCGGCGCGTTCCTCCGGGAGGTCGGCTCTCTCCGGCAGGAAGACGCCCGACTCCGACTGCTCGCCGCGGGCCTGGACGCCTGGGCCGCCGACAACGTGCTGTCGTATCTCGCCGAACAGCGCCAGGCGTGCGGGCACATCCCGGACGACCGGACCATCGTCGTCGAACGCTTCCGCGACGAGCTGGGGGACTGGCGAGTCGTCGTGCACTCCCCCTTCGGCGCCCAGGTCCACGCCCCCTGGGCCCTCGCACTGGGCGCCAAGCTCTCCGAGCGGTACGGCATGGACGCCCAGGTCATGCACGCCGACGACGGCATCGTGCTGCGCCTGCCCGACGCCGACCTGATGGGCCTGGATCTGCTCGACCAGACCCCCATGAAGGCGGGCACGGAGTACGACGCGGACCAGGCGCCGGTCGGCGCGGCGGACGTCGCCTTCGACAAGGGCGAGGTCGACCAGATCGTGACCGACCAGGTGGGCGGCTCGGCACTGTTCGCCTCTCGTTTCCGCGAGTGCGCCGCCCGCGCGCTGCTGCTGCCGCGCCGCAACCCCGGCAAGCGAACCCCACTGTGGCAGCAGCGGCAGCGCGCCGCACAACTGCTCCAGGTGGCCAGCGAGTTCGGCTCCTTCCCGATCGTCCTGGAGGCGGTCCGCGAATGCCTCCAGGACGTCTTCGACGTCCCTGGCCTCACGGAGCTGATGGGCGACATCGAGTCCCGCAAGGTGCGCCTGGTCGAGGTCACCACACCGGAGCCTTCCCCCTTCGCCCGCTCACTCCTGTTCGGATACGTCGCGCAGTTCCTGTACGAGGGCGACTCACCGCTCGCCGAGCGCCGCGCCGCCGCCCTGTCGCTCGACTCACGGCTGCTGGCCGAGCTCCTCGGCCAGGCCGAGCTGCGCGAGCTCCTCGACGCCGATGTCCTGGCCGAGCTGGAGCGGGAGCTCCAATGGCTCACGGAGGACCGTCGCGTCAAGGACGGTGAAGGCGTCGCCGACCTGCTGCGTCTGCTGGGCCCGCTCACGGACGCCGAGCTGGCCGAGCGCGGCGCCGAGCCGCAATGGGCCCAGGAGTTGGCAGCCGCGCGCCGCGCCATCCGGGTCCGGATCGCCGGGGCCGACCACTGGGCGGCTATCGAGGACGCCGGCCGACTACGCGACGCACTTGGTACGGCGCTCCCGGTCGGCGTCCCCGAGGCCTTCACCGAGCCGGTCAAAGACCCGCTCGGCGACCTTCTCGCGCGATACGCGCGCACCCACGGCCCGTTCACTTCGACGACGGCAGCCGCCCGCTTCGGTCTCGGTACGGCGGTCACCGACGGAGCGCTGCAGCGACTCGCCGCGAACGGCCGTGTCGTACAGGGAGAGTTCCATCCGGCGGGCATCGGCCAGGAGTGGTGCGACGCGGCGGTGCTGCGGCGGCTGCGGCGCCGTTCGCTCGCGGCCCTGCGCCATGAGCTGGAGCCGGTGCCGCCCGCCGCGCTCGCGCAGTTCCTGCCGCAGTGGCAGCACGTGGGCAGCGGGCACGGACTGCGCGGTATCGACGGACTGGTGCGCGCCATCGAGCAGTTGCAGGGCGCTTCCGTGCCCGCGTCCGCGCTGGAGAAGCTCGTCCTGCCGTCCCGGGTCGCCGGGTACGCCCCGGCGATGCTCGACGAGCTCACGGCCGCCGGGGAGGTCGTCTGGGCCGGTGCGGGAGCACTGCCCGGCAAGGACGGCTGGGTCTCGCTGTATCTGGCGGACGCGGCCCCACTGCTCCTGCCGGCCCCGCACCCCCTGGAACTGACCGCGCTGCACCAGTCGATCCTGGACACCCTCTCCGGGGGCTACGGCCTGTTCTTCCGTCAGATCGCCGACCAGGTGCGCGCCACCACGCATCCCGACGCCACAGATCCCCAACTGGCCGACGCCGTCTGGGACCTGGCCTGGTCCGGATGCCTCACGAACGACACGCTCGCGCCGATGCGCTCCCTTCTGGGCTCGGGCCGTACGGCCGGGTCCACGGCCCATCGCGCCAAGCGTTCGGTCCCACGCGGGCGCTACGGCTCCCTGACCGGCGCCGCGCGCCCCCAGTCCCGTACGGGCCCGCCGACCGTGGCGGGCCGCTGGTCGCTGCTGCCCGGGCGCGAGCCCGACCCCACCGTGCGCGCCCACGCCCTGGCCCGCACCCTGCTCGACCGGCACGGTGTGGTGACCCGAGGCGCTGTCGCCGCGGAGGGCGTCGAGGGCGGTTTCTCGGCGGTGTACCGCATCCTGTCCGCCTTCGAGGACAGCGGCCAGGCGCGCCGCGGCTATGTGGTCGAAGGCCTCGGCGCTGCCCAGTTCGCGATGGACGGCGCGGTGGACCGTCTGCGCGCCGCGGCGAACGCGCGGGACCGGGGCGAGGCCCTGTCCGATTCTGGCCTCGCGAACGGATTCCCGGGCTCGCAGGGTTTCCCGGCCGACGGCAGGCGCACGAACGGCCGCCCAGGCACCCCGGGCCCAGGGCATGCCCACGGCTTCCCGGACGGCTCCGGCTTCGGCAACGCCCACGGCTTCCCCGACGACCCCTCCTTCGCCGACGACGACGGCTTCGCGAGCAGCACCGGTTTCGCGGACGACCACACCTTCACGGCCGATCACGCCTTCCCGGACGACCACACGTTCGCGGCGGACTCCGCCTTCTCGGCCGAGCCCCCGGGCCGGGCCTTCCCCAGCAGCCCCGCGTTCTCGAACACCCGCGCCCGCACCCGGGAGACCACCCAAGCCGTGGTCCTCGCCGCGGCCGACCCCGCCAACGCCTACGGCGCGGCCCTGCCGTGGCCAGACCCCCCGACAGAGGCCGGGCACAAACCGGGCCGCAAGGCGGGCTCCCTGGTCGTGCTGGTCGACGGCGAGCTCACCCTGTACATGGAGCGCGGCGGCAAGACCCTGCTGGCCTGGCCCTCCGACCCGGACGGGTCGGTCACGGAGGACATACGTCTGCGCGCTGCCGCCGAGGCCCTCGCCACGGCGGCCCGTGCGGGCTCCCTCGGCACGGTCACTGTGGAGCGCGTCAACGGCGCCTCCGCGCTGACATCCCCACTGGGCACCCTGCTGGAGACGGCGGGCTTCATCGCGACGCCCCGCGGACTGCGGCTTCGCGCGTAAGCCCCGGGGCCGTGCGGCACGCCCCCTACCGGACAACCCGTGCCACCCTTGAACCCATGCCCGAAGGAGACACCGTCTGGCAGGCCGCGAGACGGCTGCACCTCGCCCTCGCGGGAAAGGTGCTGACCCGCTCCGACCTGAGGGTGCCCAAGTACGCCACCGCCGACCTGACCGGACGCAGGGTCCTGGACGTCACACCGCGCGGCAAGCACCTGCTCACGCGCTTCGAGGGCGGAGTGACCCTGCACTCGCATCTGCGGATGGACGGCTCGTGGAAGGTGTACGCGAACGGCCAGCGCTGGAGCGGCGGTCCCACGCACCAGATCCGGGCCATCCTCGGCACCGCGGACCGCACGGCCGTCGGCTACCGGCTGCCCGTGCTGGAGCTGCTCCGCACCACCGACGAGGACCGTGCGGTCGGCCATCTCGGCCCCGATCTGCTGGGCCCGGACTGGGACCCGGACCGGGCGCTGGAGAACCTCCTGCGGGACCCGGCCCGCCCCCTCGGCGAGGCCCTGCTCGACCAGCGCAATCTCGCCGGCATCGGCAACGTCTACAAGAGCGAACTCTGCTTCCTGCTCGGCGTCACCCCCTGGCTCCCCATCGGCGACCTGCCCGCCGACCGCGCCGCCCAACTGCCCGTCCTCGCCAAGAAGCTCCTCGAAGTCAACCGCGACCGCCCAGCGCGCAGCACCACGGGCCGCCGCGACCAGAACCTCTTCGTCTACGGCCGCGCACCCCGCCCCTGCCTTCGCTGCCGCACCTCGATCCGTTCGGCGGACCAGGGCGACGGCTCCCGCGAACGCCCCACCTACTGGTGCCCGACGTGCCAAAGGGGGCCCACGCCGCTGCCGGGTGCCGCCCAACCCCGTACAAGTCCCCGACGCACGACCAATTGACGACCCGTCAGAAACGCTCGTACCGTCCCTGCATGCCCCTCAAGGCGTACGACCTCACCGGACGCACCGCATTCATCACCGGCGCCGCCGGCGGCATCGGCCGCGCATCCGCCGTTCTGCTCGCGGAGGCAGGCGCCACGGTCCACTGCGCGGACCGTGACACACAGGGCCTGCACGAGACGGCGACCCTGATCAAGGACCGGGGCGGCGCCGCCCACACCCACCCGCTCGACGTCACCGACCGCGACCAGCTCCACCAGGCCGTCGCCTCCTGCGAACGCCTCGACATCATGGCGGCGGTCGCCGGGATCATGCACAGCAGCCCGGTGCTGGAGACCCGCGACGAGGACCTCGACCGGGTGCTGAGCGTCAACTTCAAGGGCGTGCTGTACGCCTGCCAGGAAGCTGCCCGGCTCATGATCGCGAAGAGCGTCCGCGGCAGCATCATCACGATGGCGTCGGGTGCCATAGACACCGGCGGCCCCGGCCTGTTCTGCTACAGCGCGGCGAAGGCGGCCGTCGTGCAGATGACGAAGACCCTGGCCACCGAGGTCGGCCCGCACGGCATCCGCGTCAACGCGGTCGCGCCCGGCTGGATCCGTACGCCGATGACCAACCGCCACGGGGAGGCGCAGGCGCACACGGAGGCCTTCATGGCGCGCCTGTCACCGCTCGGCCGGGTCGGTGAGCCCGAGGACATCGCCCACGCCGTGCTCCACCTGGCCTCGGAGGCCGCGGCGTTCACCACGGGCCAGATCCTCCGCCCCAACGGAGGCGTGGCGATGCCGTGGTAGCGCTGCCCCTCACCCGCGTACCGCCGATCCCGCCCATACGCCCGGGCGCCCTCATGCGCCCGGGCACCCCGTATGCCCGGGCGCTGCCGCTGCGCTCCCCCGAGCCCCCGGCACGCCTGAACGCAGCGCTCCGGCGGGCTCCCGGCCCTCCCGTCCTTGACCGCCCCCTCCTCCGCCACGGTCGGCCAGGCGCCTCCACCCTCTACTCCGCGGGCCGCGCACGCCCCCCGCGCTCCGCCCGCCGCCGCCGGGACTCCTGCCAGGCCAAGCGCCATCGACCCGACCCGGTGGACCCCACCGCCCGGGCCTTCGGCATGCAGTGCACCGGCAGCAGGCTCAGCCCCCATCCCCCGGCCGCGACCGCTCCCTCCAACACCCCGGCATCGGGCACCAGCGCGAGCCGGAGCACACTCCACCACCACAGCGCGCCGAACCCAAGTGCGGCCCCCCAGCGCACTATCCGCCCTGCCATGGTGTCCACCTCCAGCCCCAGCCCGACGCTAGACCGCGACCTCACGCCCCGGCAGGGCGCACCAGCGGCACACAGGCGCATCCCGGGCAGCACCCGAGGGCGGTCACCCGTTCTCCGCCTGAAACATCCAGTGGTGCTTCTCGAGGTCGGCCGTGATCCCGATGAAGATGTCCTGGCTCACCGGATCCGGGTCCGCGGTCGTCGCCACCCGCTCCCGCATCCGCGTGATCACCGCGCCAAGGGCCTTCACGAGCGTCTTCACGGCGTCGGTGTCCTTGATCCAGCCCTCGGGCGTCGCGCCGATGCCGCTCTTGGCGGCCACGGTCGCGGCCCGGCCGTCCGGCGAGACCCCCAGAGTCGAGGCGCGCTCCGCCACGGTGTCGGAGTGCAGGCGCGCACTGTCCACGACCTCGTCGAGCTGGAGATGGATGGAGCGGAAGCGCGGTCCCACCACGTTCCAGTGGACCTGCTTCGCCACGAGGGAGAGGTCCACCAGGTCGACCAGCGCGCCCTGCAGCGCGTCGGCCACGGTCTTCAGGTCCACATCGGACAGGGGGCTCTTCACGACGTACATCCGCATCCTCCGATGCTGACGATCGCGACCATGACGATGACCGCGACGTACGAATCGATGACGTAACAGCCGGCCATGCGCCGACCGGCCCCCGCCCTGCCCTCCACCATGGCCGCCACACCGGATACCGGCAAACGGACCCGGGACACCCCTACAACGCAAAGACCCCGGCCGCACTCCTCCGGGTTTCCCCGGAGAAGCCCCGGCCGGGGCTTCACACAAGATCCTCAGCTCATGAGCGCGAACCCGTGAGCGTCAGGCGGCGACGACGTCGACCGCCTCGGTAGGCGCCTTGATCGTGACCCGTTCCGGTGGCACACCGGTCACCGATACGGAATTGAGCATCGGGCGACGCACCGGTGCGGGCACCGGTTCCGCAGCCGACTGTGCCAGCTCGGCGAGGGCGAGCTCGTCGCTCACTTCCCGCATGAGCTCGGACATCCGTACGTCCAGCGCGTCGCAGATCGCGGAGAGCAGTTCGGAGGATGCCTCCTTCTGCCCCCGCTCCACCTCGGAGAGATAGCCGAGTGAAACTCGGGCGGACGAGGAGACTTCGCGCAGAGTACGGCCCTGGCGCTGGCGCTGCCGACGCAGCACGTCACCCAGCAGGCGACGGAGCAGAATCATCGGTGGCTCCCTCCTCGGACCGCGTAGCCGCATCCTTCACGCCCCACCGTACCGCCTTGCGCCGCGGCCGTGCGGGGAGCGATGTCGTGTTCACTCAGGGCTGCAAACATCAAAACCCCCCGTTCTGTTCCGTATCCTGTGCCCGCTCATTCCCAGTCTGTTCGCTCGCAAGCCCCTTCAGGAGCAGTGCGAGTACGCTCCGTACACTCTCCATACGGATTTCCGCCCGGTCGCCGTTCAACCTCAGCGGTGTCACTTTCCCGCCACCGGCGGGATGAAAAGATGCTTGGGACGGTCCGTCGACAGCCACGAAGACCGTGCCCACCGGCTGTCCGTCCTGAGGTTCGGGACCGGCGACACCCGTGGTCGCGATTCCCCAGTCCGCACCGAGAGCCTTGCGCACACCGACCGCCATCTGGGCCGCGACCTGCGGATCCACCGCACCGCGCTCGGCCAGCAGAGTGGCGTCGACGCCGAGCAGCTCGTGCTTGAGCTCAGTGGCGTACGCGGTCACGGAGCCGCGGAAAACCTTGGAGGCACCCGGCACCGCGGTGATCTCCGCCGCCACCAGACCACCGGTGAGCGACTCGGCAACGGCGAGCGTCTCGCCCTTCACCGTGAGTAGTCGCACCACTTCAGTGGCCAGGGAACTCACCGCTCCGCCTCCTCGGCCGCCGCCCGCCGCTCGGCGATACCGCGCCTGCGCAGCACAATGGCCTGTCTCACATAGTCGAGCCCGGTGACCACGGTCAGAACGACCGCCACGGCCATCACCCAGAACCTCAAGGTGGCCAGCGGCCCCGTCAGTGCCAGCACATACATCCCGACGGCCGTGCCCTGGGCCAGCGTCTTGATCTTGCCGCCGCGGCTCGCCGGGATGACCCCGTAATGGATCACCAGGAAGCGCAGCAGGGTGATCCCGAGCTCACGCCCGAGGATCACGCCCGTCACCCACCAGGGCAGATCACCGAGGTAGGACAGACAGATCAGGGCCGCTCCCATGATCGCCTTGTCGGCGATGGGGTCGGCGATCTTCCCGAAGTCGGTGACCAGGTTGTACGTGCGCGCCAGATGACCGTCGAAGATGTCGGTGATCATGGCGACGGCGAAGGCCGCCCAGGCCCATGCGCGCATGGCGGGGTCGTACCCGCCGTCGGCCAGCATCAGCGCCACGAAGCCCGGCACGAGGACGAGCCGGATCATGGTCAGGATGTTGGCGATGTTCCAGAGGCTGGCCTGGTTGACGGCCGCAGCGCCCAGCTTCCCGCCCCGCGCCGGCTTCGCGCCTCCCGGAGTACCGGATGCGCCGGGAGCGCCCGCCGCACCTTTCGCGCTGGGGGAGCCGCCCGCCGCGGATGCCGGGACTCCGGTCATCTGGCCGCCTCCTCAGTACACGGGAGCGAGCCCAGGAGCGGCTCGGCCACCAGGTCGACACCTTCCGTACCGACCACCTTGGCCTCGACGATACGGCCGACGGTCAAACCCTCGCCGCTCGTGAACAGCACCTGGCCATCCGTCTCCGGCGCCTGGTGGGCGGCACGGCCGACCGCGCCCTCCTCGTCGTCGATCGACTCGACGAGCACCTGCACGGTCTCACCGACACGCTCCTCGGCGCGCTGCGCGACCAGCTCCTCGGCGAGCCGGGACACGCGCGCGAGGCGCTCGGCGACGACGTCCTCATCGAGCTTGTTCTCGTACGTCGCCGCCTCGGTGCCCTCCTCGTCGGAGTACCCGAAGACGCCGATCGCGTCGAGGCGCGCACCCGTGAGGAAGCGCTCCAGCTCCGCAAGATCGGCCTCGGACTCGCCAGGGAAGCCCACGATGAAGTTGGACCGCACGCCGGCCTGCGGGGCCTTGGCGCGGATGGTGTCGAGAAGCTCCAGGAAGCGGTCGGTGTCGCCGAAGCGCCGCATGGAGCGCAGCACGTCGGGCGCGGAGTGCTGGAAGGACAGGTCGAAGTAGGGCACGACATTCGGCGTCGAGGTCAGGACGTCGATCAGTCCCGGGCGCATCTCGGCCGGCTGCAGATAGCTGACCCGCACGCGCTCGACGCCGCCGATCTCGGCGAGCTCGGGCAGCAGGGTCTCCAGGAGGCGGATGTCGCCCAGGTCCTTGCCGTACGAGGTGTTGTTCTCGGAGACCAGCATGATCTCCTTGACGCCCTGCTCGGCGAGCCAGCGGGTCTCGTTCAATACGTCGCTGGGGCGGCGTGAGATGAACGAGCCGCGGAAGGACGGGATGGCGCAGAAGGAGCAGCGCCGGTCGCAGCCCGAGGCGAGCTTCACCGAGGCCACGGGCGAGCCGTCGAGGCGGCGCCGCAGGGGCGCGCGGGGGCCGGACACCGGAGCCACGCCTTCGGGGAGGTCCGAGGGGGCGCCGTGGCCGGGAAGAGCCACTTCCTCGCCGGCGCTCTGCCGCTCGGCCGGGCTGATCGGCAGCAGCTTCCGCCGGTCGCGCGGGGTGTGGGAGGCGTGGATGCCGCCGTTCAGGATGGTCTGGAGGCGGTCGGAGATGTCGGCGTAGTCGTCGAAGCCGAGCACGCCGTCGGCCTCGGGCAGAGCTTCGGCGAGCTCCTTGCCGTACCGCTCGGCCATGCAGCCCACTGCCACGACGGCCTGGGTTCTGCCATGTCCCTTGAGGTCATTGGCTTCGAGGAGGGCGTCGACGGAGTCCTTCTTGGCGGCCTCGACGAAGCCACAGGTGTTGACGACAGCGACGTCCGCTTCCTCGGCGTCCTCCACGAGTTGCCAGCCGTCCGCCTCCAAGCGGCCTGCGAGCTCCTCCGAGTCCACCTCGTTACGGGCGCAGCCAAGGGTGACGAGTGCGACGGTACGGCGTTCAGGCATGGGCTCAAGACTACTTTGTCTCACTGACAGCCCACGTCGACGGGGTTGGCCGATCTTGGCCAACCCCGTACCAGCACGCCCCTTCGGACCGTTTATCCGACCTGGGGGTCGCCCTTTGTATACGTGAGGCGCTCGACCGCGCCGGGCTGGAAGTCGTCCTCGATCTTCTTGCCGTTCACGTAGAGCTGGATCGCGCCGGCGTCGCCGAGGATCAAGTTGATCTTCGAGCTGTCCTGGAAGGTCTTGGACTCGCCCTGCTTCAGCAGCCCGTCGAAGAGCATGCGGCCGTTGTGGTCCTTGGCGGAGATCCAGCTACGTCCGTCCGCGGCGCTGACCTGCACGGTCACCTTGTCCTGCGGGGCGGCCGCGATGGCGCTGTCGGACGGGTCCGGCTTCGGATCGGCGGGCTTGGTCTCGGTCGGCTTGGTCACGGGCTTGCTGGTGGTCGGCGTGGACCCCTCGGCGACCTGCGTCTTCGTGTCGTCCCCGCTGTCGCTGCCCTTGACCACCGTGAACCCGACGAAGCCGATCACCGCGACGATGGCGGCGACCATGGCGGCGGTCCAGTTCGGCCCGCGCCGCTCGGGACGGATACGTTCCGCCTCGAAGAGCGGGGCGGCCGGCGTCGGTGCGGGGCGCCCGCCGTGCTCGAGGTCGTAGCGGGCGAGCAGCGGGGCCGGATCGAGGCGCACGGCGCGTGCCAGGGTCCGGAGGTGACCGCGCGCGTAGACGTCGCCGCCACAGGGGGCGAAGTCGTCCTGCTCGATCGCTTGGACGATGGCGATGCGGACCCGGGTGGCGTTGCTGACTTCGTCGACGGTCAGCCCGGCCTCGATGCGTGCCTGCCGCAGGGCACGGCCGATCGAAAACTGCTCGGCCGCGCGGTCGTCTTCGAACGGACGCTCGTCTTCAGGGGAGTTGCCGTCAGGGGAGTTGCCGATGGACACGGGGGCGCCTTTCGAGCGTGTAGCCACCTGTGCTGGAAGTTCAGTCTAGGGGGGGTACGAAAGGGTGGGGCAACCGGGCGGTAGCACTTTGTACGCCATCAGAATGGCCGGTCATCCTGATGCTGGGACATGTACGTGTCCCCTCGCTCAACTTGACGTACGACGGAGGGAAACGGTTGCTCGCCGATCACTTACGGGTGAGTCACGTTCGATTACTTTATTGTCGCCGACCCACCCGTGGCGTGACCGACCTGTCCCGTTTTCCTTAAGCTTCAGCTTCCCCACGAATCACGGCGAGCACTCCATCCAGCTCGTCAGCCTTCACAAGAACGTCACGTGCCTTGGAGCCCTCGCTGGGACCGACGATGCCGCGGGACTCCATGAGGTCCATCAGCCGTCCGGCCTTGGCGAATCCGACGCGCAGCTTGCGCTGGAGCATCGAGGTGGACCCGAACTGCGAAGTGACGACCAGCTCGGCAGCGGCGCACAGCAGATCGAGGTCGTCACCGATGTCCTCGTCGATCTCCTTCTTCTGCTTGCTGCCGACGGTGACGTCGTCCCGGAAGACCGGCGCCATCTGGTCCTTGCAGTGCTGGACGATCGCCGCGACCTCGTCCTCGGTGACGAAGGCGCCCTGCATACGGGTCGGTTTGTTGGCCCCCATCGGCAGGAAGAGCCCGTCGCCCTTGCCGATCAGCTTCTCGGCGCCCGGCTGGTCGAGGATGACCCGGCTGTCGGCGAGCGAGGAGGTGGCGAACGCGAGCCTGGAGGGCACGTTCGCCTTGATCAGACCGGTGACGACGTCGACGGAGGGCCGCTGCGTGGCGAGCACCAGGTGGATGCCGGCCGCACGCGCGAGCTGAGTGATGCGCACGATCGCGTCCTCGACGTCGCGCGGCGCGACCATCATCAGGTCCGCCAGCTCGTCGACGATCACCAGCAGGTACGGGTACGGCGAAAGCTCACGCTCACTGCCCTCGGGCAGCTTCACCTTGCCGTTCCTGATGGCCTCGTTGAAGTCGTCGATGTGCCGGTAGCCGAACGCCGCGAGGTCGTCGTAGCGCAGGTCCATCTCCCGCACGACCCATTGCAGCGCCTCGGCGGCCCGCTTCGGGTTGGTGATGATCGGTGTGATCAGGTGCGGGATGCCCTCGTACGCGGTCAGCTCGACCCGCTTGGGGTCGACGAGGACCATCCGCACGTCCTCGGGGGTCGCGCGGACCATGACGGACGTAATCAGGCAGTTAATGCACGAGGATTTGCCGGAACCAGTGGCTCCGGCCACGAGCACGTGCGGCATCTTCGCGAGGTTGGCCATCACATAGCCGCCCTCGACGTCCTTGCCCAGCGCGACCAGCATCGGGTGGTCGTCCTCGGCCGCGTCCGCGAGGCGTAGCACGTCACCGAGGTTGACCATCTCGCGGTCGGTGTTGGGGATTTCGATGCCGACCGCCGACTTGCCGGGGATCGGGCTGATGATCCGCACGTCGGGGCTGGCGACCGCGTACGCGATGTTCTTGGTGAGCGCCGTGATCCGCTCGACCTTCACTGCGGGGCCGAGCTCGACCTCGTAGCGCGTGACCGTCGGACCGCGTGTGAAACCGGTGACGGCGGCGTCGACCTTGAACTCCATGAAGACGTTCTGGAGCGAGGCGACCACAGCGTCGTTGGCGGCGCTGCGCGTCTTGCCAGGACCGCCGCGCTCGAGCAGGTCGAGCGACGGCAGGGAGTAGGTGATGTCGCCGGACAGCTGGAGCTGCTCGGCACGCGGGGGGAGCTCGCGCGGCCCGTCGGGCGCGGCCTTGGTGAGGTCGGGCACGACGCTCTCGACCGGCAGGGCCTCCTGCTTGGGCGGCTTGGAGCTCTTGGTGCGCGCGGCCGGTACCGGCGTCGTCTCCTCGTACCCGTCGCGCTCCACGGAGACGCCCTGCGTCAGATCGGCGACCAGCGGCGAGGGCGGCATGCCGTGCAGCACGGCACCGTCGAGCGCGGCAGCGGCGGCCGCGGCGACGTCCACCGCGTCCATCGGCCGATGCATGTCGGGTTGCTGCACCGCGGGCCGCCTGGGGCGGCCCCGGCGCTTGGTGAGCGCCTCCTGCTCGGCGCTGTCGGGGTCGTACGTCTCGGGGTCGCTCGAGCGCCGCCGCGAGCGCGCGGGGAGCGCCTCGCGCCACTGCTCGTCATAACGCTCGTCGTCCTCGCCGAACTCGTCCTCATCGACGTCGGCCTGAACGATGCCCAGCTTCTGCCCCAGGAGCCGCAGCCGCTGCGGAATCGCGTTGACCGGGGTCGCCGTGACGACCAGCAGCCCGAAGATAGTGAGCAGCACGAGAAGCGGTACGGCCAGGACGTCACCCATCGTGTACGTCAGGGGGGTGGACGCGCCCCAGCCGATGAGTCCACCGGCGTCCCTTATCGCCTGCATGCCGTCGCTGCGCGCGGGCGCCCCGCACGCGATGTGGACCTGGCCGAGCACACCGATCACGAGCGCGGACAGGCCGATCACGATGCGGCCGTTGGCCTCGGGCTTCTCGGGATGCCGGATGAGCCGGGCCGCGATGACGCCGAGCAGTATCGGGACGAGCAGGTCGAGACGGCCGAAGGCGCCGGTCACCAGCAGCTCGACGAGGTCACCCACGGGGCCCCGCAGATTGGACCATGTACCCGCCGCGACGATCAGCGCGAGGCCGAGCAACAGGAGCGCGAGACCGTCCTTGCGGTGCGCCGGGTCGAGTCCCTTGGCGCCCCGCCCTATGCCGCGGAACATCGCCCCGACGGCGTGGGCGATGCCCAGCCACACGGCGCGTACGAGTTTGTACACGCCCGCGGTCGGGTTGGGCGCCGGCGGGGGAGCGGCCTTCTTCGCCGCGGCCTTCTTGGCGGGCGCCTTCTTGGCGGCTGCCTTTTTCGCGGGGGCCTTCTTCGCCGGAGCCTTCGTCGGAGCGGCCGCCTTCTTCGCGGGCGGCTTCTTGGCTGCGGACTGACGTGAGGCCATGTGTGTGAGGTTACCGGTGGAGACGACAGCGGACACGTGTGCCCAGTGCTTCACCCGTTCGTGTCGCCGTTGCCGAGGACCGAAACTGACGTCGGCTCACACGAGACGCAGAGCTCGATGGCGCTCAGTTCCGCGACTGCAGCGCCCAGTTCTGCTGAAGCGACACTCACTTCCGCTGGAGAGCACTCAGTTCCGCTCTGCTGGAGCAGCCCTCAGTTCCGCTGGAACAGCACTCAGCTCTGCGACGGCACCGAAGGTGCGCCGCTCCCCGTGCCCGGCTCCAGCGCGTCCAGCGCCCTGCGCAATCCCGTGAGTTTGCGTTCGAGATGGGCTGCGGTCGCCACCGCCGCCGCGTCGGCCGAGTCGTCGTCGAGCTGCTTGGACAGCGCCTCGGCCTGCTCCTCAACGGCCGCGAGCCGCGCGGAGAGTTCGGCGAGGAGTCCGGCGGGCTCCTTGGTGTCGCCGAGCGCCGCCTTGCCCCCGCCCTCCAGCTGGAGCCGCAGCAGGGCCGCCTGCTCCCGGAGTTGGCAGTTCTTCATGTAGAGCTCGACGAAGACGGAGACCTTCGCGCGCAGCACCCACGGGTCGAACGGCTTGGAGATGTAGTCCACCGCACCCGCCGCGTACCCCCGGAAGGTGTGATGCGGGCCGTGGTTGATCGCGGTGAGGAAGATGATCGGGATGTCCCGGGTCCGTTCTCGCCGCTTGATGTGCGCGGCGGTTTCGAAACCGTCCATGCCCGGCATCTGGACGTCCAGCAGAATGACCGCGAAGTCGTCCGTGAGCAGTGCTTTGAGCGCTTCCTCCCCGGACGATGCCCGTACCAGTGTCTGATCGAGCGCGGAGAGGATCGCCTCCAGCGCCAACAGATTCTCCGGCCGGTCATCGACCAGGAGGATCTTGGCCTTCTGCACCATGGCCCGCCCTCCTCGCCCCGGCATGGGGCCTCCCCTGTCCGCAGGACTTGGGGAAGCACCGGACGCCGCCCCAGGGGACGACTCCCTTGCGCCGCCCGTCCTTGTGCCGGTCATGGTAGCCGCACCCCGCCTGTCGCCACACCCTGTCACCGCGATGTCACTGTGCACGTAGCAGAAACGTAGCGGGAGACCAGAAGGTTCCCCGAATCCCGCACTTCTACACGGCCTCGGCCACAGTCAGTTATCCGACGCCGGGCCCGTCGCGCCACCGGTTCGGCGCGCACGGCCGGCGCTCCGGTCGCTGACACCGCGTAGCGACCGGACTCGGACACCAGTCTGTCACTCCTCACGCATCCACTGCTCCATCACAGAGAGCAGGTGATCGGGATCGACCGGTTTCGTCACGTAGTCGGAGGCACCCGACTCGATGGCCTTCTCCCGGTCGCCCTTCATCGCCTTCGCCGTGAGCGCGATGATCGGCAGCCCGGCGAACTGCGGCATCCGGCGAATCGCCGTCGTCGTCGCATAACCATCCATCTCGGGCATCATGATGTCCATCAGGACAACCGTCACATCATCGTGCTGCTCCAGGACTTCGATGCCCTCGCGGCCGTTCTCGGCGTACAGCACCGAGAGTCCGTGCTGCTCGAGGACGCTGGTCAGCGCGAACACATTGCGGATGTCGTCGTCGACGATCAGCACCTTCTCGCCCTCGAACCGGATGCCGCGGCGCGGCTGCGGCTCCGCGTCCTGCCGGCCCGCGGCCGCCCACTGCTCCTGGGCCGCCCCTGCGGCGCCGTTCGGCTGCCCCTGCCCCGGCAGGGCGCTGCGCTGCTCGACCGCGGACACCGCCCTGCGGCGCCTCCTGAAGAGCGCGGCGGGCCCGTTCTGCGTCTCCCGGTACGACTTCACCTCGGCCGGCGTCTCGATGTCGGCGCCGGACAGCTCCGCCTCGGAGGCCAGCAGTTCCCCGGCCTCCAGCGCCGGCGCGAGCTGCCCATAGCCCTGCGGCGGCAGTTCGCTCGGGTGCAGCGGCAAATACAGCGTGAACGTCGAGCCGCGCCCCGGCTCGCTCTGCGCGTGGATCTCACCGCCCAGCAGCCGCGCGATCTCCCGCGAGATGGACAGCCCCAGCCCCGTACCGCCGTACTTCCGGCTCGTCGTGCCGTCCGCCTGCTTGAAGGCCTCGAAAATGACGCGCATCTTGCTGGCCGCGATCCCGATGCCGGTGTCCGTCACGGAGAACGCGATCAGATCGGCGTCCGCGTCCCGCAGCGAACCGGACTCCAGGAGCTGCTCCCGGATGGCCACCGGAACGTCCGCACCGGCGGGCCTGATCACCAATTCGACCGCTCCGGAGTCGGTGAACTTCACCGCGTTGGAGAGCAGGTTGCGCAGCACCTGGAGGAGCCGCTGTTCGTCGGTGTGCAGTGTGGCGGGCAGTTCCGGCGACACGCGTACGGAGAAATCGAGACCCTTCTCCGCCGTCAGCGGACGGAAAGTGGCCTCTACGTAGTCGACGAGTTGGACCAGCGCGATGCGCGTCGGCGACACGTCCATCTTGCCCGCCTCGACCTTCGACAGGTCGAGGATGTCGTTGATGAGCTGGAGCAGGTCCGAGCCGGCGCCGTGGATCGTCTCGGCGAACTCGACCTGCTTCGGGGTGAGGTTCGTGTCCGCGTTGTCGGCGAGCAGCTTGGCCAGGATCAGCAGGGAGTTGAGCGGCGTACGCAGCTCGTGCGACATGTTCGCCAGGAACTCGCTCTTGTAGCGCATGGAGACCGCGAGCTGCTCGGCACGCTCCTCCAGGACCTGCCGGGCTTCCTCGATCTCGGTGTTCTTCACCTCGATGTCGCGGTTCTGCTGGGCCAGCAGCTCGGCCTTCTCCTCCAGCTCCGCGTTCGAGTCCTGGAGTGCCTTCTGCCGGTTCTCCAACTCGGCCGAACGCTCCCGCAGTTGCTCGGTGAGCTCCTGCGACTGGCGGAGCAGCACCTCCGTCTTGGTGTTGACGGAGATGGTGTTGACACTCGTCGCGATCATCTCGGCGATCTGGTTCAGGAAGTCCTTCTGGATCTGCGTGAACGGCGTGAAGGACGCCAGCTCGATGACACCGAGCACGGTCCCTTCGAAGAGCACCGGAAGCACGATGACCTGTGCCGGGGGCGCCTCGCCGAGCCCGGAGGAGATCTTCAGATAGCCGCTCGGCGCGTTCTCCACGAGGATCGTGCGCTTCTCCTGGGCCGCCGTCCCGATCAGCGCCTCACCGGGCCGGAAGGACGTCGGCATGGAGCCCATCGAGTAGCCGTACGAGCCGAGCATGCGCAGCTCGTACGCGTCCTCGTCGTTGCCCGCCTCCTTGCCGTCGACCAGCGGCATGGAAAGGAAGAACGCACCGTGCTGCGCGGAGACGACCGGCGTCAGCTCGCTCATGATCAGCGAGGCCACGTCGTCCAGGTCGCGGCGGCCCTGCATCAGGGCGGAGATGCGCGCGAGGTTGCCCTTCAGCCAGTCCTGCTCCTTGTTGGCGATGGTGGTGTCGCGCAGGTTGGCGATCATCTTGTTGATGTAGTCCTGAAGTTCCTGGATCTCGCCGGAGGCGTCCACGTCGATCTTCAGGTTCAGGTCGCCGCGGGTCACCGCGGTCGCCACGCGCGCGATGGCACGCACCTGCCGGGTCAGGTTCCCGGCCATCTCGTTCACCGACTCGGTGAGGTCGCGCCAGGTGCCGTCGACGTCGCGTACGCGCGCCTGGCCGCCCAACTGCCCTTCGGTGCCCACCTCGCGGGCCACTCGAGTGACCTCCTCGGCGAAGGACGACAGCTGGTCGACCATCGTGTTGATGGTGGTCTTGAGCTCCAGGATCTCGCCGCGCGCGTCGATGTCGATCTTCTTGGTCAGGTCGCCCTTGGCGATGGCCGTGGTGACCATCGCGATGTTGCGCACCTGGCCGGTCAGGTTGGACGCCATCCCGTTCACGGACTCGGTGAGGTCCTTCCACGTACCGGACACGCCCGGCACGCGCGCCTGGCCGCCGAGAATGCCGTCCGTGCCCACCTCGCGGGCCACCCGGGTGACCTGGTCGGCGAACGAACTCAACGTCTTCACCATGGTGTTGACGGTGTCGGCGAGCTGGGCGACCTCGCCGCTCGCCTCGACCGTGACCTTCTTGGTGAGGTCGCCGTTGGCCACCGCCGTCGCGACCTGCGAGATGTTCCGCACCTGGTTGGTCAGGTTGTTGGCCATCACGTTGACGTTGTCGCTCAGGTCCTTCCAGATGCCCGTGACACCCGGCACCCGCGCCTGACCGCCCAGGTTGCCCTCGGTGCCCACCTCGCGGGCCACCCGAGTCACCTGCTCGGCGAAGTTGGACAGCTGGTCGACCATCGTGTTGACGGTGGTGACGAGTTCGAGGATCTCGCCCTTGGCGTCGACGGTGATCTTCTTCGACAGGTCGCCCTTCGCGACCGCCGTCGTGACCTCGGCGATGTTGCGCACCTGAATGGTCAGGTTGTTCGCCATGAAGTTCACGGACTGGGTGAGGTCCTTCCAGGTGCCGGAGACACCCTGCACCTCGGCCTGCCCGCCGAGCATGCCCTCCGTGCCCACCTCGCGGGCCACCCGCGTGACCTGCTCGGCGAAGTTCGAGAGCTGGTCGACCATCGTGTTGAGGGTGTTCTTCAGCTCCAGGATCTCGCCGCGCGCGTCCACATCGATCTTCTGCGACAGGTCACCCCGGGCCACCGCGGTCGCGACCTGCGCGATGTTCCGCACCTGGGCGGTGAGGTTGCCCGCCATGCCGTTCACGGAGTCCGTCAGATCGCGCCACACACCGGCGACGCCGGGCACCTGCGCCTGACCGCCGAGGCGGCCTTCCGTACCCACCTCGCGGGCGACCCTGGTCACCTGGTCGGCGAAGGCGGAGAGCTGGTCGACCATCGTGTTGATGGTGTTCTTCAGCTCCAGGATCTCGCCGCGCGCGTCCACATCGATCTTCTGCGACAGGTCACCCCGGGCCACCGCCGTCGTGACCTGCGCGATCTGCCGCACCTGCGAAGTCAGGTTCCCCGCCATGAAGTTGACGGAGTCGGTGAGTTCCTTCCAGGTGCCCGACACACCGTCCACGCGGGCCTGACCGCCGAGGCGGCCCTCCGTACCCACGTCACGGGCCATCCGTGTCACCTGGTCGGCGAACGAGGAGAGCTGGTCCACCATCGTGTTCACGGTGTTCTTCAGCTGGAGCATCTCGCCGGAGACATCGACCGTGACCTTCTGCGACAGATCGCCGTTGGCGACCGCCGTCGTCACCTGCGCGATGTTGCGCACCTGGCCGGTGAGGTTCCGGAACGCCGTGTTGACGGAGTCCGTCAGGTCCTTCCATGTTCCCGCCGCGCCCGGCACCTGTGCCTGGCCGCCCAGTTCACCCTCGACACCGACCTCGCGCGCCACGCGCGTGACCTCGGCACCGAACGCCGACAGCTGGTCGACCATCGTGTTGACGGTGTTCTTGAGCTCCAGCATCTCGCCGGCGACATCGACGGTGACCTTCTGGGAGAGGTCACCGTTGGCCACGGCGGTGGTCACCGCGGCGATGTCGCGCACCTGGGTCGTGAGGTTCCGGAAGACCGTGTTGACGGAGTCCGTCAGGTCCTTCCAGGTCCCCGCCGCACCCGGCACATTCGCCTGGCCACCGAGCCGTCCCTCGCCGCCGACCTCGTTGGCCACCCGCGTGACCTCGTCCGCGAACGTCCGCAGCGTCTCGGTCATCTGGTTGATCGTCTCGGCGAGCTGCGCGACCTCGCCGCGTGCGGAAACCGTCACCTTCTGCGACAGGTCACCGCTGGCGACCGCCGTCGTCACCTGCGCGATCCCGCGCACCTGGGCCGTGAGGTTTCCGGCCATGAGGTTCACCGAATCGGTGAGGTCCTTCCACACACCGGCCACACCGGGCACCTGTGCCTGACCGCCCAGCTCGCCCTCGGTGCCCACCTCACGCGCGACTCGCGTCACCTCGGAGGAGAAGGAGGACAGCTGGTCCACCATCGTGTTGACGGTGTTCTTGAGTTCCAGCATCTCGCCGGCCACGTGAACCGTGACCTTCCGGGACAAGTCACCCTTGGCGACCGCCGTGGTCACGAGAGCGATGTCACGCACCTGGGCCGTCAGCCGGTACGCCATGGTGTTGACCGAATCCGTGAGGTCCTTCCACGAACCGGACATCCCGCGCACCCGCGCCTGACCGCCCAACTTGCCCTCGGTACCCACCTCGCTGGCCACCCGCGTGACCTCGTCGGTGAACGTCGACAGCTGGTCGACCAGATTGTTGACCGTCCGCCCGACCTTGAGGAACTCTCCGCGCAGCGGATGCCCGTTGCCGTCGGCCGCCTGTGCCCGCAGCTCCATGCGGGGCGACAAGTCGCCCTCCGCGACCGCGGACAGCACCCGGCCGACCTCGGAGACAGGCCGTACGAGATCGTCGACGAGCGCGTTCGAGGCGTCGATCGCCGCTGCCCACGAGCCCTCGCAGGCGCCCGCCTCCAGCCGCTCCGTGAGTTTTCCCTCACGTCCCACCATGCGACGTACGCGCGACAACTCACCCGTGAGATGCAAATTTCGGTCAGCCACTTCATTGAAGACCGCCGCGATCTCGGACATCACTCCGTCGCCGGAGACCGTGAGCCGCTTGCGGAAGTTGCCGTCCCGCATCGACACCAGGGCTGCCAGCAACCGGTTCAGGGCCGCCGTGTCCACCTCGGTGGTGCCATTGCGCGGTGTGCGCTCGTTGTTCAGGGACTGTCCGCCTTTCGCGCGCGTCTTAGTGCCCCGCGTCGCTGCGCCAGACTCCACTGTGTCCCTCCCGCAAGGGTCGACCGTTACTGCTCGGCGTACTCGGGTACTTCTGCTCGGCGTGCTGGAAGGCACTCAGCCTGCCCGAACCGTCTCTTGGAGCTTGCCCAGTGTTTCACCCTGGCTGAACCAGGCCATAACAGTTCGGCAGCTTCGCACATCGTCCGCACACCCTCCGGACGGAAACACAGGCGACCGGCATCCGCATGGACGGCGAAGGTAAGTAACCTTGCATGCGGCTGTCCAGCCGTGCCGGTCCCGTCCGGCCTGGGCGGTGGCACGAGCACGAGCGGGCAGGCATCGGAGGGGCGCCGCACCATGACCACCGGACTGCATCCTGGGGGACCGCCCCAGGATCCTCGGCCGACGGGGAACCACGCTCTGCCACGGCAGGAGCAGGTCGGCCACGGAGCCCTGCACGCCGACAACCGGACAAGGAGTTCTGTGATCACCGCGCGCGCGGCCGCCAGTTTCGATCCCCTGGGGCGATCGGTCGCGACCGCCCGCTCCTTTGTCCGTGACACCCTGCAGGGCTGGGGCTTCGCCGACATCGTCGACGATGCCGTGGTCCTCACCAGCGAACTTGTCACCAACGCTGTCGTGCATGCGGGCACCTCCGCGGACGTTCTGTGTCTGCGCAGCGACGACGGCGTACGCATCGAGGTGGCGGACCGCTACCCGGAACGTGAAATTCCACTCCAGGCGACGGCTGTGAACATGGGCAGCCCCGACCGCGAAGGCGGCCGCGGTCTCCAGCTGTGCGCGGCGCTGGCGGGCCGCTGGGGTGTCGAGTACACGCCCACCCACAAGCAGGTCTGGTTCCAGCTCGACCTCCCCGAGCGTCCCGTGGGCACCCGCACCGCCGGTCCCTCCCTCCCCGCCGATCTCCTCCCGCTCGCCGACGGCCGCGTCCGCGTCGCAGTCGTCCAGATCGACCGCGTCGGCGCCATCAACGCCTGGAACGAGGACGCGGAGGAGCTCTTCGGGTACGCCGCCGAGCACGTCACCGGAAAACCGCTCACCGACCTCGCCGCCTGGCCGCACACCCCCGGGACCAGCACCGGCATCGTCGAGGCCCTCCAACTCTCCCGCTGGGAAGGCAGCTACGGCATCCGCGGCGCCAACGGGCGCGTCACCCCCGTCTACGCCTCACACCTTCGGGTCCGTGACACCGGCGGCGAACCCTCCACGGTCTGCCTTCTCGTACGCGACCACGAACGCGCCGTCCTGCAGACCCCGTTGCGCGTCAACGCCAGCGACACGACCACCAGCTCCGAGGGCCAGGCCTCCGACCCCTTCGAGGTCTTCATCGGCTCGCCCGCCCCCGACGACCTGGACGGCCTCCTCCAGCGCACGGTGGAACGCGCCCGCGACATGCTCGACGGCGACTCCGCCTTCCTGCTCCTCGCGACCGACGACGAAACGGAATTGGAGGTACGAGCCTCGACGGGCCTCCCCTCCGCCCGCCAGCGCTTCGCCCGCGTCCCCGTCGAGGCGGGCCCCGGGCGCTACGGCTCGGCCCGCATGCCCGCCGTGCACGAGGATCTGACGGTCGTTCCGGGCGCCGTCCCGCTGCTGAGCGGCACTGGCATGCGCTCGGTCGTCACGGTCCCGCTGAAGGTCGAAGGACGCCTCACCGGCTCACTCGGCGTCGCGGCCGAGTCACCCAGCAGATACTCCAACGAGGAGGCCCTGCGCCTCCAGTTCGCCGCCGACCGCATCGCGCTCGCGGTGGAGTCCGCCCGGCTGGGCGAACTCGAACGCCTGCGCCGGGGCTCACTGTCCTTCCTCGTGGAGGCCTCCGACCTCCTCGCCGGCACCCTGGACCGCGACCAGACCCTGGCCCTCATGGCCCAGATGACGGTGCCGACCCTCGCCACCTGGTGCGCCGTCTACACGATCGCCGACCAGGCCTCGGATCCGTATCTCTCGTACGTCCTGCACGAGGACGAGGAACGCATCGACGGCCTCAAGGCGTTGCTCTCCAAGATCGCCCCACCGGACCCGGTCCCCACCCCGGGCGCCCGCGTCTGGTCGGCACCCGCCGAAGCGGCCCACGAGGCGGCCTTGCGCACCTCTATGCGCAGCCTGGGCCTGGGCGAGTCCTCGCCGGTGAGTTCCGGCATCGGCACGACGCTGGCGACGGCCTCGGCGGTCGGCGGCGAGACAGTCGTACTCCCCCTGGTGGCCCGCAACCGCGTCATCGGCATGCTGACACTCGGCAAGCCGTCGGACGAACACTTCCGCCAGGAAATCCTGGAGTTGGCCGAAGACCTCTCACGCAGGGCCGCCCTGGCGTTGGACAACGCCCGCCTGTACTCGGAGCGCGTGGCCATCAGCCAGTCCCTCCAGCGCAGCCTCCTTCCCCCCGAACTCCCCCACATCGAGGGCGTCGAGGTCGAGGTCATCTACCGAGCGGCCGGCGAGGGCAACGAGGTCGGCGGCGACTTCTACGACCTCTTCCCGATCCGTGACGGCGCATACGGCTTCGCCATCGGCGACGTCTGCGGTACGGGCCCGGAGGCGGCGGCGGTAACCGGCTTGGCCCGGCACGCGCTCAGGCTGCTGGCCCGCGAGGGCTACGGCGGCCCGGCCGTCCTGGAGCGCCTGAACTCCGCGATCCTCGACGAGGGCGCCCGCAGCCGCTTCCTGACGCTCCTGTACGGCGAGTTGTGGCCCCAGGAGGACGGCAGCGCACTGCTGAAGGTGGTGTGCGCCGGCCACCCGCTCCCGCTGCGCCTGCGCCAGGACGGCACGGTCGAACCGGCCGCCGAACCCCAGCCGTTGCTCGGCGTCATGGAGGACCTGGAGCTGTACGAGCAGACGGTCACGCTGGATCCGGGCGACGTCCTGCTGTGCGTCACGGACGGCGTCACGGAGCGCCGCGAGGGCACCCGCATGCTCGGCGACGACGGGCTCACGGACGTCCTCACCACGTGCACGGGTCTGACGGCGGGCGCGGTCGCCGCCCGCATCATGCGCGCGGTCGAGCGCTTCGCCTCCGACGCCCCGTCCGACGACATGGCGATTCTGGCGATGCGGGTTCCCGGTCTCCACAAGGACTGAGGCACGGCATGGCCTCGGGGTACGAGAAAGGCCCCCGCCCGTAAGGGCGGAGGCCTTTTCCTGATGGAGCCCCCAAACGGAATCGAACCGTTGACCTTCTCCTTACCATGGAGACGCTCTACCGACTGAGCTATAGGGGCCAGTTGCCATTTCGAGGTTTCCCTCGCGGCAACGGAATAGATCATACCCCGAACAGAAGCGTGTTCCCAACCACGCTCGGTGGGTCAGAAGGCAGGCTGAAGCAGTCCACCGAGCGCATTGCACGCCGAGACGATCCGCTGCATCTCGCGCTTGGTCAGAGAGGCATCGACCGGCAGCGCGAGAGTCTCATCCGCGGCCCGCTCGGTCTCCGGCAGGTGCACGTCCCGACGGAATGCCGGCATGCGGTGCACGGGAGTCTTCACCGGCACCCAGCACTCAACTCCCCTGGCCCGCACGGCCCGTGCGAACGCGTCCCTGTCCGGCCGCCCATTGCCCGGCACCCGCACGACGTACTGCTGGTAGGTGTGCCCGTCACCACCGTCGGGCGTCCGCACACCGCTCAACCGCCCGTCAAGGTAGACGGCCCGCTCCCTGCGCTGCGCTATCTCGTCGTACGGCGCCACGGACTCACCCTGCTCCAGCACCAGGAACCCGTGCCGCAGTCCCATCCCCCGCAGCCGCACCATGTCGGCCGACCGACCGAAGCGATGAACCACAACCATGGCCACCGACTGGGGAGTTATGACCGCCTCGACCGAGTTCGGGTCGAGGCAGTATGTCGCCGGGTCTATGTCGGCGAAGACGGCCGTCGCCCCGGCCTGCGTCACGGCCTCGGCCACCTCGACGTTCCCGAACGCCGGCACGATGACCTCGTCACCGGCTCCGACACCCGCGGCCCTGAGCATTGCAGCAGTACTCATACGGCGGATGCTTGTCGCGCAACGTGAACGCCAAGTGACGCAAAACAAAAAAGAGCTGGTCCCTGAACCGAAGTTCAGGGACCAGCTCTTTGAATAATTGTTCGGCGGCGTCCTACTCTCCCACAGGGTCCCCCCTGCAGTACCATCGGCGCTGTAAGGCTTAGCTTCCGGGTTCGGAATGTAACCGGGCGTTT